>CAZIHO010000111.1:0-10847 GCA_964538875.1 uncultured Chromatiaceae bacterium
GGTGGTGTAGGACGGCAGCCGCCAGGCGGGCAGGATGCGGCGCAATTCACCCCGGGCCACGCTGGGGGCGGCGAAATATTCCGGCACGGCGGCGATGCCAACCCCGGCGCGGGCCAGTTGGATCAGCAGTTCCGGGGAATTGGCGGTTACCAGGGCCCTAGGCAGTCCCTGCCACCGCTGGTCGCCGTTGCGCAGGATCCAGTCCGCCACCTCGCCCTGGTGGCCCAGCAACAGGCCGTCCAATGGGTGCAGGTCCTGGGGAAGGCTGGGTTCGCCCCGTTCCGCCAAGTAGCTAGGCGCTGCGTACAGGCCCCCCGGCGCCACCGCCAGGCGACGCGCCGCCAACAGGGAGTCGTCGCTCAGGTCGCCGGCCCGAATGGCCAGGTCAAAACCCTCCCCCAACAGATCCACCCGCCGGGGCGATAGATCTAGTTCCAGGGATACTGCCGGGTGCAGGGCCACGAAGGCGGCCAACAGATCGGTCATGAGCAGGGTCGCGAAATCATTGGGCATGGACACCCGCAACCGCCCGCTGGGCTGGGCCTGGCGGTGTTCGCTCAGGGCCTTCACCGCGTCCACTTCCTCCGCCACTTGGCGGGCGTGGTCCAGCAGTTGGGTGCCAAATTCGGTGAGACTGAGGCGGCGCGTGGTGCGCAGCATGAGCCGTTCCCCGAGCTGTTGTTCCAGCAGGGCGATGCGTCGCGACAGGGTGGACTTGGGCAGACCCAAGCGCCCGGCGGCGCGGCTGAAACTGCCGGCTTCCGCCACCCGGGCGAAGATCAGCAGGTCGTTGGGTTGGTAAGGCTCCATGGATTGTTCCATTTTTCGAACAATTCATGCCTGTTTAGCGGCTTCTAAACCGATTAAGCAAGGAATAGAGTGGAGCCATATTGAACACCACCGGAGTACTAACCATGAAAATCCTGCAAATCAACGCCAGCGCCCGCCGCACGGGGGCCAACTCCACCCGCATCGCCAACCAGATCGTGGCGCGCCTGAGTGCACGGCATCCGGATGCCCAACTGACCCGGCGGGACCTGGCGGAAACGCCCCATCCGGCGCTGGACGAGGCGGCCCTGGGCGCCCTGTTCACCCCCGCCGGCCAGCGCACGCCGGAGCAGGCGGCCCGGGTGGCCCTGGACGACGTTCTGATCGCCGAACTGCAAGCCGCAGATGTGATCGTGCTGGGCGTACCCATGTACAACTTCGGCATCCCGGCCCAGTTGAAGAACTGGATCGACGCCATCGCCCGGGCCGGGGTCACCTTCCGCTATACGGAGCAGGGTCCCCAGGGGCTAGTGCAGGGCAAGCGGGTCTATGTGGCCCTGGCGAGGGGCGGCGTTTATCGGGATACCCCGGCGGATACCCAGGTGCCCTATCTCAAGACGCTGTTCGCCTTCCTGGGCATGGAGGACTTGCGCTTCATCTACGCCGAGGGTCTCAACATGGGTCCGGACGCGGCCAGCCGGGGCTTTGCCCAGGCGGACGCGGACCTGGAAGCGGCGCTGGTCTAGGCGCAAGCCCATTCTTTCAACTGGAAGCGATCCCCATGAACCACCACGAAGAAACCCTTACCCGTTCCCGGAGCATCGAATCCTTGGTGACCGGCAAACAGACCTCGGACGGCGCCGGCGTCCGCCTGGTGCGGGTCCTCGGCCAGTCGTTGCAACGCCGGTTGGATCCCTTCCTGATGCTAGACGCCTTTGGCAGCGACGACCCGGACGATTACCTGGCCGGCTTCCCGGATCATCCCCATCGGGGCTTTGAGACGGTGACCTACCTGATCGCTGGGCGCATGCGCCACCGGGATAGCACCGGTCATGAAGGGCTGCTGGAACCGGGCGGCATGCAGTGGATGACCGCTGGCCGGGGCGTGATTCACTCGGAAATCCCCGAACAAAAGGACGGCCGCTTGGAGCGGCTTTCAATTGTGGCTGAATCTGCCGGGGCGGGACAAGTTGCAAGCGCCCTGGTACCGGGATTACACCGCCCAGGACCTGCCCCGCATTGCCCGGCCGGATGGGGTGGAAGTCCGGGTGCTCGCGGGTTCCAGCGGCGGCGTGACCGGCGCGGTGCTCCGGGAGGCGACCGCGCCCCTTTACCTGGACCTGGCCCTACCGGCCGGGAGCCGGTTTGCCCAAGCCCTGCCGCCGGACCATAACGCCTTCCTGTACCCCTACCGGGGCGCAGTCAGCGTAGCGGACCGGACGGTTCCGGCGGGACGCATGGGCATCTTGACCAATGACCCCGCCGCCGACGGGGTGCTCATCGAAGCCCAGGCAGACACCAGGCTATTGCTGATCGCCGGGCGGCCCCTCAAGGAGCCCATCGCCCAATATGGACCCTTTGTCATGAACACCGAACAGGAGATCTACCAGGCGGTCAACGATTATCGAGACGGTCGCCTGGCCGCTTGAGGAAACCCATGACCATGACGCATTTACCCGCCCTGTTCGTTCCCCACGGCGCGCCCACCGTCGCCCTGCGGCCCGGCGCAGCCGGCGCCGCCCTGGCGGCGCTGGCCCCAAGGCTACCGCCAGTCCGGGCGCTGCTGATGGTCAGCGCCCATTGGAGCACCCAGTTGCCGACCCTGGGCTGGGCCCCTGAACCCGCTACCGTCCACGACTTCTGGGGCTTCCCGGAGGAGCTTTACGCCATTCGCTATCCGGCCAAGGGCGACGCCCAGGTGGCCGCCCAGGTGGAAGCGGCCATCCAGGCCGCCGGGTTGCCGGTGGCACGGGACCCCAACCGGGGACTGGACCACGGCGCCTGGATACCCGCCCGGCTGTTGTTTCCGGATGCCCAAATACCCGTTCTGCCCCTGTCCCTGCAAAGCCGGCAGGGGCCGGAGCAAGCCTACCGGCTCGGCCAAGCGCTGGCGCCCCTGGCCCAGCAGGGTATTTTGGTGGTCGGCTCCGGCAACCTCACCCACAACTTGCGGGACTATCAGACCTTCGCCCGTCAGGGCGGCGGGACACCGGCCTATGTACGGGAGTTCAGCGACTGGTGCGCGGACCGGCTGGCGGCGGGGGACGTGCCCGCCCTGCTGGACTATCGCCGCCAGGCACCGGGCGGCGCCCAGGCCCATCCCACCGAGGAGCACCTGTTGCCCCTGTTCCTGGCCCTGGGCGCTGGCGGACCCCAGCCGAAGGTGGAAGTCATCCATCGGGGCGTCGCCGACCAGGTGATCTGCATGGACGCCTACGCCTTTGCCCAGCAGTGACCCGCACCCCGTACCTGCCCGGCCATTGGGAGCACCCATCAGGCCGCCGGACGGACCCGGTACGATCCCATCTCCCATCATGGAGCCTTGGTCACGAATGCGGAACAGACGATCCACCAGGCGGATCGCCCGTGAGAACGATTCATATTTTTTTTCAAATTGGAGTATCCGTCATGAAGCCATTACCCCTTGGCGCCGCCATTCTGCTCGCCGCCGCCGCGACTCCGGCCCTGGCGGAACCCGAAACCTACCTGCTGGACGGCAACCATACCTATCCCCGTTTCTCCTACAGCCACTTCGGCTTTTCCACCCAGGTGTCCCGGTTCGACAAGACCAGCGGCAAGATCGTCCTGGACCGGGCCGCCAAAACTGGCTCGGCGGACATCCTGATCGACACCAGGTCGGTCAATACCGGCTCCGCCGAATTCAACGAGCATATCCAGGACAAGGATTTTCTGGATACCGCCAAGTACCCGACCGCCAGGTTCCAATCGACCCAAGTGGTATTCGACGGAAATCAGCCGGTTGCCGTCCACGGGGATTTGACCCTCAAGGGCGTCACCAAGCCGGTGACCCTAACCCTGACTTCCTTCAAGGCCATGCCTCATCCGATGTTGAAGAAGGATGCCATCGGCGCCGACGCCTACACCCTGGTCAAACGCACGGATTTCGACGCTGGCAAGTACGCTCCCTTGGTGGGCGACGAGGTACGCATCGACATCGCGGTCGAGGCCATCAAGGAATAGGGCTAAGCCAACGGCAACCAGGCTGGCCCCCATGGGGGCGGCCCTTGCCGGTCAGCCCTGGACTTTGAAGTTAAGTTGGAAGCGGGCGCCGCCCTCGGGCTGGTTCTCGACCGACAGGGACCAGCCTTGGCGGTCGGCGATGCGCTTGACCAGCGGCAGGCCGATGCCAGCGCCTCGGGTGGCGCGGCGCGAGCGGTCGCTGTGCTCGAACAGACTGCTAAGTTCCTCCATAGGAATTCCAGCACCCGTGTCCGCCACGCTGAAGCTGGAACCCTCTAGCCGGATGGCGACCTGTCCGGCCTCGGTATACAAGAACGCATTGCGGACCAGATTGCCCAGGGCGATAGCCAACAGGGGCCGTTCCACCGGAATCGGCGGTCCATCCTGAATCCTCAGGTCCAGCGCCACCGGCTTGTGCCGCAACAGGGGTTGGTGTTGTTCGACCACTTCCCGCAGAACCTCGGCGACCGCCCGGCACGGCGGCTCCGGCGCGTCGTCACGCCGTTCCCGGGCCAACATCAGCAGGGCGCTGGTGAGATCCGCCATGGCCCGGCAGGCACGGGCCGCCCGCTCGACGCGGGTGCGCATGGCCGGCGTCAGGGCCGGATCGGCTTGGAGGATTTCCATTGCACCCTGGATGACGGCGATAGGGGTGCGCAGTTCGTGACTGGCGTCGGCGGAAAAGGCCCGTTCCCGTTCCACGAAAGCGCCGAACCGGGCTAGATAGCGCTCGAAGGCCCGCGCCAATTCCCCCACCTCGTCCCCCGGCAGGCCCTCGGTCAGGGGCGTGGTCAAATCATCCGGCTGGCGCTCCCGGACCCGCCGCGCCAATTCCCGTACCGGCGCGATGACCCGGCCCGCCAACCACCAGCCACCGGCCGCCGCTGCCAGGCTGGTCAGGGCGATGCCGCCCAACACCAAAACCAGCAGGGCCTGTTCCCGGTCTTGGACCTGGGAGCGGTTGTGCAGCATGTATAGGGTGTCGTCGCCCTGCTGGACCACCGCGACTCGATAGCTGGTGCCGGCCACCGCCAGGGTGAAGCGGCCGGGAGGCAAGTTATTGAGTTCGCCGGGGCGCTCATCCGGCCGCTCTGGGCGCTGGCGGTACCCGCGCAGGGTGGCGGTCATGGGTGGCAGGGACTCGGGATTGCGGGCCAACCGTGCCCGGTAGTCCTGGAGTTCCGCGCTCAGGGCCTCGTCGATCAGACGTTGGTCCAGGTCCTTGGAAATCAGGTACACCCAGCCGCCGAATCCCAGGCCCACCGCCGCGCCGATCAGGGCAAAACCCAGCGTCACCCGGGGCCGCAGCCCCAGGCTAAAGCCCATGCTCCA
This sequence comes from uncultured Chromatiaceae bacterium, assembly GCA_964538875.1. Taxonomy (GTDB): domain Bacteria; phylum Pseudomonadota; class Gammaproteobacteria; order Chromatiales; family Chromatiaceae; genus CAZIHO01. The sequence continues at coordinate 5,302 of CAZIHO010000111.1, forward strand.
CTCCGAGCCGGTAACCGAAGCCTCGCACCGTATGTAACAAGGGCTGCGGGAAGGGTTTGTCGATCAGGTTACGCAACTGGTGCAAATGGCTGCGCAGGGCATCGCTGTCCGGCGGTGAATCCCCCCAGACACAGCGCTCCAATTCGGCCCGGCTCACCACTTGCGGCGCCCGGCGCAGGAGCAATTCCAGCAGCTTGAGGGGGATCGGCGGCAAGTCCAGCGGTTGTCCGGCCCGAGTGACGCGCCAAACGGCGGTGTCTAGGGTCAGATCGCCCACTTGTAACAGGTGGCCCTGGCCCCCGTCCGCCCCCTGGCCGCGCCGCGCCAGGACCAGCAGGCGGGCTTCCAACTCTTGCAGGGCAAAGGGCTTTATCAGGTAGTCGTCAGCGCCACTGGCGAAGCCGTCCAGCTTGTCCTCCAGGCTGTCCCGGGCGGTGAGCATCAGGATCGGCACCCGGCGGCCCGCTGCCCGCAACTTGGCGCAGACTTCCAAACCGTCGATGCCGGGCAGCATCAGATCCAGCACGATGGCGTCGTAGGAGTTGTCCAACGCGAACCCCAGCCCGCTATAGCCGTTGTAGGCGATGTCCACCGTGTGACCCCGGACTTCCAGAAAGTCCACCAGATTGGCCACCAGATCCGGGTTGTCTTCGACGATCAGGATCAGCACGGGGACCCGCCTAGATCACCTTAGAAAAGTGGACCTGACCCTGCTTGCTGGCGGTATGACGGTCAAACAACAGACAAATGTTGCGGATCAGCAGCCGGCCCTTGGGCAACACCTGGATGCCCTTGGCGTCAGCGCTGAGCAGGCCGTCCGCCGCCAGTCCGTCCAGGCGCGGCAACTCGGCGGCGAAATACTCAGCGAAGTCGATGCCCCAAGTGCGCTCCAGGGTGCCGTAATCCAGGCGGAAGTGGCAGATCAGCCGGGTGATGAGATCCCGGCGGATCTCGTCATCCCGGGTCAGACTGATGCCCCGCAGCACCGGCAATTGGCCCCGGTCCAGGGCCTGCTGGTAGGTCTCCATGGTTTTCTGGTTCTGGCTGTAGCAATTGTCCACCATGCCGATGGAGGTGACGCCCAGGCCGATCAGGTCGCAGTCAGCGTGGGTCGAATAGCCTTGGAAGTTGCGATACAGGGTGCCGTCCCGCTGGGCTTGGGCCAGTTCGTCGTCCGGGCGGGCAAAGTGGTCCATGCCGATGAACAGGTAGCCCGCGTCCGTCAGCCGCTCGATGCTGGTGCGCAGGATGTCCAGCTTGACCTGGGGGGCGGGCAGATCGGCGGCGTTGATGCGCCGCTGGGGCATGAAGCGCTCCGGCAAGTGGGCGTAATTGAACACAGATAGCCGGTCCGGCCCCACCGCGATGATCCGGTCCAGGGTGGCGAGGAAACTGTCCACGGTCTGGAACGGCAGGCCATAGATCAGGTCGATGCTGATGGAGCGAAAGCCCGCAGACCGGGCCGCCTCCAGCACCGTCAGGGTTTCTTGCTCGCTCTGAATGCGATTCACCGCCCGTTGCACCTGGGGATTGAAGTCCTGCACACCCAGGCTCATGCGGTTGAAGCCCAGGCTGCGCAACAGCTTGACCGTGTCCTGATCCGCCTCCCGGGGGTCGATCTCGATGGAAAATTCGCCGCTGTCATCCTCCGCCAGGGTGAAATGACGGCGGGTCTGGTCCATCAATTCCCGCATCTGGTCACGGCTGATGAAGGTGGGGGTGCCGCCGCCCCAGTGCAGTTGTTCCACCCGCCGGGAACGGTCGAACAGGGCGCCCTGGAGTTCCAGTTCCCGGTACAGCCGGTCCAGGTAGGGCTGCGCTTGGCTCCGGTCCTTGGTGGCGATCTTGTTGCAGGCGCAGTAGAAACACAGGGTGTCGCAGAAGGGTATGTGGAAATACAGGGACAGGGGCCGGCCACTGGCGTTGCTGCGGCCGCAGGCGGCCCGGTAATCCGCCGCCTGGAAACCCTCGTGAAACTCCACCGCCGTGGGATAGGAGGTGTAGCGGGGGCCGCTTTGGTCGTACTTGGCGATCAGCGCCTGGTCGAACAGAATGCTTTGGTCCATGGATCAGGTGTCTCGGTTCAGTCCGGAACGGGGGCTAAGTCGAGGCCCTTGCGATGGGTCTCGTTGATTTGCTTGAGCAGAGTGACGAAGGGAATCTCGTCAGCGTAGCGTTCCGCCAGGTCCATGAAGGGCAGGTCCTCGCGGCCAAACTGGTAGCGGCCCTCCACCATGGACTGGTACAGGCCTTGGATGCCCTGCTGGAGGGGTTCCAGAAACGCCGGAAACTTGCTCAAGTCCTCCAGTTCATATTCCAGACAGTCCCGCAGGTCCCCCACCTCGAACGCTGCCTGTTTGACCCAATCCCCATATTCCGCCGCCGTTCTGGCCCGCCTCAGACTCATGGATTGCTCGCCTCCACAAACAAAGTATGAAATTCTTGCAATTGCTCTCGGGTGAGCAGGAATACGCCATCACCGCCCCGCTCGAACTCCAGCCACACCCAGGGCACCTGGGGAAACTGCTCCATCAGGGCCTCGGCGCTGTTACCCACTTCGACGATCAGGGTGCCGCCCGGTTCCAGGAATTCCACCGCATTGGCCAGAATCGGGCGCACCAGGTCCAATCCATCCGCGCCCCCGGCCAGCCCCAGCAGGGGCTCCCGGTGATATTCCGGCGGCAGGGCCGCCAAGTCCTGGGCGTCCACGTAGGGCGGATTGCACAGGATCAAATCGTAGCGGCGCCCGGCCAGGGCCTGGAACAGGTCCGACTGAATCGTCTCCACCCGGTCCTGCAGCCGGTAGCGGGCCAGATTGTGGCGCGCCACCTCCAGAGCCGGCCCAGAAATGTCCGCCAGATCCACCCGCACCTCTGGCAGATGCAGGGCGGTGGCCAAACCGATGCAGCCGCCGCCGGTGCATAGATCCAGCACCCGGTCCAGCTGGTCCGCCACCACCCAGGGCTCGAAGCGGCCCTCGATCAATTCTGCCAGGGGCGACCGGGGCACCAGCACCCGCTCGTCCAAATAAAACTCGATCCCCGCGAACCAGGTCTTGTGGGTCAAGTAGGGCGCCGGCAGCCGCTCTTCCAGCCGCCGCCGCAGCAACGCCAACACCTGCTCCCGCTCGCCGGGGGTGAGCCGGGCGTCCAGGTACATGGGCGGCAAGTCCGGCGCCAAGTGCAGGGCGGCCAGCACCAATTGGGCCGACTCGTCCAGGGCGTTGTCGGTGCCGTGGCCGAAGTAGAGGTCCGCCTCGTCGAAGCGGCTGGCACCCCAGCGGATAAAGTCGCGGATGGTCAAGAGGGCATCGGTGTCAGCGGGCATGGGCGGTTCCGGGTGGGTCGGATTAACCCACAGGATACCATCGGCCGGCGGGGCTGGGCGGGGCGCCCTGCCGGGCGGCCCTCAACCGGGGTAACATGGAGCCCCTGTTTTGACCGTCCACGGGAGGACGCGCATGTCGACGCCCCAATCGGGTATCTTGCCCCCAGCCAGTAGCCACGCCCTCTTCTTGACGTATCGGCTGCGTCCGGGATTCACCATCGCCCCGTTTCGGCTGCGCCGCGCCTGCTCCGAGATTCCGGCCATGACCAGCGAACTGGCGGCCCTGGACGAGAACGGCGCCTTCTATAGCGTGGTGGCGTTTGACTCCAACGTGTGGAATCTGCTCTATCCCAACCAGCGTCCGGCCCAGTTGCGGCCGTTCCGGGCCAGGGAACAGGGACCCCGCAAGGCCCCGTCCACCCCGGCCGATCTCTTGATCCACATTCGCGGTGAACGGCGGGACCTGTGCCACGAGTTGGGGCGCCGCATCACTGCGTCCCTGGGGGATGGCCTAGCGCTGGTGGAAGAAGTCTCCTGCTTCCGCTATCTGGACAACCGGGACTTGACCGGCTTCGTGGACGGTACCGAAAACCCGGAGGGGGACGAGCGCCGTGCCTTCGCCCTGGTGGGGGATGAAGATCCCTGGTTCGCCGGCGGCAGCTATATCCATATGCAGCGCTATATCCATGACTTGGCCCGCTGGGAGCGGCTCAAGGTGTTTGAACAGGAACCCATCATCGGCCGGACCAAGTACACCAACGAGGAACTTCCCCGTGGAGTCCGTCCGCCCAGCGCCCATATCAACCGGGTGACGCTGCGGGACGCCCAGGGCGAGGAAATCAAGATCCTGCGCCACAGTATGCCGTTCGGCGGGCTCAAGGAATCCGGGCTGATGTTCATTTCCTACGCCCGTTCCCCGGACCCCTTCGATCAAATGCTGGACCGGATGATTTTCCAGGACGAGGACGAGTTCCACGACCGGCTGCTGGATTTCACCAAGGCGATGACCGGCGGCGCCTTCTTCGCCCCCCCCTTGGAACGCCTCACCGCCACCGCCTGAGCGGTCCATCGGCACCTCGGGGAACTTTGGGCCGGGCGCGGCGCATCTAAGCTGGAGAGTTTGAGCGGCTAGCCGCCGCGACCGGGCATCCTGACCCGGCTTAACCTGGCTGGAGATGACCGGCCGGGTTACCCAATTTCCTTTGGAGCAGCCATCCCATGTTGATTAAGACGGTCCGCCCCATCGCCTCCTCCGAAATCACGCCCCCCCAAGTCTACGGAGCGCGCCGGCGCTTTTTGGGGGACGCCGGCCGCTTGGCCCTGGCGGCGGCCCTGGGCGGTTGGACCCGCACGGGCCTCCAGAGCGCTGAAACCCCCACCGGCAAACCCCTGGACTACCGGCGGCCCGGCCCGTTCGGCACCGATGAAGCTCAAACGCCCTTCGAGGACGTGAGCCAATACTGCAACTTCGTGGAACTGGGCAGCGGCAAGACCCGCCCCGCCATGAACGCCCATCTGCTCAAGACCGACCCCTGGCGGGTCCGCATCCACGGGGAAGTGGACAAACCCGGCGACTTCACCCTGGAGGACATCCTCAAGCCCCACACCCTGGAAGAGCGCATCTACCGGCTGCGCTGCGTGGAAACCTGGGCCATGGTGGTGCCCTGGGTAGGTTTCCCGCTCGGCGACCTGCTGCGCCGCTTCCAACCCACCTCCAAGGCCAAGTACGTCCATTTCACCACCCTGCTGGACCGGGAGAACCTGCCCGGCCAACAGCGCCCGGTGCTGGACTGGCCCTACGAGGAAGGACTGCGCATCGACGAAGCCATGCATCCCCTCACTATCCTGGCAGTGGGCCTATATGGTGTCGCCCTCCCCAACCAGAACGGCGCGCCCCTGCGCCTGGTGGTGCCCTGGAAATATGGCTTCAAGAGCATCAAGTCCATCGTAGGCATCCGCTTACAGGAACGGCGGCCGGTGTCCACCTGGACTAAGGAGGTGCCGGACGAATACGGCTTTTACGCCAACGTCAATCCCGCCGTCAGCCATCCCCGCTGGAGCCAAAAAACCGAACGGCGCCTAGACGGTAGCTGGTTCGGCAAGCGGGTACCCACCCTGCCCTTCAACGGCTATGGGGAACAGGTCGCCAGCCTCTATAGCGGCATGGATTTAGCCAAGGAATTTTGAGACTTTAAGGGACCTTGAAAAATAGCCATCCA
>CAZIHO010000112.1:0-10769 GCA_964538875.1 uncultured Chromatiaceae bacterium
CGCCAGTTCCGGCTTCAGTTCCGCCAGCAGTTGGGCGGCGGCCCGGTTGTTGGGCTGACGGGACAGTACATGGCTCAGGACCCATTCCGCGCTCTCCTTGGCGCCGATCTGGTGATAGAGCACCCCTAACTTCATCATGGTGTGCAGGTCGAAGGGACAGCGCTGCAGGTAGCCGGTGAAGAGGTCGATGGCCAGTGGCACCTGGTCGGTGATGCGCAACAGGTCCGCGTAATAGGGCAGATAGAAGGGCGACACCCGTACCAGCCGCTCCAGGGTGGCCAGGGCTGCGTCCGTGTCCTGGCGGCCCAGTTGGATGTAAAGACTGCGCTTGAGGGCCGGTTCCCGCAGCGCCGGTAGGTCGATGGCGGCATAACTCGCCAGGGCACTGTCCGGGTCGTCGCCCAACTCTGCCAGGTAGCCTTCCACCAGGTGGCGATACTGGACCGCCTGGTCCTGGTCCGGGTGGATGCCCAGCCCCCGTTGCAGCCGTTCCAGCCCGTCCCGGTTGCGGTTGATGAAATATTCCAGGGCACGGCCGGTCAGCTTGTCCAGGCTGAGATCCTGCTTCAATTTTTCCTGCCGGGTGGCGGCGAACTCCAGGGTGCGCCGCTGCTGTTCCTGGATCAGGTCCGCCAGGCGGGTGGCCTGGTCCGGGGGTAACTGACCGGCGATGTCCGGCCGCAGCGCCTGCCAGGCCCGGGGCCGGGCGCGTAGGTGCATGAACCGGGAGCGGGTCAGGGCTTCCAGGAAATATTGCTTGCCGTCCTTTTCCAGACCTTCCGCTGCGTCTAATTCCTTTACCTCGTCACTGCTCCAGTAGTCCAACAGTCGCTCCAGGTTGGGCTTGGGCTTTAGCTCCTCGGCCCGCAGGCGGATGCGCTTGAGGGCGAAATTGAGGATGGCCAGTACCAAATCGGCGGTCTTGGTGTAGGCGCCATAGTAGTCGCCGGCATACTTGTCCCGGTCCAAGTCGGTCCATTCGGCGCCGGCATCGACACGGATGGTCTGAAAGAACAGCCGGATGCCGAAGGTCTTGAGAAAGCGCTCGAACACCTTGTGGCGCTCGATCTTGCGTTCGATTTTCTCGATGCGCATCCCCTGCCTGGGGTCCGCCGTCCGGCCCTCCTTGCCGTGCAGCCGGTCATTGGCGGCCAGCGCCTCCGCCGCCAGGTTGCGGATGTCCCGTACCTCGGCGGTGGCGTTGAGCAACTCCTTTTCCACCGCCTGGCAATGGCGGCGCTGGGCGTCCAGATCCTGGCGGGGCAGGCCGGCTTGCAGGCGGCTCCAGGCGTCCAGGGGCGGGTCTGGGATGTCCAATTGCTCTAAGGGCAGGAATTCCACATGGGATAGGCGCACCGACTGGCCGCTGGGGTTTACTACCCGCTGGCCCTTTTTCCTGGCCAGGGCGGCGAATCCATTCACATTGTCCGCCGCCCGCAGGAACTCGTGGGCGGTTTCCGCCAGGGTGCCGTCGTTGGTGGTGACAAATACGTCGCCCTTCATCAGTCGGGGGCCGATGTCCCCCTCGGCGGTACCGGTGGTGTGGGTGCGGCCTTCGGGGCCATAGCAGAGATCCACACCGGCCAGGATGACCGTGGTGCAGCCGAATTCCAGGGTGATGGCCAGGGCGTCGTTGGTGACTGAGGGTCCCCATTGCACGAAGTTGCCGTCTGCCTTGGCTTCCTGCCAGGGGTAGGGGGCGCCGATGTAGCACTTGGGGCCCTGCCAGCCTTCCACCAGGGCGCTGTAGGCATGGTGGCCGTTCACCAGCAGGGTGCGCTCCCCCAGGGCCAGCATCTCATGGCTGACCTGATAGGAGGACTCGAAGGGATCCAGGGTCACCAGGATGTCCGGCGTGAGACCTTCCCGGATCAGGATGCCCGCCGTCCGGGACACGGCCACCAGGGCCAAGCGTGCCCGGTTGGCCTTGATCCAGGGCAGCAGCCCGGCCAGGGACGGGCCGCCGGCGGTCACCACGGCGGTCATGCCGTGCAGGCAACCGGCCATGCGGGCCGCCGGGATCAGGTTATCCCCCAGGTTGAAGAGCTGCACGGTGCGGTGTACGAACATAGAGGCCCGTGCCTGGGCGTCCCATACCTGGCCGGACACGAAGCCCTTGAGATCTCGCCACATGTTGGCGTACGTCTCCAGATAGGCGTCGGTGGCGCCCAGGGAACGGATCAGCTGCACCCGGTTGCGGAACAGGTAGCGTTGCCAGAGATCCGGGCCGATGGAGGGAAACAGCCGGGCGGCAGTGGTCAACTGGACGTGCTCCGGGACACCCTCGTCCGGCGCGCCGGGCCGCTCCCGGATGGCGTCGATCAGGAAATCCGGCTCGATGAAGAAATAGCGGCTGGCTTCCGGCAGCTCCCGGCGGCACAGGTAATTGATGAACAGGCCCGAGTCCGAGCCCAGGATCAGGTACAGAGTTTCCTTGCGGAACAGGTCATTGCCGAAACTCTGCTGGAGCAGGGAATCCGACCCGGTGCGGGCGAAGCTGCCGTGGTTGACCTCGTAGAGGTAGTACTCCCCCTGTTCCGTCGCCATGAAGTCGTCGCTGGTGAAATTCCGTTGGTCGAGATCGAGCATGATGATTTCCTGTGGGAAGGGCCGGGTCAGGGATCGAACCCGAATGGGCCTGCTGGCCGATCCGGACGGGGCCAAGGCCGGCCTGGCCTTGGCTTGGGCAGCGGATTGCCGCCACCGGGCATCCCTGCGCTGGATAAGCCGGGACCCTAGGCGGGGCCTGGCTGATCGATACAGGCTAGCGGATTAGCGGCGCACTGTTATCCGATGACGGCAAAGGGCACCCGGAAAGGGGAAGCGACTTGCCGCTGCTCGTCCCCAGCAGGTTTCGTGCCGGGAAAATATCCCGGCCGCCGCCGGGGAAAAGCGCCCTGGGGTTGGCCCGGTCCAGGGGTCCGGCCCGCCGGGGGCAACCGGCAAGGATTGCCGGGATTCCGGCATGGCGGGGATGGCAGGGGGCGCTGCTGCCGGCGCCACCTGGCCAACCTGGGGGGGGACGGTGGCGCCAGGGGCCATCTGAAGCTGGTAAAACCGGCCAGTCCCGGAGTTGGTGGCCGGAACGGGCGGCCCCCTGCCGCCCAACCTCAACGATATTGGATAACTAAAAAAGCATCAAAAGACTGGGAAACGGGAAAGTCCAAAAAAATTCCGGGTCGAAACGCCTCCCTGGCGCTTTGTTTTAACAAGTTGGCACCCCCCTTGCTTATTCCGGCTCAAACCCAGCGGGAACCCGACAGTCGGCACCAAGCGGCCAGGGGGCGGTAACCAGGGGGTGGCGCAAAGGCCAGGGCCTGGCGCCTGAGAGGACATCCGGTAGCCCCTCGGATGTCTGCAAGCGGTGGCCCAGCCACCCGAGGTGGGTGGGGCCTCGCCAGGCAAAATTCGCCGCCCGCAGCGGCAAGACGGAGAAAGTGACCATGTCCCAGATCATCAACACCAATGTCATGTCCTTGAACGCTCAGAAAAATCTGAGTCGCTCCAACGGAATGCTGGCCACCGCGATGCAACGGTTGTCGTCCGGGTTGCGGATCAACAGCGCCAAGGACGACGCCGCCGGCTTGGCCATCACCGAGCGCCAAACCGCCCAGATTCGCGGCATGAATCAGGCCATCCGTAACGCCAACGATGGTATTTCCCTGGGGCAAACCGCCGAGGCGGCCCTGGTGGAAGTCACCAACAACATGCACCGGATGCGGGAACTGGCCATCCAGTCCGCCAACGGCGTCTATAGCAAGTCGGACCGGGTGTCCATGCAGAAGGAAGTGTTGGCGCTCCAGGAAGAGGTGGGCCGCACTCTGCAAATCGCCAACTTCAATAACCGGGCCCTGTTCTTTCAGTCTGGCGACAGTTTCATCACCAGCATGGGTTTCCACATCGGCGCCAATCAGGGCGTGTCGGTCAATGCCTCCACAGACCCGAACCGTATCAACTTCAGCCTGCTGTTCAAGTTTTCGGTGGCCGGTAACGGGGTGCGGGGTTCGGTGAACGGCCTGGGTTCCCTGGGTGGCATCGGTTCGGCGTCCCTGTTCAGCGCCCTGCTGTCGGCCCGCATTTTCGGCTATGACGCCGGCGGCAGCGGTGTGTTCGGCGGCGGCATCAGCACCTCGGCGGGTGCGGTGGAGGCGGGCAGCGTCCTGTCCATCGCCACCATCTCGGGTGCTCAATACGCCATCAACTGGATCGACGCCGGCATCAACATCGTCAACGACGTGCGCTCCAGCTTTGGCGCCCTGCAGAATCGCTTCGAGTCCACGGTGCGTAACCTGCAAGACAGCGTGGAAGCCACTGAGGCGTCTCGCAGCCGGATTCGGGACGCAGACTTCGCCATGGAAACGGCAGCCTTGACAAGAGCCCAGATTCTTCAGCAGGCCGGGGTAGCCATGTTGGCCCAGGCCAATCAGGTTCCCCAGGGGGTGCTCCAGCTATTGCAGGGCTAGGCCGGTGGCGGGGCCCGCCCTGAACCGGGGGCGAATGCCGTTGCTGCGGGCGGGGTGCCGGCGAGTTCTCGCAACGGGGCGGCCGGCGCCCATCCCAACGGACGCCCTTAGATTCACAAGCTTGCAAGACGTGAAAAAGGTTCGTTTAAGTCCGTCGCCCTGGTGCCGATAGCCTGACTGAAAGCGGTAAATATTAGGTCTCTACCCGATATATCCGCTCGGTACCTACCAAGGTCAGGCGCGGCGCCCCAGGCGCCCCCGGCCATCACCTGAATCGGAGAGCCATCATGGCAAATGTCATCAACACCAACGTCATGTCCATCAACGCTCAGAAGAACCTGAGCCGTTCCAACAGTACACTGGCCACCACCATGCAGCGCCTGTCCTCGGGCCTGCGCATCAATAGCGCTAAGGACGACGCGGCGGGTCTCGCCATCACCGAGCGCCAGGGTGCCCAAATTCGCGGCATGAACCAGGCCATGCGCAACGCCAACGACGGTATCTCCCTGGCCCAGACCGGCGAGGCGGCCCTGGTGGAAGTGACCAACAACCTGCAACGTATGCGGGAGTTGGCCGTGCAGTCCGCCAACGGTGTGTACAGCAAGTCCGACCGGGTGTCCATGCAGAAGGAAGTCCAGGCCCTTCAGGAAGAAATCGGCCGTTCCCTGCAAATCGCCAACTTCAACGGCCAGGGCCTGTTCTTCAACACCTCGGACAATAATTTCCAGACCACGGTGGGCTTCCACATCGGCGCCAACGCCGGCGTGTCCGCCAACATGAGCACCGACGCCAACCGCATCAACTTCAGCATGTTGTTCAAGTACTCGGTGGCCGGCAATGGTACCCGGGGCTCCGTGAACGGCCAGCTGCTGGGAGCCGCCGGTTCCGCGTCCCTGTTCAGTGCCCTGGCGTCCGCCAAAATCTTCGGCTTCGACGCGGCCAGTTCCGGTGTGTTCGGCGGCGGTATCAGCACCTCGGCGGGCGCGGTGGAAGCGGCCAGCGTGTTGTCCATCGCCACGGTTTCCGGCGCCCAGTTTGCCATCAACTGGATCGACGCGGGCCTCAATATCGTCAATGACGTGCGCTCCAGCTTCGGCGCCCTGCAGAACCGCTTCGAGTCCACGGTGCGCAACCTCCAGGACAGCGTGGAAGCCACCGAGGCGTCCCGCAGCCGGATCCGGGACGCGGATTTTGCCCAGGAGACCGCTAATCTCACTCGGGCCCAGATTCTCCAGCAAGCGGGTGTCGCCATGTTGGCCCAGGCCAACCAGCAGCCCCAGAGTGTGCTCTCCCTGCTGCAATAGGACTAAGCCTCTAATCCTCTGGCAATGGATGGGGCAGGGACGCCCCGCAGCAACTGGATTGGGGAGGGTAACCACATGACATTCGATATTAGTGCGCGATTAGCCGTGCCGCCGCGGCCAGCGGCGGTGACGCCTGGGCCGTCCGGCGCTGTCCCAGGTACGCCGGTGTCCCCACCGCCTGGAATCAAGGGCCGGCCCGCCGGTCCCGATCAGGCTCCGGATATGGCAGCAACCGAACGGGCCGAGGCCCTGACCGGGTTGGCCAATTCGGCCAGCGCCGCCAAGCAGACCGAGGATGACCCGCAAAAGCGGGGTCAGGATGTGCGGCAGGCGGTCCAGGATCTCCAGGAAATGGTGCAGCAGGTGCGGCGCAACCTGGAGTTCAGTGTGGACACCGAATCGGGCCGGGAGGTGATCAAGGTCATCGACTCGGAAACCGATCAGGTCATCCGGCAGATTCCGCCGGAAGAGGTACTTCGGATCTCGCGCCATTTCAAGGAGAGCTTGGGCGCCTTGATCCGAACCGAGGCTTAAAAACCGGGCCGCCTGGGTCACCAGGCGGCAAGGGAGATCCAGCATGGCTACCATCAGCGCGCCTGGCATCGGCTCCGGCCTGGATGTCAAGAGCATCGTCACGCAGTTGATGGATCTGGAGCGCCGGCCCCTGGTTGCCTTGCAGGCCCGGGCCACCGAATACGATACCCAGATCAGCGCCTACGGTCAGCTCAAGAGCGCCCTGGCCACTTTCCAAAGTGCCATGCGCGGTCTCGATGACCTGAGCGCCTTCAGCAAGTACGCTGCCACCTCTGGCAACACCAATATTTTGACGGCCAGCGCCGATAGTTCGGCAACGGCGGGCAAGCATACCATCGAGGTACAGCGGCTGGCCCAGGCCCACAAACTGGCCACCAGCAGCCAAAACAAGGATACGGTGTTCGGCGGCACCGCCGGCGATGGCATGACCATCGACATCGATACCTTTTCGTTCTCGGTGGACATGAGTTCTGGCATGACCCTGGCCCAGCTCAAGTCCGCTATCAACAACGCGCCTGGCAATCCGGGGGTGCGGGCCGAACTGGTCAACGTGGACTCCAGCGGCACCAACCAGCGGCTGGCTTTGATGTCGCCCGCCACTGGCCAAGCGCACCGGATCGAACTGACCGGCAGCGGCACCTTTGATCCGGGCACTACCCTGGGCTTTGCCACCACCAACCAGGTGGGCGGCGTGCCGGTGGCGGATTTGTCGCTGCTGGACTCGTCCCTGGTCGTGGACGGCATCCCCTTGACCCGGGAAGAAAATCTTGTGCAGGACGCGGTGACGGGGGTGTCCCTGAATCTGCAAAGTGCTGCGCCGGGCACCACGGTCACCCTGGATGTAGCCAGGGACACGGAAACCATCAAGAAATCTGTACAGGCGTTCGCGGACGCCTATAACGCCCTGATGGAAACCGCAAAAAGCTTGCGGGAAGGGGATTTGAGTTCTGACAGCAGCATCCGCACCTTGGAGAGCCAAATTCGCGGTGTGCTCAACTCCGGTGCCGCTGCCGGCACCTTTACTCACCTATCCCAGGTGGGCTTGTCCTTAGACAAAACCGGCACCATGCAATTTAGCAGTGACCGTCTCACCAAGGCTTTGGCGGAGGATCCGGCCAGCGTGGCCGATGTGTTCGCCAAAAGTGGCACGGGATATGCTTATAAATTTGACAAGATGGTGGATGGTCTGTTGGGCTTCAAGGGCCTGGTGCAAAACCGCATCAGCGGGTTGGAGCAACGCAAACGGGACAACAGCGAGGATCAACTGAATATGGAGGACCGGCTGGCGATGGTGGAAGAAAGGTTCAACCGCCAATACACGGCCCTGGACTCCATCGTGTCCCAGATGACCAGCACCAGCAACTTCCTGAGCCAGCAGTTATCGAGCCTGAATTCATCTAAGAAATAATTGCATTACTGGAGACGGTTTCCATGACCATGATGAAGAACAAGGGCATCGCCAAGTACTCCCGGGTGGCCGTGGAATCCGGCTTGGCGGTGGCCTCTCCCTACCGGATGGTGCAGATGTTGTTCCAGGGCGCCTTGGACAAGCTGGCCGCCGCCAAGGGCTACATGGAGCGGGGCGACTTCGGCAAAAAGAGCGAAAACATCAGTTGGGCCTCGTCCATCATCAATGGCCTGCGCAACAGCCTGGATCTGGAAGCTGGGGGCGAAATCGCCGCCAATTTGGATGGCCTGTACGAGTACATGATTTTTCGGCTCATGGACGCCAACCTGCGCAACGATCCGGACATCATCAAGGAAGTCACGGTGCTACTCACGGAAATCAAGGAAGCCTGGGACGCCATGCCGGAAACCGTGCGGGGCGGTGAACACTCCACCGGCGCCATGGCCCGGGTGCAGGGCCTCTAGGTCCGCCATGGACCGGGACGCCCTATTGGCCCGGATTCTGGACCAGACACGGGCCATCCAAACCTTGGCCTTGGCTGGTGACTGGATCCTGGCCCAGCAGCAGGACGACACCCGGCGCCGGATGATTCAGGACTGTTTCGCCGCCAGCAACGAGTTTGCCAATCCGGAGCAGGCGGCCACCACTATCCAGGAGATCTTGAACCTGGATCGCCATACCCTGGAACTGGGACTCACCGCCCGGGACGGGTTGCGCGCCGAGTTTGGCAAGTTGCGCCAGGGCCGGGTGGCACGAACCGCCTACGGCCGGGTCAGCCAAGACTGAGCCAGCGCGCATCCAGGTTCTTAGCTTGGCTGGGATTGCATACCCAGCCCCACCTCCCCGGGGTGGGGACTTGTGCCGCCATCGGGTAAGCTGATCCTCTGATCCTGGCGAGAGATGCCTCGATGGCCCAACTGCAAGCCCTATTGTTCGATCTGGATGGCACCTTGGCGGATACCGAGGAAGATGGCCATCGCCCCGCCTTCAACGCCGCCTTTCAGGCCGCCGGGCTAGACTGGCACTGGGATCAGGAGCTGTACCGGGACCTGCTGCAAGTGACCGGCGGCCGGGAGCGCATCCACCATTACATCCGGCATTACCAGCCCCGCCTGCCGGCCCGGATCGACCTGGATGACTGGGTGGCGGAGCTGCATCAGCACAAGACCCGCTGGTACCAAAATTGGCTGGACACTGGCGCCATTCCCCTCCGGCCCGGCGTGGCGCGCCTGCTCCGGGAGGCCAGTGCCGCCGGCCTGGCCCTGGGCATCGCCACCACTACCAGTCTGGCCAACGTGGCGCCCCTGTTGGGCCGGACCCTGGGCACAGACCCCAGCCGCCTGTTCCAAACCATCGCCGCCGGTGACCTGGTGCAACGCAAAAAGCCGGCGCCTGACCTATATCTGCTGGCTCTTAACGACCTGGGGCTGACGGCGGACCAAGTCTGGGTAGTGGAAGATTCTTCGGTGGGCGTGGGGGCCGCCTGGGACGCCGGCATCCGCTCCATCCTGGTGACACCCAGCCCCTACACCCAGGGTCAGGACTTTTCCCTGGCCCGTCTGGTGGTGGACAGCCTCGGCGAGCCGGGCCACCCCAGCCGGAGCTTGGCGGGCCCGCCCCTGGAGCAGGACTGGGTAGATCTGGCGCTGTTACGGCGCCTGCATGAGGAGCGAGGCCCATGAACGGCCCAACCCAGATCGCCGAACGCCTGGCGCGCATCCAACCCTTTTACGTCATGGACCTGCTGGCCCAGGCCCGGGCCCTGGAGGCCCAGGGCCGGGACCTGGTGCATATGGAAGTGGGGGAGCCGGACTTCCCCACACCAGAGCCCATCTTGCGGGCCGGTGCCCAAGCCCTGGCCGCCGGTGATACCCACTACACCCCGGCGCTGGGATTGCCGTCCCTGCGGCAGGCCATTGCCGGTCATTACCGGGACCGCTTCCGCCTAGATTTGGACCGGGCCCGGGTGGCGGTGACGCCCGGCGCGTCCGGTGCTTTGCTACTGGCCCTGGGCGTACTGGTCAACCCCGGCGACGAGGTGCTGCTGGCGGACCCCGGCTATCCCTGCAACCGCAATTTCGTGGAATTCCTGGGCGGCCGTCCGGTAGGGATTCCGGTGGGCGCCGACAGCGGCTACCAACTCAACGCCGGGTTGGTGGACCGGGCCTGGACGCCCCGGACCCGGGCGGTGCTGGTCGCCAGTCCCTCTAATCCCACTGGCACCCTGCTGCCCAAGGACCAACTGGCGGAACTCCATGGGCTGGTGCGCCGCCGGGGCGGGACCCTGATCTTGGATGAGATCTACCAGGAACTGGTGTTCGACCAGGCCCCCTACACCGGCTTGGAAGTGGCCCAGGACCTGATTCTCATCAACAGCTTTTCCAAGTATTACGGCATGACCGGCTGGCGCCTGGGCTGGCTGGTGGCGCCTCCGGAACTCATGGAGCCCATCGACCGCCTGGCTCAAAACCTGTTCCTGGCGCCCTCGACCCTGGCGCAACGGGCCGCCCTGGCCGCCTTCAGCCCGGAAACCCGGATTATCACCGAACAGCGGCGCCTGGAATTCCAACGGCGCCGGGATTTCCTGGTGCCGGCGCTGCGGGATCTGGGCCTGGGATTGCCCCTGGTGCCCCAGGGCGCCTTTTACCTGTATGCCGATTGCGGCGCCATCACCAGCGACAGCTTCAGTTTCGCCCATACCCTCCTGGACCAGGCCGGCGTCGCCGTCACCCCCGGCCGGGATTTCGGCCATCACCATCCGGAACGGCATCTGCGCTTTGCCTATACCCGCGACATCGGCCGCTTGGCGGAAGGGGTGGAACGCATCCGGCGGTTCCTGGGGTAGGGGAGCCAGTAACTCAAATCCTGCATCCCCCTAAACCCCAGTTGTTGGTCAGGGATGGGTCGCCAAAGGAGCGCGGGAAGTGCTTTATTGCTAAGTGTAATTTCCCAAAATCCATTCATGGATTTTTCAGCGGATGGAAAAGAAAAAACCTAGTTATTCTTTTCCGCAACATGCAACGGCATATCGCCGTCGTATCCGCCTGCAACTCCTTGGGC
>CAZIHO010000113.1:0-10755 GCA_964538875.1 uncultured Chromatiaceae bacterium
GACGGCGGAATGCGGGGGGCTTGAGCCTTGACCGGCGGGTCCCGACACCAGATACCTTGAGGGAGGCAGGCGCCCCATGACCGACACCCCCAACACGGGCTCCATCCTGGACATCAACGGGCCCATCGTCACCATCCTGATGCCTGGCGTCCGCAGCGGCGCCCAGGTGCGCATCGGCCACTTGGGCCTGTACGGCGAGGTCATCGCCCTGGACGGCGCACGGGCCATCGTGCAGGCCTACGAGTCCACCGACGACGTGCGGCCCGGCGAACCCGTGGAAGACCTGGGCTGGCCCCTGTCGGTGGAACTGGGGCCGGGGCTCATGGGCCAGATTTTCGACGGCGTGCAGCGGCCCCTGGAACGGATTTTCGCGGAGTCCGGCGACCACATTCCCCGGGGTCTCAAGGTGTCCTCCCTGGACCGGGACAAGCTGTGGCATTTCGTGCCGGTGGAAGAACACGAGCCGGGCCGGCCCATCGGCGGCGGCCTGTTGCTGGGTAAGGTCCAGGAAACCCAAACCATCGTGCATAAGGTGATGGTGCCCCCCGGCATCAGCGGCGAGTTGGTGGAAATCGCCCCAGAAGGGGATTATCGCCTGGAGGACACCATTGCCCGGGTGCGGGCGCCCAACGGCCAGACCCACAAGCTCAAGCTGTATCACCGCTGGCCAGTGCGGCGCCCCCGTCCCTACGCCAAACGGGACGACGGCGTGGCGCCCCTCATCACCGGGCAACGGATCCTGGATACCTTCTTCCCGGTGCTCAAGGGCGGCAAGGCGGCGGTGCCCGGCCCGTTCGGCGCCGGCAAGACCGTGGTGCAGCAGCAGGTGGCGCGCTGGGCCAACGCCGACATCGTGATTTACGTGGGCTGCGGCGAACGGGGCAACGAGTTGGTGGACGTGCTGGAAACCTTTCCAGAACTCAACGACCCCTACACCGGCCGCAAGCTCATGGAACGCACCCTGCTGGTGGCCAACACCTCCAACATGCCGGTGGTGGCCCGGGAAGCGTCCATCTACGTGGGCCTGACCATGGCCGAGTATTACCGGGACATGGGCTACGACGTGGTGATGCTGGCGGACTCCACCAGCCGTTGGGCGGAGGCGCTGCGCGAGGTATCCGGCCGGCTCGGCCAGATGCCGGTGGAGGAAGGCTATCCCGCTTACCTGGCGTCCCGGCTGGCGGCCCTGTACGAGCGGGCCGGCCGGGTCCAGGCCCTGAGCGGCGCCACCGGCTCCGTGACCCTGATCGGCGCCGTATCGCCCCCAGGCGGCGACTTCTCGGAGCCGGTCACCAGCCACACCAAGGACATCATCGACACCTTCTGGGCCCTGTCCAAAGAATTGGCGGACGCCCGCCACTATCCCTCGGTGGACTGGGTGGGCAGCTTCTCCGGGCATGTGGGTACCGCCGCCGGCTGGTGGGCGCAAAACGTGAACAACGCCTGGAAGAGCCGCCGGGCCACAGCCCTGTCCCTGTTGTCCAGGGACGCGGAACTGTCCCGCATCGTCAATCTGGTGGGTCCCGAGGCCCTGTCCAGCGCCCAGCGCTGGGTGTTGGAAGGGGCGGCCCTCATCAAGGAAGGGGTGTTGCAGCAAAGCGCCCTGGACCCGGTGGACAGCTTCTGTTCGCCCCACAAGCAATTTGCGCTGCTGGATCTGGTGCTCGGCATTTACGACAAGGGCGCTGAGTTGATCGAATTGGGGGTGCCGGTGCAAGAACTTCAAGAAATGCCGATCCTGGCGCGGGTACGGCGCGCCAAGTCGTCGTTCCCCAGCGACCAGGCGGACCGGCTCAAGGACTTACGGGATGAAGTCAACCAGGCGTTTGACGCCATTCGCCTGGAATACGCCAAGCACGGGGAGCATGCCCGATGAGCGCCAAGGAATACCGGACCGCCGCCTCCGCCAAGGGCGGCCTGCTGATCGTCAAGGATGCCCCCGGCGTCGCCTTCGGCGACCGGGTGCAAATCCGGGATTACCGGGGCCGGCGCCGCAACGGCCAGGTAATCCGCTGCGCCGACGCGGAAGTGCTGGTGCAGGTGTTTGAGGGTACCGACGACCTGGACCTGGAAACCACCTGGGTACGGTTCCTGGATGCGCCCCTGCAAATCGCCCTGTCCCCGGAAATTCTCGGCCGGGTGTTCGACGGCATCGGTGAGCCCAAGGACGACCGGCCCCCCATCGTCTCCAACATCCGCCGCAATGTGAGCGGCGCACCCATCAACCCGGCGGCCCGCACCTATCCCAGGGAATTCATCCAGACCGGCGTTTCCACCATCGATGGCCTCAACTCCCTGGTGCGGGGGCAGAAATTGCCCATCTTCTCCGGCTCCGGCCTGCCCCATAACCGGCTGGCAGCCCAGATCGTGCGTCAGGCGCGCTTGGTAGACCAGGAATCCAGCTTCTCCATCGTGTTCGCCGCCATGGGCGTTTCCTACTCGGATGCCCGCTTTTTCCAGGAAGAATTCGCCAATTCCGGCGTGCTGGGCAACGTGGTCATGTTCATCAACCTGGCGGACGACCCGCCCATCGAACGCCTAGCCCTGCCCCGGGTGGCCCTGACCGCCGCCGAATACCTGGCCTTCGACCTGGACCGGCATGTACTGGTGGTCATGACCGATATGACCTACTACGCGGAAGCGCTCCGGGAAGTGGCCACCGCCAAGGGGGACGTGCCGTCCCGCAAGGGCTACCCCGGCTACCTCTACTCGGACCTGGCGGAAATCTACGAGCGCTGCGGCCGCATCCAGGAACGGCATGGCTCCATTACCCTGATGCCAGTGGTGAGTATGCCCTCGGACGACATCACCCACCCGATTCCGGACCTCACCGGCTATATCACCGAGGGCCAGATCGTGCTGAGCCGGGAACTGCACAACCAGGGCATCTACCCGCCGGTACATATTTCCGCGTCCCTGTCCCGGCTCATGAAGGATGGCATCGGCAAGGACGACACCCGGGAGGACCATCCCCGGGTCGCCAGCCAATTATTCGCCCTGTACGCCCGGGCCCTGGAGACCCGCAACCTGGCGTCCATCATCGGCGCCGACGAACTCTCAGAGCGGGACCGGCGTTTCCTGCGCTTCGCGGACGCCTTCGACAAACGCTTCGTGGGCCAGTTGGAGGACGAGGACCGCTCAATCATCGAGACCCTGAATCTCTCCTGGGACCTGCTGTCCATGTTCCCCAAGGAGGCCTTGACCCGGGTCTCTGAAACGGACCTGGCCAAGTATCACCACGGCGAAGCCTGAGGCCGGGCCCATGTCCCAACAGCTCATCAAGGTACCGCCCACCAAGAACACCCTGCTCAAGCTGAAGAAGCAGGTGGCGTTCCTGGAGGACGGCCACACCCTGTTGGAACGCAAGCGGGAACTCCTGACCCGCCTGGTCTATGAACGGGTAGGCGAATACCGGCGCCTGCGGGAAGAAAGCCGCCGCCTGCTGGGCGACGCCTACCGCTGGCTGACGGTGCTGCTGCTCAAGCAGGGCAGCCGCTCCCTGCACCAGGCCTCGTTCGGCACCGAACCCATGCTCAAGGTGGACATCCTGCCCCGGCGCAGCCTGGGCGTGGAGTACCCCGCCATCAGCAGCGAACGCCTGCCCATGAAACCCCTGGGCCTGCTCGGCACCGACGCCAGCTTCGACCGCACCCGGGAAACCCTGGCGGACGCCCTGGTGCTACTGGCCCGCCTGGGCGAATTGGAAATGGCCCTGGCGCGGCTCATGGAAGAACAGCGCAAGGCCCAGAAACGGGTCAACGCCCTCAAGTACAACATCATCCCCCGCTACCGGCGCACCATCCATTTCATCCAATCCGCCTTGGAAGAGGAAGAACGCAATACCCTGTTTCAAATCAAGGTGTTGCGGGAACAGCAGCGGGTCTAGGCGGCGGCCGGCGTGGGGTTTTGGCGGAGCCGCAAACCAAGCACGGCGGAGATACCGCCCGTTCATTTGAACAACAGACGCTGGAGAAAATCCCGCAGTTTCAGGGCCAACAGGCGTGCCTCGTTGTCCCAGGGCCGGCTGTAGCCGAGGCGCTTTTCCACCCATTTTTCAAAGGAATGCCGGGGTGCGATGCCGAGGTTTCCATCGTGGAACTCCACCGGCTTGTCCGGATTGCCGCCCCAGGCAACTTCGTAGAGGTGCTCCATGCGGCAGAGAAAGACGCGGGGACCCTCCCGGTCCCCGAGTTTTACCCGTACCGCCAGCACACCAGCGCTCAGGGAGTGGGGAAAATTGGGCACTTGGCGCGCCAAGCTGTCGCCGAACCACAGAACCTCGTCCTGCCAGCGGCAAAACCAGTTGTCGAACACATCTAGGGCGTCCGGTTCCAGGCAGGTGCCGGTGCCGACGCAGATATCGCCCCAGCGGAACAGGGCGCCGTCCACCTTAAACTCCTGCATCAGCCAGGCGCCGACTTCCGGCCAGGCACGGGATAGATCGCCGTGCTTTTGCAGCAAGGCGAGTACGGCATCGAACTGGCGGGTCAAATTGTCGATCAAACGCATACGCCGGCCAGACTGGGAGCGGATAATCTCCAGTGCGTGGCGCCGGGCCAGGGAAGCCAGATGATCCAGAGTTTGCAGGGGCAGCCGACAAGGCTCCGAGTGATGGGCGGTCACCAGGGCGAGGAGCTGGCCCCCGGCGGCCAACGGCAACGAGAGGGATGCGCGGACGCCCATGTTGGCCAGATAGACCCGATGGACAGGGGATACGCTGCGCAAATCCGCCCAGGTCAAGTCCGCAGTAACCTCATCCCGGCCAAGCAGGGGCACCGGCTCCGCCCGGGCATCCGCAATCATGCGCCACGGATGCTTCTGATACAGGGTCCGGGCGATCTGGGGAATGTCACTGGCGGGAAAGCGCAACCCCAGATAACTGCCATAGACGTCGCCCTGGCGCCGTTCCGCGATCACTTCGCCATCGCCGTTATCGTGGAAGCGGTAAAACATCACCCGCTGAAAACCGCTCTGTTCTACCACCGACTGCAAAAGGGCATCGCGGCTTCGTTCCGGATTGGGGTCCACCCCCACCGGAGCTTGCAGGCTGGTTTCTTCGGAGGATGCCGGGGCAGTCGCTAGGTGGGGAAAAAGCTCCAGGGAAATGTTGCCCTGCTCACCCCGGACCACTAGCAGGTCCAGCATGCCACCGCGCCCCGCCACCTGGGCTTCCAGAACCCGGCGAGTGCCCGGGTTCGGACCCAGCCCCGCCAAGCAGTCGCGCAAGGATTCCGGCACCGGACGACCCAACAAGCTGGCTGGATCGAGGTCCAGGAACTGGCCCAGATTGGCCGCCACATGACTCACCAGGCCCTGTTCGTCCAGCATCAGCAGAGTGCCCCCCGGTTCGATGGCGCCGGACAAATGCAGGGCCTCCCGCTCGCACTGGGCTAAGATTCCCCTATTCACCGGACTGGCTACTCTCCATCAGCGCTTGAAATGCATCGGCTTCCAGCGGCCGCGCCAAGTAATAGCCCTGCGCCATGTCGCAGCCTTGCGCCGTGAGCCAGCTCAGTTGCTCCTGGGTTTCCACTCCCTCGGCCACGGTTCGGAATTCCAGGGCATGGGCGAGGCTGATCACGGCGCGGGCAATTGCCTCGTCCCCCTTGTTGACGCCCAGCCCGCTAACAAAGGTGCGGTCCAGTTTCACTTCGCATAAGGGCAAGCGCTTGAGATAGGCCAGGGACGAAAACCCGGTGCCGAAATCATCAATAGCCAATTTGATTCCAGCCTGGTCGAGGGTGTCCAGATTGACGGTTACCGGACCCGAGTGCTCTAGCAGGGCACCTTCCGTGATTTCGATCTGGGTGGCCTCTGGAGGCACGCCATGCTCCCGGAACATTTCCAGCAGACCCGTGGCGAAACCCGGCTCGCGAATGGAACGGGGCGAGGTATTGAACGCGATGCAGGGCACAGCAAAGCCTTGGCGGCGCCAACTGGCCAGTTGCTCCAGCAACAGGGCGGCGACCCGGCGCTCCAGGTCCAGGATCAGCCCTACCTGTTCCGCGATGGGGATGAACTCGCCGGGGGAAATAGTTCCTAACTCCGGGTCTTGCCAACGCAGCAGGGCCTCGGCACCGGCCAGGGGGTGGTGCGGGGCCAACGCAAACTTGGGCTGATAAACCATGCGCAACCGCCCGGGCAGACGCAGGGCCTCGCGCAGGGCACTCACCATGGCGGTGCGCTTCAGCAGGCGCACGTGCAGATCCGGGACAAAGTATTCGACCCGGTTGCGGCCCATTTCCTTGGCCCGGTACATGGCCGCGTCCGCTGCCTTGGTCAGGCTAGTGGAATCCGTCCCGTCCTGGGGATAGATGGCCACGCCGACGCTGGCGGAAACGAACAGGGAGCGGTCCTGGATCTCAAAGGAACAGGACAACTCGTCGACGATCCGTTCCACCAGCTGGTTGACGATTTCCACCGGGCAGTCCACCAGGATGGCGGTAAACTCGTCGCCGCCCAGCCGCGCCACCGTATCCTCGCTGCGCACTGAATTTTTCAGCCGGTCCCCCGCTTGTCGCAACAGTTCGTCGCCCACGTCGTGGCCCAGGGTGTCGTTGATGGTCTTAAAATTGTCCAGGTCGATGAATAGCACCACCACCCGCTGGTTTTGCCGGCGCGCTTGGGCCAGGGCCTGGCGCAACCGATCCTGAAACAGCGAGCGGTTGGGCAGATTGGTCAGGGCATCGTGGGTTGCCAGGTACTCCATCCGGTGTTGCGAGTTCTTGATGCTAGAGATGTCGGAAAACACGGCGACATAGTGTTCTGTATCTCCCTGGGCGCCATCGATCCGGTTGACGGTCATCCACTGGGGATAGGCTTCCCCGCCTTTACGGGTATTCCACAGTTCCCCTTGCCAAAAGCCGCTGTCCTTGAGGGACTGCCACATAAGGCGGCTTTGCTCAGGACCTTGGCGGGTGGATTGCAAAAAATCCTCCAGGTTCTTGCCCGCCACCTCCTGGGGCCCATAGCCGGTGATGGAGCTAAAGGCGGGGTTGGTGGTCTGAATCCGGGTGGTGGGGTCGGTGACCACAATGGCCTCACCCGCTTGGTGGAACACCCGGGCGGTTATCCGCAGTTGCTCCTCGGCGTAGCGCCGGTCGGTAATGTCCTCGCCTTCGGTGATGAAGGCGGAGGGTTGACCGGCGCCGTCGATCAGCACTTGATGCACGGTGCGCAGGTAGCGGCGCACCCCGTCCCGTTCGACCAAATGCTCGCCAGCCACCGGCGCCCGGGTGCGGAGGGCTTGCAGATCCAGCCCCCAAAGGTCCGCCGCCAGGGCTGGCGGCAGCAGGGTGAAGTCGTTCTGACCGCTATAGCGGTCCTTGTCGAGGGCAAAAAACTCCAGAAAACTGCGGTTAGCGAACAAATAGGCACCGCGCAGATCCCGCATGGCGAAGATCAGGGTGGTATTTTCCATCAGGGCCGCCAGCCGCTCCCGGGATTCTTCCAGGGCCGCCTGGATTTGAGCGACGTCGGTCACGTCGATCAGGGTCACCACCAGCCGGGCGACCTCGCCCACCTTGTCAATGCCTGGCGTGATCGCCATGCGCAGAATGCGGTCGTTCTGGGTGATGAGCACCTCCTCCCGGTCCAGGTGCGCCAGCACGTGTTGCAGCCGGGTTTCCAGATCCTCCATCGCCTCCGGCAAGCGCAGACGAGCCACCGGCAAATGCAGGGCTGTGGAGCGGAAATCGAAGCGGCGGGCGGCGGGGGCGTTGAAACGGATCAACTGGCAGGCCCGGTCAAACACCAGAATTGGGAACTCAAGGGCATCGTAAAGGTGGGAGTATTCCTCAGATAGGCGGAACAGTTCCTGGCTTTTGACATTCAGTTCCTGATTGAGGCTTAAGAGTTCTTCGTTGGTAGCCTGGAGTTCCTCATTGGCAGCTTCCATTTCTTCATTAGTTGCCTGCAACTCCTCGTTTGACGCCTGGGCTTCCTCATTAAGGGCTTGCATCTCCTCGTTGGCGGTAGCCATTTCCTCCACGAGGGTTTGCAGGTGCTCCCGGGTGGAGCGCAACTCATCCTCTAGTTGGCGACTGGGGGCCGTGTCAATGGGCTCCGCTTCCACCGGACCTGCGGATTCCGGGATGAACAGCACCAGCAGCCATTGGCCGCCAGCATCCCCAACCCGGGAAAGGTATAAGCGCACCCATTCCCGGCCCAGTTTGCGCCGCCGGCCACGCTGGGGCTTCACCGTTTTGTTGTGCCGGTGCAGGAGGGTCAGCAACTCGCCGCGCAGTGAGGGCACTGCCACCTCGGCGACGTGCAAGCGGGCCGTGCCGACCGGAAACTGCAGGTAATGATCCACGCTGCCAGCGGTGTGCTGGATATTGCCGTCCAGATCGCATAGGGCGGCGGTAAGCTTGAAGTGTTCGATCAAGCCGGCGAGCAGGCAATCGGCCTTGCGCTCCCGCCGTTGCGCCGGCGTACTCAGGTTCCCGGTAAACCGGCCATTGGGCGCCAGTAACGCCTGTTCACCCTTCTTGTGAAACAGCCGCTCCCGCCGGTCCAGGGCGGTGAATGACTGTTCGGCATGGGCCACGCTTTCCGAATGACCGAGGAACAGGTAGCCGTCCTTGGCCAGCCCAAAGTGGAACGTCTGCAACACCCGGGATTGCAAGGGCGCATCGAAATAGATGAGCACGTTGCGGCATGACACCAGATCCAGGCGCAAGAACGGCGGATCGCCTACCAGGTTGTGACGGGCAAACACGATCATATCCCGCAGCAACTTGCTGGCCTCAAACGCTTGCTTCACCGGGTGGAAATAATTTTCCAGCAACTCCGGAGGAACCTCGCTCATGGAGGGCGCGGGGTAGACGCCCCGGCGCGCCACGTTGAGGGCATCGTCGTCGATGTCGGTAGCAAAGATTTGCAGCCGGTAGTGGGTCAACCTGTCGCCCAGCACTTCTGCAAACAACATCGCTATGGAGTAGGCTTCTTCACCACTGGCACAACCGGCCACCCACACCCGGATTTCGCTGTTAGGCGCCTTTCGGTTGCAGATATCCTGCACTGCACCCCGGAGGGCGAGGAAGGCGTCCCGATCCCGAAAAAATGCAGTCACCGAGATCAAAATGTCCCGGGCGAGTAAATCCAGCTCTTGGGGGTTGGTATCAACCCAGGCTAGATAGGCGGCCAAGTCCAGATGGTTGGTGGCGATCTCCCGGCGGCGGATGCGCCGCATCAGGGTACCCATCTTGTAGCCGGAAAAATCTACCCCTAGCTTATCCCGCAACCGGTTCAAGAGTTGATCCAGCAGTCCCGCCGCGGGTAGCCCCTCATCCGAATCCCGGGGCTGGAGTTCCAGCAGTTTAGGCAGGCGTAGCGCGATTTCTTCCGGACTCAGCACATAGTCCACCACCCCGGCGTCGATGGCGGCCCTGGGCATACCGTCGTATTTGGCCGTGTCCGGCTTTTGTACGAAAGTGAAACCGCCGGCTGCCTGAATGGCGCGCAAACCCGCCACGCCGTCCGATCCGGTGCCGGACAAAATGATGCCGATCGACGCCTCTCCTTCTTCGGCCGCCAGGGAAATCAGAAATTGATTTATGGAGGGTTTGGGCACTACCTCCGGCGGCGCGGCAATGAGATGGAGGCGCCCACTCCGGAATAGGGCATTGCAATTGGACGGCACCACATAAATGGCACCTGCTTCGGGCGCATCCCCCTGTTGTGCCTCCTTTACCTTTAACGGTGTTTCCCGGCTGAGGATCTCCGCCATCATACTGCGATGGTTCGGGGAAAGATGCTGGAGGATCACATAAGCGCAGGGAACATCCGATTTAAGGTGGACGATTAATTGGGTAATGGCTTCCAGCCCGCCCGCCGACGCGCCTATTCCAACGACATAGGTGTGATTTTCTTTCATCGGTGACGCCATCATTATGGTGAACAGCCTATATGCCGTCAGTGGAGAGATTCCACAAGGTTGCAAAATCGCCGCAAAGCCGGCTTGTTAACGCCTGACCATGGATTTTCCGCGAATAGGCTAGCCTGACCTATGCGGGCTATATTTACTAGGCTACTAGCTGAAAATGTCAGATTTCAATAATTGCAACTTGTTGTCGTTAAGCCAGAATCTGTCTGGATGTCGGTGACATTTAGTTTCGCTACGGTTTGTAAGTGCGGTCCAAGTCAGGCTTCGGCTTGCACGACTGGCCTCGGCAAATGGCATCGCTGCCCTGGATTCGCCCAGCAGGACCTGCTGGAAAATGCTATATGGGAATTTACCGCGAATGGACCCTGTCCGTTGGCCGGGGAAACAGAGAAGAAATCGCTATTTCCATGAATTTTATATAGGAATTTTTCCCGGCTCGGACAAGTATTATCTCAGTTTGTCTCAGCGTCAATTGGAACGAAAAATTTTGAAATTCATTAGAAGGCACTTTGGCGGCATTACGGAGTATAGATCCTAAATCTGTGAACTAAATGATTGCCTAATTGAGCAAAGGGAATCAAAAACAATAGGCTAATTTGAAGAATTAGCCCCCAATAAATGATGCAATGCGGCAAATAATATTAGACAGCGGGAGGCGAATCTCCTGTTCTGCGGGGGTCTGGGCTGATGGGATTAACGCTGAATGGGCGAACGGAGCTGGTGGCAGAGGCCAAGACGGCGGCCGGCGTCCTTAGGCACACCGGGGCGCGGATCGCAGAACTGGAGCACAGCCCGGTGACTGCCGAAGGCGTCTATTAAGGGCACCTTGAAAAATTCAAGGTGCCCGTGCGGGGTAGGGATACCCCGCC
>CAZIHO010000114.1:0-10654 GCA_964538875.1 uncultured Chromatiaceae bacterium
CCGCCGGGCGCCGGTGCCCCCGGCGACGGTTCTCCGTTCAGGAGCGGGGACGGATCCGCAGCGCCAACTCGTTGAGCTGGCGCGGATCCACTTCCGAGGGGGCCGAGGTCAGGGGGCAGCCGGCAGTCTGGGTCTTGGGGAAGGCGATCACGTCCCGGATCGAGGGGGACCCGGTCATGAGCATCACCAGCCGATCCAGTCCAAAAGCGATGCCGCCGTGGGGCGGCGCCCCGTATTTGAGGGCCCGCAGCAGGAAGCCGAACTTCTCCTCCGCTTCCTGTTCGCTGATGGACAGCAGGTTGAAGACCTTGCGTTGCACCTCTTCCCGATGAATACGGATGGACCCGCCGCCAATCTCGGTACCGTTCAGCACCATGTCGTAGGCCCGCGATAGGCAGTTGCCGGGATCCCCATCCAGCCGGTCCAGGTGGTCTTCTTTGGGCGAGGTAAAGGGATGGTGTAGCGCCGACCAGCGCTGGCCGTTGGCATCCCACTCGAACATGGGGAAATCCACCACCCACAGGGGCCGCCAGTGGCCTTCCAAAAGCCCCAGGTCGTGGCCCAGCTTGACCCGCAGGGCGCCCAGGGATTCGTTGACGACTTCCGCCCGGTCGGCGCCGAAGAACACCAGATCCCCATCCTTGGCGCCGGTGCGGGCCATGATCTCCGCCAGGGCCTCATCCGGCAGGAATTTGACGATGGGCGACTGCAAGCCTTCCCGGCCCTTGTCCGGCCAGGCGTTGACCTTGATGTGGGCCAGGCCCTTGGCGCCGAAAATGGCCACGTAGTCGGAATAGGCGTCGATGTCCTTGCGGGACAGGCGGGCTCCGCCGGGCACCCGCAGCGCCGCTACCCGGCCCTTGGGATCCTTGGCGGGCGCGGCGAATACCTGAAATTCCACGTCCTGCACCAAATCCGCCACGTCCACCAGTTCCAGGGGCACCCGCAGGTCCGGGCGGTCGGTGCCGAAACGGCGCATGGCCTCCGCGTAGGACATGCGGGGCAGGGGATTGGGCAGCGCCACTTCCAGGATTTCCCGGAACAGTTGCCGGATCATCGCTTCCATCAGGTTCAGGAGTTCGTCCTCGTTCAGGAACGAGGTCTCGATGTCCAACTGGGTGAATTCCGGCTGGCGGTCGGCGCGCAGGTCCTCGTCCCGGAAGCAGCGCACCACCTGGTAGTAGCGGTCCATGCCCGCCACCATCAGCAATTGCTTGAACAACTGGGGCGATTGGGGCAGGGCGAAGAACCGGCCGGGGAAGGTGCGGCTGGGCACCAGATAGTCCCGGGCGCCTTCCGGCGTGGACTTGGTGAGCATGGGGGTTTCGATGTCCAGAAACCCGTGGCCGTCCAGGTAGTGACGCAGGGATTGGGTGATGCGGGCGCGCAGCACCAGGCGCTGCTGCATTTCCGGCCGGCGCAGGTCCAGGTAGCGATAGCGCAGGCGGATGTCTTCGTTGATTTCGTGGATATGGGCGTCCAGGGGGAAGGGCGGCGTCTCCGCCTTGTTCAGCACCTCCATCTCCAGCCCCAGCACTTCCACGGCGCCGCTGGGCAGGTCGGTATTCTCGGTGCCCTGGGGGCGTCGCCGCACCTTGCCCCGCACCCGCAGCACATATTCACTGCGGACCTGCTCGGCCATATGGAATACCGAGGACAGGTCCGGGTCCAGTACTACTTGGACCAGTCCGGCCCGGTCCCGCAAGTCGATGAAAATCACGCCGCCATGGTCCCGGCGCCGGTGTACCCAACCAAACAGATCCACGGTCTGATCCACCTGATCGAGATTGAGCTGTCCGCAATAATGGCTGCGCATGCCGATGTCATCCTGGGTTAGGCCCGGGGGCGCTCATGGGAAACGCTCGGGAGGGCTAGGGTTCCCCCACCTGGGGGAAGGTGTGGCGCTGGCCAAGGTAGCTAGGACTGCCGCCCGCGCCGCTTGACGTTGCCAAGGGGGAGAAATGGTACGGTCGCCCCGGAGCGGGCGCAAGCCGCGCCGGCTCCCCGTGGGGGCGTGGGGCTCAGCTGGCGGCGGGCGGGTCCGAGCTGGCGGCTGCGGCGGGTTTGGCGCCGGAAGCAGAGGATTCCTTGGCGGCGCCGGACTCCTTGGCCGCCGCTGACTCTCCCTCGTGCAAGTTGCTTTTTTTCTGGGACGATTTGAAATCTGTCTCGTACCAGCCGCTGCCCTTTAGCCGGAAGCCGGCGGCGGAAATCAATTTGCGCAGCGCCGGCTGGCCGCAGGCGGGACAATCCTGGAGCGGCGGGTCGGAAACCTTGCGCAGGACTTCCAGGCTGTGGCCGCAGCGGTCGCAACGGTATTCGTAAATGGGCATGGCACCAGACTCCTTCGCTACTTGGGCGCGGGAAATATGGGGAAAAGGGCCACTTTTGCAAGTCCCCTTGGGCACTGGAATGGACGGCGCGGCGAGTTAGAGCACCTCCTGGGGATCCACGTCCAGGGACCAACGCACTTTGCGCCCTTCCTTGAGCCGGTACAGGCCAGTCACCCAGGTCCCCAGGAAGGCTTGCAGGCGTGGCCGTTCCTGGGCCTGCACCAACAGATGAGCCCGGTAGCGCCCGGCGCGGCGCTCCATGGGCGCCGGCACCGGCCCCCAGCATTGGATGCCGTCCGGGAGGGCGCCCGCTGCGGCCAGCGCCTGGTCCAGAAACGCCCGGCTGAGCTGGGCGTCGTTGGCCTCCGCCCGCAGCAGGGCCTGGGCGGAAAAGGGCGGCAGCCCCGCCGCTTGCCGTTCCTCCAGGGCCAGGGCGGCGAAGGCTCCGTAGCCCTGCTGGAGCAGGGTTTGCAATAGAGGATGATCCGGATGGCGGGTCTGGAGTGCTACCCGGCCCGGCTTGTCAGCCCGGCCCGCCCGGCCCGCCACCTGCACGATCAACTGGGCCATGCGTTCGGCGGACCGGTAGTCGGCGCCGTACAGGCCCTGGTCCAGGTCCAGGATGCCCACCAGGGTGACGCCGGGAAAGTGGTGGCCCTTGGCCAGCATCTGGGTGCCGAGCAGCAGGGGGTAGCGGCCGGCACGGGCGTCTTCCAGCAGCCGTTCCAGGCTACCCCGGCGGCGGGTGCTGTCCCGGTCCACCCGGGCGGCGGGCACACCGGGGAAAAGTTCCGCCAGGGTCTGTTCCAGGCGCTCGGTGCCCTGGCCCAGGGCACGTAGGTCCAGGCGCCGGCAGGCGGGACAGGCGGACGGCAGCCGGTGCCGGTAGCCGCAGTGGTGACACCAGAGCAGGGCATCTTCCTGATGTAGGGTCAGACGGGCATCGCAGGACGGACAACCAGCCACCCAGCCGCAGTCGTGACAGGTCAGCAGGGGCGCAAAGCCGCGCCGGTTCAGGAACAACAGGGCCTGCTGGCCGGCGTCCAGGGTGGCGCGTAGCAACTGAATCAGGGCCGGCGCCAAGCCACCCCGGAGGCGGGCCGAGCGCAGGTCGATGCGATCCAGGCGCGGCGGCCGGGCGCCGCCGGCCCGTTCTGGCAGGTGTAGCCATTGGTAACGTCCCTGGCCGGCGTTGCGGAGCGTCTCCAGGGACGGCGTCGCGGAGCCCAGCACCACCGGACAACCCCGTTGATGGGCGCGCCGCACGGCCAGGTCCCGGGCGTTATAGCGAAAGCCGTCCTGCTGCTTGAACGAGAGATCATGTTCCTCGTCCACCAGGATCAGGGCTAGACGCGGCATGGGTGTGAATAGGGCGGAGCGGGTACCCAATACCACGCCGGCGCGGCCGTCCCGGGCCAGCCACCAGTCCCGCTCCCGCTCCCCCTCGGGCCGGCCCGAATGGAGCAGCGCCACCGGGGCGCCGATACGCCGCGCCAGGCGCCGTTGTAGTTGGGGCGTCAGGCCGATTTCCGGCACCAGCACCAACACTTGGCCGTTCCGGGCCAGCACCGCCTCGATCAGGCTCAGATAGACTTCGGTCTTGCCGCTGCCGGTGACGCCGTCCAACAGAAAGGCCCGGTAGCCGCCCAGGGCGTCCAGCACCGCATCCACGGCATGGCGCTGGGCCTCATTGAGAGGCGGACCGCTAGCCAACGGCGCGGCGGCCGTCTCCTCCAGGAGACAGGGTTCCACCCAGCCCCGCTCCCGCAGCCCGCGCAGGGCGGCGGCATGGTCGCCTAGGGCGGCGCGCCCCAGACCGGCAGGATGGGCGCCTAGCAGTTCCAGCAGTGCCCGCTGGCGGGGTGCCCGGGCCGGCTGACCAGCGGGCAGGCCAGCGCCGGCGGGGGTCAAGCGCCAACCCTCGACCGGGGCGGAGCCCCTGACCCGGCCTTCCCGCAGTCCCTGGGGCAGCAGGCCCAGCAAGACCTCGCCGGGGGGATGGTGGTAATAGCCGGCGGCCCAGCGCAACAGGGCCAGGTCCTGTTGGCACCAGATGGGATGGGGGTCGATGACCGCCTCGATGGCTCTCAGTTCCCGCTCTGGGGCCGGCTCCCCAGACCCCACGCCCACCACCAGACCCAAGCGCCGTCCGTGCCCGAACGGCACCCATACCAGCACGCCAGGGGCCAGCTCCTGGGCGGACTGGCCCGGCGGCGGTAAATAGTCGAACCATCCCGGCAAGGGGGCATCGACGGCAACCTGGACCACATCAAGACCCGGCATGTTGATTGGGATGATTTGGCTCAAAAAAGGGGGGCCGGCAGCCATTTTAGCTGGGTCCGGGCGGGTCTGATTCCAGGCTATCCACAGACCCTGTGGATAAAGCTGTGGAACAACTTGGGACACTGGCCGCTAGCCCGCCCCCCTGCTCGCGGGATGCTGTGCTGATCGGAATTTGACCAAAATAATTTTTTAATATGTTTCAATGAGATACTTTGACAAAGAGTAAATTCCCACCCTGCGGACGGAAACTGCTGCACCGGCGGGGGCGCCAAGCCATTGTGGACAAGCGCTCCGGACTCGGGTATGGGAGGGCCGGGCCGGCCCCGCCAGCCGGATCTTCGGGCCCAGTTGCAACTGCTCCACCTGGGTGTATGATCCTGAATCACCTTTGGCTTCGGCCCGGTTCCCTGCCATGGTGGATTTGTCACAAGCCCTATTACGCACCGACGCGGCCGGTATGCCCCTGGAATGGGTGGACTTCCGCCAAGCGGTGGGCATGTACTGCCGGGGCGAAGTCGCCTATAGCTGCGGCAATCCCCTGTTTCAGATCCGGGGCGGGATCAACGCCCGCACCCAGCGGCGCAGCCTGGTGGAAGTCAATTCCATCATCGCCACCTACAGCCACGGCCACGCCCTGGCCAAGTTGCAGCGGAATTACGTCCCACCCCTATCCAACCGCACCCTGTTCCAGCGGGACGACCACCTGTGCCTGTACTGCGGCGAGCGTTTCCCCAATCAGATGTTATCCCGGGATCATGTGCGGCCCTTGAGCCAGGGTGGCCAGACCAGCTGGTCCAACCTGGTCACCGCCTGTTTGCGCTGCAACACCCACAAGGCGGGCCGCTCCCCGGAAGCGGCGGGCATGGAACTGCTGGCGGTGCCCTTCACCCCCACCCACGCGGAATTCATCTTCCTGCAAGGCCACCATGTCCTCGCCGATCAGATGGAATTCTTGAGCGCCCACTTCCCCCGTTCCAGCCCCCTGCACCGGCGCTTTGGACGCTGACCAGATGGACCTCTGGGCCAAGATCGGGGCGGACATCGGCGCCTGGACCGGCATTCCCTGCACGCCGGGACGGCCCAGGTCCCTGGGAGGCGGCTGCATCAACCAATCCTGGGTGTTGAGCGATGGGCGGCGGCAATTTTTCGTCAAGCTCAACGACGCCCATCGCCTGGACATGTTTCAAGCCGAGGCTGAGGGGCTCGCAGAACTGGCCCAGGCCGGCGCCTTCCGGGTGCCCGCTGCCCTGGGCACTGGCAGCCAGGGCAGCCAGGCCTATCTGGTGCTGGAATATATAGAACTTAATTCTGGACGGGGCGCCGGCCCTGCCGACGCCGGCCGGCGTCTGGCCCAACTCCATAAACGGGTGGCGGCCGGTTTCGGCTGGCGGCGGGACAACTACATCGGCGCCACGCCCCAACCCAATGGTCAGGATACTGACTGGGCCCGCTTCTGGGCGCAACGGCGGCTGGGCTTTCAACTGCAATTGGCGGCCCGCAACGGACATGGCGGACCTCTCCGCAGCCAGGGCGAGCGACTGTTAGAGCGCTTGCCGGCGCTGCTGGACCATGCCCCGCCGCCATCCCTGCTGCATGGCGACCTATGGGGCGGCAACCTGGGTTACGCCCCGGACGGCCAGCCAGTGATCTATGATCCAGCCGTCTATTACGGCGACCGGGAAGCGGACCTGGCCATGACCGAGCTATTCGGCGGCTTCCCCCCCGCCTTTTACGCCGCCTACCGGGACGCCTGGCCCCTGGATCCGGGCTATGGCGTCCGGCGCACCCTCTACAATCTTTACCATATTCTCAATCACCTCAACCTATTCGGCGGCGGCTATTCACGCCAAGCACTGGGGATGATTGAACAGTTATTGGCGGAATTGGGGTCCCGGTGAGCGGGTGCCGGGGCAAGAGATCCACCGCCACGCGCTCATTTCCTTGGTCCATCTAGGATTGCCCATGCCAGCCGTAGCCGTCGCAACGGCCGCGACGGGTTACGGCTGGCGGTCTTGCCTCTGGGGCCGCCGCTGTTCATCAACGGCGGCCCGCAAACCTATGGCCGGGGTTGCACCTGGGTCAGGTGCCAAATATCCCGGTTGTATTCGGCGATGGTTCGATCCGACGAGAAGCGGCCGCTGTTGGCGGTGTTGCTGATGCTCATTTCTACCCAGCGCCGCTGATCCCGGTAGGCCGCCGCCGCTTCCCGCTGGGCTTCCAAGTAACCGTGGAAATCCGCCGCCGTCATCCAGGGGTCCTCCGGACTACGGATGGATTGAAGGATGGGGTCGAACACCCCGGGCTCGAATTGGTTGAAATGGCCGGATTGCAGCAGATCCAGCACTTCCCGGAGGGCGTCATCCTGGGCGATGATCGCTGCCGGATCATAGTGCCGGTGATGCTGCTCCACCTCGGCGGCGGTCAGGCCGAACAGGAAGAAGTTGTCGGCGCCCACCGCGTCCCGAATCTCGATGTTGGCCCCGTCCAGGGTGCCGATGGTGACGGCGCCGTTCATCATGAATTTCATGTTGCCGGTGCCGGACGCTTCCTTGCCGGCGGTGGAGATTTGTTCCGACAGATCGGTGCCCGCGCAGATGACTTCCATGGCGGACACCCGGTAATCCTTGATAAAGGCTACCCGCAACAGGCCGGCATTGTCCGGATCCTGATTGATGACCCGTGCCACGTTGTTGACCAGCTTGATGATGGTCTTGGCCATCTGGTAGCCGGGCGCGGCTTTGCCGCCGATCAGGGCGCAACGGGGCGTCCAGTTTTGGGTATCGCCCCGTTTGATGCGCAGATACAGGTGGATCAAATGCAACACGTTGAGCAGTTGACGCTTGTACTCGTGAATCCGCTTGACCTGAACATCGAACAGGGCATCGGGATCGAACGCCACGCTGCAATCCCGCAACACCAGGTCCGCCAGCCGCTGTTTGTTGGCCCGCTTGACCGCCGCCCAGCGCTGCCGGAATTCCCCGTCGTCCAGATACTGTTCCAGTTGCTTGAGCTGTTCCATGTCGCTGGTCCAGCCGGAACCGATGCGGTCGCTGATGAGTTCCGCCAGCGCCGGGTTGCACATGGAGAGCCAGCGCCGGGGGGTGACGCCATTGGTCTTGTTGTTGAAACGCTGGGGCCAGAGTTCGTGAAAGTCCCGGAACATGCCTTCCTGCAACAGCCGGGAGTGGAGGGCGGCGACGCCGTTCACCGAGAAGCTGCCGACGATGGCCAAATAGGCCATCCGGACCATAGGTTCATGACCTTCCTCGATCAGGGACATGCGCCGTTGACGCTCCATGTCGCCGGGCCAACGGCTTGCCACTTCCGTCAGGAAGCGGGCGTTGATCTCGAAAATGATCTCCAGGAGGCGGGGTAGCAGGTGCCGGAACAGCCGCACCGGCCAGCGCTCCAGGGCTTCCGGGAGCAGGGTATGGTTGGTGTAGGCCATGGTGGCGCGGGTGATTTGCCACGCGGGCTCCCAGTCCAGCCCATGCACGTCCACCAGCAGGCGCATCAACTCCGCCACTGAGATGGCGGGGTGGGTGTCGTTGAGCTGAAAACAATGCTTAGTCGCGAACTGGGCAAAGTTCGGCCCTTCCCGCTCTACCCATTCCCGCAGCACGTCTTTGAGGCTGGCGGAGGCCAGGAAATATTGCTGGCGCAGCCGCAGTTCCTTGCCGTTTTCGCTGGCGTCGTTGGGATAGAGCACCATGGTGATGTGCTCGGCATTGTTTTTCTTGGCCACCGCCTCCGGGTAACTGCCGGCGTTGAATTCTCGCAGGTCGAATTCCTCGGTGGCCTGGGCTGCCCACAGGCGCAGGCTGTTGACTGTGTCATTCCGGTAGCCGGGAATCGGCAAATCGTAGGGCACCGCCATCACGTCCTGGGTATCCAGCCAGCGCACGATGGTGCGCCCACCGGGACCCGGTGAAAATTCGGTGCGGCCGCCGAACTGGACCCGCTGGGTGAATTCCGGCCGCTCCCGTTCCCAGGGATAGCCATCCCGCAGCCAATGGTCGGGCTCCTCCACCTGGTGCCCATTTTGAATGCCCTGGCGGAACATGCCGTATTCGTAGCGCAATCCGTAGCCACGCACTGGCAATTGCAATGTCGCGCAACTATCCAGGAAGCAGGCCGCCAAACGGCCCAAGCCGCCGTTGCCCAGGCCGGCGTCCGGTTCGCTGTCGGCGATGGCTTCCAACTCCAAACTCAGGTCCTGCAAGCCCTGGGCGGTGGCGTCCCGGATACCTAGGTTGAGCAAACTGTTGCCCAGGGTGCGGCCGAGTAAATATTCCAGGGACAGGTAATAGGCGCGCCGGCAACCCGTTGCCTCATAGGCTTGGCGGGTGCGCTTCCAGCGTTCCATGAGCCGGTCCCGGATACTGAGCGCCAGCGCCTCGTACGGGTAATGGGCCGAGCAATAGCCTGAGGTGCAATAGCGGTCGCCACCCAGGGTGCGGCTGAAATGGCGGCGGAAATCCTCGGCCAGACTGGGCGGGTCCATTCCCAGAGGCGGCAAGTCAGGCATGGACAACAAGGGAGAACGCCGGTTTAACCCATCCGGCTCGCGGGTACTGTCTTCGAACATGGTGGTGGGCGAAAACTCTTGAAAAACCAGCGCCCATTATAGGCGGATGCCTTGGGCGTCATGGAAGGCGCGCCCGCCGGCGAGGGCCAGGCCCTACTGGCTGGTCCAGGACCGGCACCATTAGGCCGCCAGCGTGACGGGAACTAGTCGCCCTGGCCAGGTCGTCAAAGGGTGTTCGGTGAGAACGGCGCTTGCCTATGAGTCCATGGTCCCTGCCCGTGCGACCCGCACCGCCGCCTCGGATAGACGCACCCGCAACGCCAAGTCGTGGGGCGAGTCGGCGTTTTTCAGGGCCTCGTCCAGGCTGATCCGGCCCTGCTTGTGCAGTTCGTAAAGAGCCTGGTCAAAGGTCCGCATACCCCGGGTTTGACTCTGCTGCATGGCGTCCTTCAGGCCATGGGTATCGCCCTTGAGGATGAGCTCAGATACATAGGAGCTGAGCAGCATCACTTCCACCGCCGGTAGCCTGCTTCCTTCGTGATCCCGGATCAGGCGCTGAGAAATGACCGCCCGCAGGTTTAGGGACAGGTCCATGTAGAGCTGCCGGTGGGCCGTTTCCGGGAAAAAGTTCTTGATCCGGTCCAGGGCCTGGTTGGCGTTGTTGGCGTGCAGGGTGGACAGGCACAGGTGGCCGGTTTCCGAGTAGGCAATGGCCGCCTGCATGGTGGACAGGTCCCGGATCTCGCCGATCATGATGACGTCCGGCGCCTCGCGCATGGCGCTGCGCAGGGCAGCGTTGAACGAGCGGGTATCCATGCCCACCTCCCGCTGATTGATGACCGATTTCTTGTGGCGGAACAGGTATTCGATGGGATCCTCGATGGTCAGGATATGCCCGGAGCGGCGTTGATTGCGGAATTCGATCATGGACGCCAGGGTGGTGGACTTGCCGGAGCCGGTGGCACCCACCACCAGAATCAGCCCCCGGGGCTCCATGATGAGTTCCTTGAGAATTTCCGGCAGCTGCAAATCCTCGATGGTCGGAATATCGAACCGGATGTAGCGAATGACCATGGCCATCTCGCCGCGCTGCTTGAACACATTGATCCGGAACCGGCCCACGGCAGGGATCGCATATCCCATATTAAATTCCAATTCCTTGAGGAATTCTTCAAACTGGGCGTCGGATAGGATGGTGCGGATGATCGCTCTGACCTGCTCCGGACGCAGCGGATTGTCCCCCACCGGGATCAGGCGACCGTCCACCTTCATTTGCACCCGGGCACCTGGCGAGAAAAACAAGTCCGAGGCGCTTTTCTGAACCATCAGCCGCAGGTAGGGATCCGCGTCATTTTCCCGGGCGGAACGGGGGGCAGGGCGTTCCGCGACCGTTTCTTGGATCGGTTCAGCCATTCGAGTGATCTCCTCAACAAACCTTGCCTAGGGGCGAGCTAATAACAGTCTGTATTAATATTGTGCCACGATGTCATCCGCCTGCGGATCTTGGTGG
>CAZIHO010000115.1:0-5925 GCA_964538875.1 uncultured Chromatiaceae bacterium
GTAATGCCGGAAACAAAATCGTTCAGCCAATCATTATTGGGAATGCGCGACTAAAGGGCACCTTGAAAAATTCAAGGTGCCCTTGCGGGGTAGGGATACCCCGCCATTTTCAAGCAGGCAACTGCTTGAAAATGAAGCAAAGCGGAAATCACATTTGCGCTTTGCGTCTTGAAAAATGGCATGGATGGCCATTTTTCAAGGTCCCCTAAACCTCCGGCATCAAGTATTGAGGGCTTTGCCGGAGCGCGCAACCAAGTTGGGGTCGAGGTAATGAATGTGGTGGATCCCATAGGCTAGACAGCCGGAGGCCGGATTTAACCGGCTGTTGACCCCCCCTGGGCCTTCGGCTTCTGGCGCCCTAGAGTCGAGGAATCCGGCCATTTTTTTTGGCTTCTGGGCCTTGCAGACATTGAATTCAGCCTTTTCGGCGGGCATGGGCCGTTGGTTGCCGGTTTTCGCGCCATTTCCTGGGGTTGGTGGCCTTTCGGCAGCCGCCGGGCACCCCTATCCCTAGGTGCTTGCTAACCGCTACCCCAATCCGGGTCAGGTTATAGGCGGCAACGGTCATCAGCACCTCGGCACCCACCTTGGCCCGGCCCACCCACCGCGTCTTGCGCAATCCCACCACGGTCTTGGTCCAGATATTCTCGATCCGCTTGCGGATCTTGAGACTTTGGCGATAACCGGCATGGCCCATGAAACCGAGTGCTGCCTTGTCACCGGGACTCTTCTTGTACAGCCTGGCCTCCGGGTCCGTGGTCGATGCGTGGGTCTCGTTGGAACGCGCCTCGCCCTTGAAGTCCACCGTGGGATTGCGGCCGCCGCCCTCCGGCGGCTGGCCACCGCCGTCCTTGGGCACAAAGCGCTTCATGGAAGCCCAGGCCTGGATCAAGGTGCCAACCACCGAAAAGTGCTCCCAACTTGGCCAGGTCCTGGTCCATCGTCCCCAGTAGGGCGTCCACCACCGCCCGTAAAGTTCCGGTTCTCTAACTGACAGA
This sequence comes from uncultured Chromatiaceae bacterium, assembly GCA_964538875.1. Lineage (GTDB taxonomy): Bacteria > Pseudomonadota > Gammaproteobacteria > Chromatiales > Chromatiaceae > CAZIHO01. Next base: position 999 of record CAZIHO010000115.1, read on the forward strand.
TTTCCTATAGAGATTATCCGCGTTGGTAGCGGATTATTCGTCCGCCGCCGGGATCAGGCCCCGCTCGATTTCCCCCTGGCGGCGCAGTTCCCGCTTGAGAATCTTGCCGGCGCCGCTCTTGGGCAGGGATGCCCGGATCACTAGGCGGCGGGGTTGCTCGTGGCGGCCCAGGTGTTCCCGGCAATAGGCACGCAACTGGCTAGGGTCTAGGGTCTGACCCTCCTTGGGCACCAGGTAGGCCACCGGAATTTCCCCGTGGCTGGGGTGGGGTTCGCCCACCACCGCCGCTTCCGCCACCCCCGGATGCCGGTACAGCACCTCTTCCAGCACCCTGGGATAAACATTCATGCCGTTGACGATCATCATGTCCTTGATCCGGTCCACCAGGAAGAAATAGCCGTCCGGGTCCCGGTAACCCAGGTCGCCGGTGCGGAACCAGGCGCCGAAGAAGCTTTCCGCGTCCGCCTGGGGTAGTTGCCAATAGCCCTTCATCACGTTGGGACCCCGCACGCAGACTTCGCCCAGGGTCCCGTCCGGAAGCGGCTGGCCCTGGCCGTCCAGAATCGCCATGTCCACGTCCGGGATCGGCAGGCCCACCGAGCCGGGCTTGCGCACCCCGTCCAGTGGGTTGACGCAGGTCACCGGCGAACATTCGGTGGGGCCGTCACCTTCCAGAATCGGTATGCCGAAAAGGGATTCGAAGCCCTGGAGTACCGCCACCGGCAGCGCCGAGCCGCCGGACACGCAAAAGCGCACGCTGCGCCACTGGGCGCGCTGGGCTGGACCCAGCTTGAGTAGCACCCCGTACATGCTGGGCACGCCAAGAAATACGGTGGCGCCGCTGGACTCGATGCGTTCGCACACCAGCGCCGGTTCAAAGCGGGGCACCGGCACTAGGCCCAGGCCGTGCAGCAGGGGCGTCAAGATGCCCACGGTAGCGGCGAAAGAATGGAACATGGGCAGCACCACCAGCACCAGGTCCTGACCCGGCCGCAGGTGTAGGGCCCGGAGCACGCTATGGGTGTTGGCCAGCAAATTGGCATGGGTCAGTTGGGCACCCTTGGGGAAGCCGGTGGTGCCGGAGGTGTAGAGAATCACCGCCACGTCCGGCATAGCCAAGCCGGTGGCCGGGGGGACGGCTGCCCCCGCCGCCAGCAGGTTCCCCAGGCTTGGGGTGCCATCCGGCTGGGGTTGCTGGTCGATGAGCAGGGTCCATTCCAGGCGGTCCAGATCCGCCCTTGCCTGGGCCGCCCGCTCCGCCAGGGACGGGTGTACGAACAGGCCCCGGGCGCCGGCGTCGTCCAGGATATAGCGCACCTCGCCGGGACTCAGCAGCAGATTGATGGGCACCAGGGTCGCGCCGGCCTTGAGCAGGCCAAGATAGCTGATGACGAATTCGGCGCCATTGGGGCAGTACAGGCCCACCCGGTCGCCGGGATTGAGGCCTCGCTGGACCAGGGCGGCGGCCAGATGATCGGTCAGCCGGTCCAGTTCGTCGAAGCTCAGGTCCCGCTCCGGAATCCGGATGGCGGGCGCCGCGCCATAGATGGCAGCGGTGCGGCGAAAGGCGGCGGGCAGGGAGTCGGCGGTCATGGGCGGGTTTCCTGGGGCGGGGTGGCGGCACAGCATAGGATCGGCGGTCGGGGCCGTCAACTCAGGCGGATGGGCTGGGAGTGGGTCCATCCAGAGCGGGTAGGGTGGATGTCTGCTGGGCGGTGCGCCACTGCGCCGCCCCCCCAATGGTCGAACGTCCGGGCGGAGCTCCGCCCTAGCCGTGCTTGTGTAGACTTCAGCGAGGTCCACCCACCAGGAGAAAGCAAATGCTAACTGCGATTGTGCTCATGAATGTGGCCCGCGCCCGGGTGACCGAGGTGGCGGAACAATTGACCGAGCTGGAGGGCATTTCCGAGGTGTTCTCGGTGGCAGGGCGCTATGATCTGGTGGCCATGGTGCGGGTCAGGAACAACGAGGCCCTGGCGGACGTGGTGACCAACCGGATGCAGAAATTGGATGGCATCGAGGCCACCGAAACCCTGATCGCGTTCCGCGCCTATTCCCGCCACGATCTGGAAGCCATGTTCGATATCGGCCTGAAATAGGGGGCCGGCTAGCTTACTCGCCCAGCAAATCCACTAGGGCGGGGGCCAGACGCCGGTAGACCTCGGCGCCGTCCCGGTCCATTACCTGGTCGATAACCCAGCGGTTTTCCTCCCGCTCGCCCATGAGTACCTGGATCTGATGCCCCAGGTGCCGCAGGAACGGATAGGAGGGACCCTCGCTGGTGAGCTTGAAGTCCGCATATTCGGCGCCACGTTCGTTGAGCCGGTCCAGGAAGGCGCGGCCATGGTTGCCGGGACCCAGCAGGTCTTGGCCATTGTCTTGCACCAAGCCCGCCAGCTTCAGGGCCAGGCCCACGATCAGGGTGCGACGGTCCTGGTCGTCCAGATAGCCCTGGGCCAGCCGGTCCAGGATCTGAATTTGGAAGCAGAGGTATTCCTGGATCACCGCTAGCCGCTGGGCGTCGTTTTCATAGATGAACCGCTGGCCATGCAGGGCGATGGCCTGATCCACCGCCAGCCGCCAACTGATGAAAGCCAGGGTTCCGGCGATTTCCGCCGGCGAGCGTTCCGCGTCTTCGTTGTGCCAGCGGCTCTTGATTTTGATTGCCATGAGGACCTCCGGGCCGGGCGCCCCGGCTAGGCAAGGGGCCTGGGGCGTGATACCTTAAATCTTACCATTTTACTCAGTAAAGTGTCCCTCGTGTGTTGTCTGGGAGGACCTTATGAACGCGGGCCAGATCCGGGAACTCAGCGCCAGAGTGCAGCATAACTGCCATATCTCCGATGCTCGCCACGGCGGCGACTATCAGCTCTGTACCTTCTTGATGAAGATGCGGGAATACTACCGCTGGGAAATGGGCCTGCCCCTCGGCGCCCGTTTGCCCAAGGACCAGGTGGGCGCCTGGTTGGCGGAGCGGGAGCAGTATTGGGAACAAATCGAGGAGGATGAGTATCTGCCCCTGGAAATTGATGGAGCGGTGTTGGACCCGTTCGCGGTGGAGCCCATCAACCAGCGGCTAGAAACGGTGGGGCTGGTCTATGGCGCCGGCCTGGGACGCCACGCCAAGCCCCATTTCTTTTTGGCCCAACTGCGGGAGCGGCAACGGCCGGATGGCTGCCAACTGGTGATTTCCGACCGGGAATACGCCCGGGACCTGGGCGCGCCGCCGGCTATGTCCCAGGGGGACACCATTTATCTGCGCCGGGAATCCCTGCGCCGGCTGTTGTGGGAAAAGCTGGAGGGCTGGCGCTGGAACCGGCCGGACAACGCCCTCGGCCGCGCCTTCGCCTGCTATGACTTCGATGGCGATTTGGACGCGTCCCTGGATGCTATGACCGACCTGGCCCTGGACGTGGCCCGGCTCCATGAGTTGGGTGAATGCCAGGCGGGGCGGCTGTTGGGGGAGGGCTGGGAAGCCATGCTCCTGGACCTAGTGGGCACACCGGCGGAAATTCTGGCCCGGGCGGTGCGGGATCACCTGGCCGATTGCCTGGTGAGCCTGCCGGTGCTGATCCAGGAGGATCGGGCCGCAGCCTGGCATTTCTATGTGGGATACCAGACCCCCCTGGGCCGGGAGCTGTTTCCCAGCCTGGAGCGGGCCTATCAGGATTGGCTGGTCAGTGGCGACCTGGCGGCCCTGACCCGCCTGGCCAGCGTCGGCCGGGATCATTGGGAGCGCCTGGCCCGGCGCCTCATGGAACGGCACGGGGCAGCGGAACCCGGCGCGGCGGTGGACATCAATCGCTGGGTGCGAGAAAGCGCCTGCTAGCATGAGCGAGCAACCCGGACTGTTGGCGATTTTGGAACTGGGCGGATACCCTAATTTCACCGGGCTTTATCAACGGCTGGGCTTCAACGCCACCCTGGTCAGTTCCCAACGGCAGGCGTTGGCTTATCTCAAGTCCCGGATACCGGCGCTGGTGGTGGCTGAATATAACTTTCAGTCTGATTTTCGGGATCGCACCAGCAATTTAGAAACCCTCATGGCCCGCTTGCAGCGCCATCCGCAAGTTAAGGTCATCGCCATTTACCCGCCGGAACAGGCGGAGCGCTTGAATAAGTTGCGGGGCCGCTTCGTCATCCACGCCGCCTTGCCCCTGCCGGTGACGGCGGACGCCATGGAGCGGACCCTGACCCAAGCCATGTTGGTGCCCGGCGCTGTCTAACCCCTGTTTGCTCGGAGATTCCCTATGACCGATTGCCTGGAGCACCTGGAGCCGCGCTTGGTTTGGAAGCACTTCGCGGCCCTGAGTGCCATCCCCCGTCCCTCCAAGCAGGAAGGGCGGGTGCGCCAATACGTGATGGATCAGGCCGCCCAGTGGCGCTGTTCCACGTCCCTAGACGGGGTGGGGAACCTGCTGGTGCGCAAGCCCGGCAGCCCCGGCCGGGAAGGGGAGGCGATTCTGGTGCTGCAAGGCCACCTGGACATGGTGGGGGAAAAGAACGAGGGCGTCGACCACGACTTTGCCCAAGACCCGCTCCAGTTGTGGCGGGACGGGGATTGGCTACGGGCGCGGGGCACCACCCTGGGCGCCGACAACGGCATCGGCTGCGCGGCGGCCCTGGCGGCGCTGGAGGATACCAGCCTGTCCCACCCGCCCCTGGAATGCTTGTTCACCATCGACGAGGAAACCGGCCTCACCGGCGCCAACCAACTGCAACCGGGCTGGCTCCAGGGGCGGCGGTTGCTAAACCTGGACACGGAAGAGGAGGGCATTCTCTATATCGGTTGTGCCGGAGGACTGGACTCGGACTTGACCCTGCGGGTAACGCGGATACCGGCCAACGCTGGCTGGGTCCCCCAGCGGTTGAAGGTGGCGGGGCTCCAGGGCGGCCATTCCGGGTTGGACATTCACCGGCAACGGGG
>CAZIHO010000115.1:6025-10431 GCA_964538875.1 uncultured Chromatiaceae bacterium
TGGACTATCTGCTGGCCTGTCCCCACGGGGTGTTGGCCATGACGCCCGGCTTCCCGGATCTGGTGCAGACCTCCACCAACTTGGCCAGCATCGCTACCCAGGGCCATCAGGTGCGGGTCGGCCTGAGCCACCGGAGTTCCAGGGCAGCGGACAAGCAGGCCCTAGGCGACCGTATGCGCGCCCAGGCGGAACAGGGGGGCTTCCGGGTCGTGCAAGGCGACGGATACCCCGGCTGGGAGCCCAATCCGGATTCGCCCCTGCTGGCGGCCTGCCGGCGTATACACCGGGAGGTCCTGGGCCGGGACCCGGCTGTGATGGCAGTGCATGCCGGGTTGGAATGCGGTCTGATCGGTGAGAAATATCCGGGCATGGACATGGTTTCCTTCGGCCCCACCATTCAGGGTGCCCATTCTCCGGACGAGCGGCTGGATATTCCAGCCACGGCGCAGTTTTGGGAATACCTCAAGGCGCTGCTGGCCCGGTTGTAATTCGACGGGCCGACGAGAAAGACAATCCCAGATTGATAGGCTGAAAGGCGAATTGGGTTTCAAGGATCCGGGTTCTATGATAGGTTGACAGGCACCAAGCAGAAAAGCTTGAAAAGTCAAGACAGGCCGGGGGCTGCCATGAACCGCCAAGATTACCGGGTGGAAGAATTTGACCAATGGGTAGCGCTGGCGCGGGACGAACCGGCGACCTTTGAGGAATTACGGCGGGATCTGGTGGAGCGGTTCATTCTGGAAGCGCCCCCAGAACGGCAAACCCATCTGCGCCGCCTGCAATGGCGCATCGAGCAGGAGCGGATGCTGGCCAAGTCGCCTCTCGGCGCCTGTATTCGCTTGAGCCGTCTCATGTGGTCCCGGGTGCAGGACTCGGGCGGCTTCCTGGACCGGTTGGGCCAGTTGGTCGGGGCACGGCCTGAAACGGGTACCCAGCCGGCGCCGGTGACCGCCAAGGTGCTGCCGTTTCCGAATCTGGGGGACTAGGCGCGGCAAGGTTGCCGCCGCCCCGGCCCATTCCCGTTCCCTGGGCATTGAGTCCGGCCCATGGCTTCAGATAATATTAAAGGTTCGCCCCTGAGGGGCGTCCTTCGGGGCGTCGGTCCTGTCCGCGCGTCGCGTCGCCGAGCCCGGGTTTACTGACCCGGGTCTGTCTGGGGGATCAGCCCATTGGGTTTGGATCCCGTTCGTGGCATGAACCCCGATGGCCTGTTTCCAAGGACAAATGCTCACCGTCCAAGCCGAGGGCTTACTTGTAAGGCGTTTCCAACACGCCGCATTCCGGGGACATCAAGATGGTTATACCTAGTAGAGCGGGGCTCTATGATCCGGCCTTCGAACACGATGCCTGTGGCGTCGGGTTTGTCGTGCAGATCAAGAATCAAAAAAGTCACGCCATTGTCGAACAGGGCCTCAAGATCCTAGAGAATTTGACCCATCGCGGCGCCACTGGCTATGACCCCAAGTTGGGCGACGGGGCCGGCATCTTGATTCAAATCCCGGACGCCCTGTTCCGCCAGGACATGGCGGCCAAAGGGGTGGAATTACCGCCTCCCGGCCAATACGGCGTCGGCATGATGTTTCTGCCGCGGGCGACCGCCAGCCGGCGTTCCTGCGTGGCCGCCATCGAACGCACGGTGCGCTACGAAGGGCTGAATATCCTGGGTTGGCGGGACGTCCCCTGCGATAACCAGGGCTTGGCCCAGGCCGCCCAGGAAGCGGAGCCGGTGATTCGTCAGGTGTTCATCGGCGGCGGTGCCGGCATCACCGACCCGGACGCCCTGGAACGCAAGCTGTACATCGTGCGCAAGGCCTCCGGTCACGCCATTCAGGCCCTCAAGTTGCCGGATGCCCGTATGTTTTACGTGCCCTCCATGTCCACCCGCACCCTGGTGTACAAGGGCATGTTGTTGGCCAGTCAGGTGGGCACCTATTTCAAGGACTTGCGGGATCCCCGCATGGTGACGGCGCTGGCGCTGGTGCATCAGCGGTTTTCCACCAACACCTTCCCCACCTGGGACCTGGCCCATCCGTTCCGCATGATCGCCCACAATGGCGAGATCAACACCCTGCGCGGCAACGTCAACTGGATCCGGGCCCGTCAGCACGGCATCTCGTCTAAGGTGCTGGGGGACGACCTGGAGAAGATCTGGCCCCTGATCTACGACGGCCAGTCCGACTCCGCGTCCTTTGACAATGCTCTGGAATTGCTGGTGATGGGCGGTTATAGCCTGGCCCACGCCATGACCATGATGATTCCAGAAGCCTGGGCCGGGGACGACCTCATGGATGAGGAGCGGCGCGCCTATTACGAGTATCACATGGCCCTCATGGAGCCCTGGGACGGTCCCGCAGCAGTGGCCTTCACCGACGGCCGCCAAATTGGCGCGACTCTGGACCGCAACGGCCTGCGTCCGGCCCGCTACCTGGTGACCGATGATGATTTGGTGGTGATGGCGTCGGAAATCGGCGTGTTGCCCATCCCGGAAGAACGCATCGTCAAGAAGTGGCGCCTGCAACCAGGCAAGATGTTGATGATCGATCTGGAACAGGGCCGCATCATCGACGACGAGGAACTCAAGCAGTCCCTGGCGGCCGCCAAGCCCTACCGGGAGTGGCTCCGGAAGTCCCGCTATTTCGTGGACGATCTGCCGGAAGTGGCCGGGCTAGAACCCTTGGGGACGCCGCTGCTCAAGCTTCAGCAGGCGTTCGGCTATACCCAGGAGGACTTCAAGTTCGTCGTGGATCCCATGCTCATCAACGGCGAGGAAGCCACCGGATCCATGGGCGACGATAGTCCCTTGGCGGTTCTGTCGGACCGGAGCAAGCCCCTGTTTGGCTATTTCAAGCAGTTGTTCGCCCAGGTCACCAACCCGCCCATCGACCCGATCCGGGAAGAGATCGTCATGTCCTTGATCTCCCTGGTGAGCCCCAACCCGAATCTGCTCAGCATCGATGACCCGAACCCGGCGCCGCGCTTGGAGGTGCATCAGCCCATCGTGTCGCCGGCCGACATGGCCAAGCTGAAGCGCATCGACCGCCTGACCGGCTCAGTGTTCCGCTCGGCGGTGGTGGACATCACCATGCCGGCGGCGGATGGCTCCGCCGCCATGGGGCGCGCCCTGTATCAGGTGTGCATGGGGGTCGAGTTGGCCATTGCCGACGGCTGTAACGTCATCATCCTGTCGGACCGGACCACCTCCCAGACCCGGGCGCCAATTCCGGCCCTGCTGGCCTGTTCCGCCGTGCATCAACATCTGGTGCGGGCCGGGTTGCGCACCTCGGCGGGGCTGATCGTGGAAACCGGCGCCGCCCGGGAAACCCACCATTTCGCCACCCTGGCCGGCTATGGCGCCGAGGCCATTCATCCCTGGCTGCTGTTTGAAAGTATTGCCGCCAGAGCCCCCGGCCTGCCCGGCAAGCCCAGCGTGGCGGACGTCCAGAAGCGTTATATCAAGGCCATCAACAAGGGCTTGATGAAGGTGATGTCCAAGATGGGCATCTCCACCTATCAATCCTATTGCGGCGCCCAGATTTTCGAGGCGGTGGGTCTCTGCTACGAGTTCGTGGATCGCTATTTCACCGGCACGCCCACCCGCATCGAAGGCATCGGCATGAAGGAAGTGGCCGCCGAGGCCCTGCGCATCCATGCCAGCGCCTGGAGCGGTGACCCGACCCTGGCCAGCATGTTGGATCCGGGCGGTGAATACGCGTTCCGGATCCGGGGCGACGAGCACATGTGGACGCCGGAGGCCATCGCCAAGCTCCAGCATGCCACCCGTACCGGGCGTTATGAAACCTATCAGGAATACGCTCGTCTCATCAACGACCAGAGCCGCCGCCACATGACCCTGCGGGGTCTGTTTGAAATCAAGCCGGCGGGTCCGCCGATGCTGATCGAGGAAGTGGAACCGGCCAAGGAAATCGTCAAGCGCTTTGCCACCGGCGCCATGTCCCTGGGCTCCATTTCTACCGAGGCCCACACCACGCTCGCCATCGCCATGAACCGCATCGGCGGCCGTTCCAATACCGGCGAGGGCGGTGAGGATCCGACCCGCTTTACTCCGGTGGAAGGGGGCAAGCGGCTGTCGGAGCTGATTGGCGCGTCCCGGATCGAGCGGGATTTGACCCTGCGCACGGGGGACTCCCTGCGGTCGTCCATCAAGCAGGTGGCGTCCGGCCGCTTCGGCGTGACCGCCGAGTACCTGGCCAACGCGGATCAGATCCAAATCAAGATGGCCCAGGGCGCCAAGCCCGGCGAGGGTGGCCAGTTGCCCGGCCATAAGGTGTCGGAATATATCGGCTTCCTGCGGCATTCGGTGCCGGGGGTGGGACTCATCTCACCGCCGCCCCACCATGACATCTATTCCATCGAGGACCTGGCCCAGCTCATCCACGACCTGAAGA
>CAZIHO010000116.1:0-10388 GCA_964538875.1 uncultured Chromatiaceae bacterium
GCGCTTTGCGTCTTGAAAAATGGCATGGATGGCCATTTTTCAATGGTCCCCTGCGTTACCTTAGGATGTCACCAATAGGCCGTGGGTATAGAAGAACAGCCCGACTCAGTTGCGGCTAAATGGGGAGTAACGGAGCGGGGACGAATAGGGTATTCAGCATTCCGCTGCCATGCTGGAGCGATCATTCGCTGTTTAATGGCCAGGTCGTGCTGGCCGCAAGTGAACTCCCAAATGGTTTCTGGGGGCAGGCCATCTAGAACCAGGCCGGGTATAAGCTGCTGGGTTACCCAGTTACAGCACCAAACCATGGGCTATGGCGGATGGGAAATCACCTCTCAAGGTCTGGCAATGCCCCTATCGATCCCAGCTCCAGCGGCCTGATTCAAGTAGGCTAAGCCCTGCTCAACGCCAGAAATGGCACTCAGGGCACCACGGCGGGCACCAGGGGTTTTCGACCTGGCGACTAGGGGGGAAAATGGTGCGCTGGTGCATTCGATTCCAGATCGCGTACGGCATGGTATTATGATAAATACTAGTTTGCTTATTTGGTACCATATCTCATAAATCGAATGATGATTCATAGGCAACAAAAAGGGATTCAAGAATCATGCTGTTGATGATCGATAATTACGACTCCTTTACCTATAACCTGGTGCAGTACTTTGGGGAACTTGGGGTCGAGGTGAAGGTGGCCCGCAACGATGAAATCGATCTAGCCGGTATCACCGCCCTGGCGCCGGATTACATCGTGATCTCGCCGGGGCCCTGCACGCCCAACGAGGCGGGTATCTCGGTGTCCTGCATCCAGGAATTCGCCGGGCGGGTGCCGATTCTGGGCGTGTGCCTGGGCCACCAGTCCCTTGGGCAGGCGTTCGGCGGGCAGATCGTGCGTGCCCGCCAGTTGATGCACGGCAAACTGTCCAGCGTCTACCATGCCAACCAGGGACTGTTCACGGATCTTCCCGAGAGCTTTCAGGCTACCCGCTATCATTCCCTGGTCATTGATTGGCCCAGCGTACCCGACTGTTTGGAAGTGACTGCCTGGACGCGGCTGCCGGACGGGGCTCCGGATGAAATCATGGGCGTACGCCACCGGGCACTGCCGGTGCAGGGGGTCCAGTTCCATCCCGAGTCCCTGCTCACGGACCACGGCCATAAGTTGCTGGAGAATTTTCTGGAACAAAGGTAGCCGGCCAACGGCGATAGGGGACCCGGAGTGGAGATCAAACAGGCGATTGCCCAGGTTATCGGCCGTGGGGATTTATCCGAGGAGCAAATGACCTCGGTCATGCGCCTCATCATGACCGGCGGAGCGACTCCCGCCCAAATCGGCGGCTTTCTGGTAGGACTGCGTATGAAGGGCGAGACGGTGACGGAAATCACCGCCGCCGCCCGGGTAATGCGGGAACTGGCCAGCGGCGTCGACCTGGGGGATTTGCCCCATCGGGTCGATATCGTCGGCACCGGCGGCGACACCTCCGGAACCTTCAATATTTCCACCGCCAGCATCTTCGTGGCCGCCGCCGCCGGTTGTCACGTAGCGAAGCACGGCAATCGCTCCGTGTCCAGCAAGTCGGGCAGCGCGGACGTGCTCGAAGCGGCCGGCGTGCGCCTGGATCTGAAACCAGACCAGGTGGCCGAATGCGTGCGCCGGGTTGGGGTGGGTTTCATGTTCGCCCCCGCCCATCACGCGGCCATGAAGCACGCCATCGGACCCCGCCGGGAAATGGGGGTGCGCACCCTATTCAATGTGCTGGGTCCCCTCACCAACCCGGCTGGGGTGCCGGCCCAGTTGCTGGGAGTGTTCGATGTCGAATTGCTCACGCCCCTGGCGGAGGTGCTGCAACGGCTGGGCAGCCGCCACGTGCTGGTGGTCCACTCCCGTGACGGGCTGGACGAGATCAGCTTGAGCGACCGTACCGAGGTGGCGGAACTGAAGGACAGCCTGATCCGCCGTTACAGCATCCAGCCAGAAGATTTCGGCCTGCGCCGGGCGCCCCTGGACGCGATCCGGGTGCCGGGCCCCGAGGAGAGCTTGGCTTTAATCCGGGGCGTGCTGGAAGATCAGCCCGGCCCGGCCCGGGACATCGTGACCCTGAACGCCGGCGCCGCCATCTATGCCGCCGGCCGCGCCTCCAGCCTGGCCGAGGGCGTTACCCTGGCGGATCAGGTCATCGCCGACGGCAGCGCCCGGAAGCGCCTCGACCAACTCATCATCCTCACCCAGAGTTTTGCCTAATGAGCGAGCGTCCCGACATCCTGCGCAAGATCATCCAGCGCAAACAGGAAGAGGTGGTGGAGCGAAGCGCCCGCTTGCCCCTGGCGCAATTGCAAGCCCGGCTGGCCGACGCCAGCCCGCCCCGGGGTTTTGCCGCCGCGCTGCGGACGCGGGCGGACGCCGGCCGGCCGGCGGTCATCGCCGAAATCAAGAAGGCGTCCCCGAGTAAGGGTGTGCTACGGCCGGATTTCCGTCCGGCCGACATTGCCCGCTCCTATGCGGCGGCGGGTGCGACCTGTCTGTCGGTGCTCACCGATCAGGACTTCTTCCAGGGCCGGGATCAGGATCTCCAGGATGCCCGCAGCGCCTGCGACCTGCCGGTGCTGCGTAAGGACTTCGTGATTGATCCCTATCAGTTGTTCGAGGCCCGCGCCCTGGGGGCGGATGCCGCCCTGCTGATCCTGGCCTGCCTGGATGACGGCCCCCTGCAACAACTGGCGGAAGCGGCCGCCCGCCTGGGCCTGGACGTGCTGCTGGAAGTACACGATGAGGCGGAACTCGAGCGAGCCTTGCGGCTAAGCACGCCCCTGATCGGGGTCAATAACCGCAACCTGCGGACCTTCGAGGTAAGCCTGGATACCACCCTGAAGTTGCGGGAGCGGATTCCGGCGGATCGCCTGGTGGTCACCGAAAGCGGGGTTTCGACGCCAGATCAGGTGCGTCTGTTGCGCGCCCACGGCGTGGGGGCATTTTTGGTGGGCGAGGCCTTCATGCGGGCGGATGACCCGGGCGCTCGTCTGGCGGAATTATTTGCCGGCTGAGTAGGGGTCAACCTCTGGCTAGACCGCTGCCGGGGCGAACCGTCCGGCCTCCTCGGGTTCTAGCCAGTGAACCGCGACCCAGGCGCCGGTCGAACCTCAAGGATCTGGCCCTGAATCAGCGGGTACCGTAGACCACGATGGTCTTGCCCGCCACGCTGATGAGTTTTTCGTCTTCCAGGTTGCGCAGCACCCGTCCGGCCATCTCCCGGGAACAGCCGACGATCCGGCCGATTTCCTGACGGGTAATGCGAATTTGCATACCATCCGGGTGGGTCATGGCGTCCGGCTGTTTACACAATTCCAGGAGGGTGCGCGCAATGCGGCCCGTCACGTCCAAAAAGGCCAGGTGCCCCACCTTTTCGCTGGTATTCATCAGGCGCCTGGATAACTGAGTGCCGATGGCGTATAGAATTTCCCTTGCGTAGGGCTTCAATTCCGCCTCTAACAACTGTTCCAAATGCTTGTAGGAAACCTCCGCGATTTGGCAATCCGTGCGAGAGCGCACCATGACTGTACGCTTGGGCTGGGCTAGAAACAAACCCATTTCCCCGACGAAATCCCCCCGGTTGAGATAGGCGAGGATCAATTCCCGCCCCTCCTCGTCCTCCTTATAGACGGTGACCGATCCTTCGATCAGGAAATACAGGGTATCGGCAGGCTCGCCCTGGCGCAGGATTTCCGTGTTCTTGGGATAGCGGCGACGGTGGCAGTATGAAAGAAACGGCTGGACCCAGAGGGGGTCTCGGAGAGGTGCGGCGATGATGGTCATACTGAGGCCCCCGTGTCCAGAGCTTAACGAGTGATCGGATGGGATGACATCCAACTGGGTCGCCAAGCAGGAATTGGCGGACCGCCCCATGACCGGGCGTTGCGGCGGCCAGGATGCCGTACCGGATGATTCGGCCCGCAATGACGACCGCGCAATCGTCGTCCAGTTAAGGTCGGGATGGACTGTTTCCACATCCCATTAATTCTAGGCGAATCGGGCTGGTTTGTCGCACAATGCACAGCCCTGACCGAAAGGAGAACCGGAACAAATGAAAGCAAGAGTCAAATGGCTTGAAAATACCCTGATGTTGGCCGAATCCGCCAGTGGCCACGCGCTGGTCATGGACGGACCACCGGAATTAGGGGGGCGCAACCTGGGCGCCCGCCCCATGGAATTGCTCCTCATCGGCATGGGCGGCTGCACCCAGGTGGACGTGGTGCATATCCTGCGCAAGGCGCGGCAAAAGCTGACTGCCTGCGAACTGGAGATGGAAGCTGAACGGGCGGAACAGGATCCCAAGGTATTCACCCGTATCCATGTCCACTTCATCCTGACCGGCCAGGACCTGAGCCCCAAGCAGGTGGAGCGGGCCATTCACTTGAGCGCGGAAAAATTTTGCTCCGCGTCGATCATGCTGGGGGCTACCGCCAAAATCAGCCACGACTACGAGATTCGGGACACCGGCACGCCAGCCTAGCTGGCCGCCGGGGACCTGCGGACGCCCCCGGCTGGATTGCCAATCCTTTAGAGCCAGTAGGTGGTACGGGTCATGACCTGGGAGGCCAGTCCCATGGCTTGCTTGACCAGTAGCGGGAATTCCGCGCCTCCAGACGCCTGGGCCAGGCTGGCGTGCCGGATCTCGTCCTCCCGCATCTGCTCCAGGATCGCCCGGGTTTTCAGATCCTGATCGGGCACTTGATCCAGGTGGGAGTCCAGATGGGCCTCAACCTGACGCTCGGTTTCCACCACAAAGCCGAGGCTCCAGCGATCGCCCGCCAGCCCGGCCGCCGCGCCGATAGCGAAGGATCCCAAATACCACAACGGATTCAGCAGGCTCCGGTGGGAGCCCAACTGGTCTAGGCGCCGGGCGCACCAGTCCAGATGATCGTTTTCCTCCTGGGCAGCCCGTTCCATGGCGTGCCGGACTTCCGGCAGACGGGCCGTCAACGCCTGCCCCTGGTACAGGGCCTGGGCGCACACCTCGCCGGCGTGATTGATACGCATCAAACGCCCCATCAGGGTACGTTGCTGGTCGGATAGGTCAGTCTCCGGCAGTTTGCGAGACGGGTCCGGCCGTTCCGTGACCTGGGGTTGGCCAAACAGGGTCCGCAATGCCTGGTCGATGCCGATCAAACAACGATCGGCCGGTGAATAATCGCGCTCGCTCATGGGCTGTCTCGCTCCTCGATGCATCGGGCGGCCGGCGGCCACTCCGGGCAGGAGAGTCAAATTCGACCCCGGTTGGCCCCCACCCAGGGTGGTTGGGCTGGGTTGGCTGATCCGTTGGATTCCCTAGGGATAGGCTGAAAAAATTAGCGGCTCCCTAGCGCGAGGATACCAATCCAGGGGCCGGGCGCAAGCTAGCACCTTTACTGTTTGGCGTCGCCGGCCGATCTTAATATTTTCTTGACCCTTTCCGGCCCGGCTGTCCATACTGCCGCCCGTTTCCATCCCCTCTCCTCGTTGATCGCCAAGCCCAAGGGAGCCCCACCCCATGAATCTGGAAAAGGTGGTTTTCGGATTTTTCATCGTCCTCGCCATGACCCTGAATTTCGGCTTTTTCATCGGTGACCTGCACCGGCCGGAATTGCACAATCTGTGGGAGCTGTTTGCCGCCATCGTGGTCAATCTGATCGCAACGGTGCTCAAGTTCGGCGACCGCACCCAGATCGGCGCCGTGCATCTGGCCACCAGCCTGGTGGCGGATCTCCAACTGATCGCCGCCGCCGTGGTGTGGGCGTTCGCCGTCCATGTGTGGGGCACCGGCATGACCGGCGAGACCATGGCCGCCATCGTATCCCTGTCCGGCGGGGCCTTTCTGGCTAACGTGATGTCGGTGACCATTCTGATCATCGAAACGGTCATGTACCGGCGCTAGGCGCACCCGCCATGCAAGGCAGCGTCATCTTCATCGTCCTGCGGCGCATGCGCTCGCCGCTGGTGGTGTTGATCCTGGCTTACGCCATCGCGCTTACCGGATTGGTGCTGATCCCCGGCGTGGACAACAACGGCCAACCCTGGGAGATGAGCTTTTTCCATGCGTTTTACCTGATCAGCTATACCGCCACCACCATCGGCTTTGGCGAAATTCCCTACGCCCTCACCGACGCCCAGCGCATGTGGGTCACGGTCAGCATCTATTTGACCGTCATCGCCTGGTTCTATTCCATCGGCAACATCATCGCCCTGCTCCAGGATCCCAGTCTGACCCAGTACCGCACGCTGGCCCGCTTCGCCCGCCAGGTCCAGCGCATTCAGGAGCCGTTTTTTCTGCTGTGCGGGTGCGGCGACTCGGGCCGCCTGTTGCTCGGCGCCCTGGACAGCCGCGGCCACCGGGTGGTGGTAGTGGACAATGACCCGGAGCAAATCACCGAGTTAGAACTGCTGGACTCCCTCAATTTTGTGCCATCCCTGTGCGCCGAGGTAGGCCGGCCAGACAACCTCAAGCTGGCAGGCATCGCCCATCCCCAGTGCCGGGCAGTGATCGCCTTGACCAAGAATGACCGGACCAACCTGGCGGTGGTCTTGACCAGCAAATTGCTCAATCCAGACATTCCGGTCATTTGCCGGGCGGAAAGCCAGTCCATGGCTGCCAGCATGAAAATTTTTGGCGCTGACTATGTCATCGACCCCTTCGAACGCTTTGGGCACTATCTAGCTACTGCGGTCAGCAATCCTGGCAATTTCGTGCTGAGGGAACTGCTCACCGACGTGCCGGGCACGGATCCACCCCGCTACGTGGCGGCCCCCCCCGGTCCGTGGGTGGTGTTCGGCTATGGCCGTTTCGGCTCCTCAGTGGTGGCCAATCTGCGCGCCCAAGGCATGGAGGTGCGGGTAGTAGAACAGCAGCCCCTAGACTGCGGCGGCGAGGGCTGTTTGATCGGCCAGGGAACGGACCCGGAAATCCTGGTGAAATCTGGCCTCAAGGACGCAGCGGGACTGGTGGCCGGCACCAACGATGACCTGGATAACCTGGCGATCCTGGTGGAAGCCCGTGAACTGAATCCGGACCTGTTCACCGTGATCCGCAAGAACCGCCTGTCCAACGAGTTGTTGTTCGACAGTGTAGTGGCGGATATTGCCATGCAGCCCAGCGAGGTCATTTCCCAATTTTGTCTGGGGGTGCTGACTTCCCCGGCCCTAGTGCGATTCCTGGACCGGTGCGAACAGGAGTCCAATTCATGGGCGCTGACGCTGGTGGAGCGCATCATGATGAATGTTGGCCACGAGGTGCCCGAGGTCTGGACGGTTCGCGTCGATCCCAAGGAAACGCCGGGACTGTACGGAGGCAAAGCCAACCTGGTCAGCGGCCGAACCCTGGGGCGGCTCTACGCGGACCCTCGTGACCGGGACCAACAACTTCCTTGCGTGCCCCTGATGCTGATCCGGAATGGGGAAGACCGTCTGCTGCCGGAGGACGGAGAACCTCTGGCCCACGACGACCTGTACCTATTTTGTGGGACCCTAGCCGCCCAACGGGCCCAGGGCTTTCAACTGCGGGACTGGAACGTGGCTCATTATCTGCTCACCGGCAGCGTCACTCCCGGCGGTAGCCTATGGCGGTACTTGGAACAACGGGGCGCCTAGACGCCGGAGTAGGGTTCATTCGGACCGGTCGCACCAGCGCCCGGCCCCACCCGCAGTTGCGACTTATGCTCGCTCAACAGGCTGAGTGCCTTCTCCACATAGGCCCGGGACGAGATCTTGTCCGCTAAAAAGCGGCTCAGCAATTCCAGCCAGTGGCCGTGAATATCGCAATGGGCCGGGATATCCAAATCCAGCAAGGGGCAGTCCAGGCATTGAGACCCGGATAAACAGTTGCGGATGCGTTCGCCCTGCCAATCCCGCCGGTATTGGGCGGCATGTTCTTGAATCCACTCCATGACCCGCTCGTTGCGCTCGGCGTCCGGAAACTGGGCGGCGTAGGCCCGCACAGTGTCTAGTTGACGGCGCAAAAATTCTTGGTTGTCCTCCACGTCCAACCGGCGGCCGCCGGCGACGAACCGGACCAACAGGGCAAGGAGGGGATCGTCGATGAGTTCCATGGACGAGATTATAGGAGAGGGGGGCCATCCGTGGCCCATGGCGTCGCTTGGAGTGATTAGTAGGCCGCCGATGGCTTGGCGGAGGAAGAGGCCGGTTCCGGACTTGATGGAGCGGGCATCTGGGCGGCGGTGCGCTCGCCGGGGACAAAGAAGCTCCAGATATAGGCACCCAACCCAACCAAGAACACTAGGCCGGTGATTTCCCGCAACCAGTAAAACAGGGCGATCTTGTCCTGCACCACCATGAACGGCAGAGGCGCGTCCGCATAGCGTTGCAGATACACCTGGAGAATGCCGGCGGCGGTGAGGAACAGGGTGATGAAGACGATGGACACCGTCATCAGCCAGAAGCTCCACATCTCCAGCACCTGGGCCTTGTCCGAGTTGGCTTCCCGCCCGCGCAGAATCGGCATGGCGTAGGAAATCATGGTGAGGTTAATCATCACGTAGGCCCCATAGAAGGCCATGTGACCATGGGCGGCGGTCACCTGGGTGCCGTGGGTGTAGTAGTTGACCGGGGCCAGGGTATGCAGGAACCCCCACACACCGGCACCCAGGAACGCCATCACCGCCGTTCCCAAGGCCCACAACACTGCGGCCTGGTTGGGATGTTCCCGGCGGCGCTTATTCACCATGTTGAAGGCGAATACCGTCATCATGAAGAAGGGAATGGGCTCCAGAGCAGAGAATACCGACCCCCACCATTGCCAATATTCCGGGGTGCCAATCCAGTAATAGTGGTGACCAGTGCCCACGATGCCGGTAATCAGGGCCATGGCGATGATGAGGTACAGCCATTTCTCGATGATTTCCCGGTCCACGCCCGTGACCTTGATGAGCACAAAGGCCAGGATCGCCCCCAGGATCAATTCCCAAACGCCCTCGACCCACAGGTGCACGGTCCACCACCAATAGAACTTATCCTTGACCAGATTGATCGGATTGTAGAAGGCGAACAGGAAGAACACCGCCAGTCCCACCAGACCCATCAAGAGGACCAGGTTGACCACGGTCTTGCGGCCCTTGAGCACCGTCATGCCGATGTTGAACAGGAACGCCAAAGCCACCACGACAATACCCAGTTTAGTGATGGTGGGCTGTTCGAGAAATTCCCGGCCCATGGTCGGTAGTAGATCGTTGCCGGTCATTTCCGCCAAAGTGGCGTAGGGCACCAGCAGGTAACCGGCCACCGTCAGGCCCGCCGCCACCAGGAATACCCAAAAGAGCACATGGGCCAGCCAGGGCATGTGCAGTTCCGTCTCCGCTTCCTCGGGAACCAGGTAATAGGCCGCACCCATGAAGCCGAACAACAACCAAACGATCAGGGTGTTGGTATGCACCATGCGGGCCACATTGAAGGGAATCGCCGGAAACAGAAAGTCCCCGATGACATACTGGAGCCCCATCACCAACCCAAACAAGATTTGGGCGGCGAACAGGACGATGGCGGCGATGAAATAGGGCATGGCCACCGATTGAGATTGGTACTTAAGGGTCATAGTCCGCGTCTCCCGTTACCCGCTTAACCTTCTTTGTTGGGCGGCCACTTTGCCGCGTTGATTTGAGATGAATATTTCAAAAATTCCGCGATCGCGTCCAATTGCTGATCGGAAAAGTTGAACTGGGGCATGCTGCGGCGTCCCGGAATACCCTCCTTGGGGCGGCTCTTGATAAAGCCGATAATTCCTTCTTTACTTTCGTTATAACGTTTGTACACGTTGCCCAACTCAGGCGCGAAATAGGCACCCTCCCCCAGCAAGGTATGGCAACCGATACAGTTGTTGACTTCCCAGAGCTTCTTGCCCAAGGCAATCTTTTGGCCCACCTCGGTACTCGGATCCAGCAACTCCCGCCGGTCCCGGTCAGGCAGGGTCGCGCTGGTGTCGAAGGTCAGCGCCAAGAACAGCAGGAAGAAAAATGCGGTTCCGCCGTAAAAGATGTTGCGTGCCATCTCTTTGGTAAATGTTTGGGCCATGGGTGCCCACCTCCCTCGTCTGTAACCAATGGTGGACGCATTAGAAAAACCGGGAGGATCAAATACCTTGACCTTTGTCAAATCTCCTTATTGGTATCTGTTATCCTGGTTCCGGGATCGCCCTCCGGAACCGGCCGGGAGCTGGGACCGGTACGCCTAAAGCAGCACGGCACAACTACCAGGGATTGCCGTCGTACCAGGCGCGACCCTACACAACGATCTTGACGGCGCGGCAAAAGCCTAGTATTTTACGCGCTTCGTTCGGCTATGTAGCTCAGTCGGTTAGAGCGCAGCACTCATAATGCTGATGTCCCCGGTTCGAATCCTGGCATAGCCACCA
>CAZIHO010000117.1:0-10189 GCA_964538875.1 uncultured Chromatiaceae bacterium
GTCAAACCATCCGGGCGCCATCGTGCTTCAACCGATACGGGGGTGCTCCGGTGCCATCCTGGTTCGCTGGCAAAGGCCAATATCCCGTTGTCAACCAAGCCGCCGACCACCGGCAGGACCATCGAAACCAGCTTGACGCTCTGGCGGCGCAAAAATATGATGCAACTGGTCTTACCACTAGCTGACTCCATGCCTCCCGCCAAGCGCGCCATCACCCGTCTTTCGGATACCGTCGCCGCCGATCTGGAAACCCGCATCCTGGAAGGTTCCTTGCGGCCAGGGGACCGGCTGCCCGCCGAGCGGGAATTGGCGGTAGAACTGGGGGTTTCCCGCCCTTCCCTGCGCGAGGCCATCCAGAAACTGGTGGCCAAGGGTCTGCTGGCCAGCCGCCAGGGCGGCGGCACCTATGTGACTGATCGTCTGGAAGCGCCCTTCGTGGATCCCTGGCAGGGCATGCTGGACGACCACCCGGCGATTCAGACCGACATGCTTGAGTTCCGGCACATGCTGGAAAGCCAGGCGGCCTTTTTCGCCGCCGAGCGGGCCACGGACGCGGATATTGCCCGGCTGGACGCGGCGTTCGAGGAACTGACCCGTCATTACCAGGCCAACGATCTGCCGGCTGGCATCAAGGCGGACGTGACTTTCCACCAGGTGGTGGCCGAATGCTCCCACAATGTCATGATCGGCCATTTGACCGCCAGCCTGCTGCGGGTCATCCATGGACATATTTCCCGCAACATCGAGCAACTCCATGGCCGGCCGTCCCGCTGGATTCAGTTACAGTCCCAGCACCAGGCCATATGGCGGGGGATCCGGGACCACCAGCCGGAACAAGCTGCTGCCGCCGCACGCCGTCACATCGAGTTCGTGCAACAGAACATCCTGGACAGCGCCAAGGAAGTGGCACGCCTGCACAGCGCCAAGCGGCGCCTGGGTGATGGCGGCGCCTGAAGCGTCGGGGCTCCGCTTGTGTTCCGGGACCAACCCCCTAGACTTCGGCTCCAGGCCACCATCCAACAGGAACACCTTTGGACCCCTACCAAGCCATCCCCTACACCAGCCATAGCTTTCCCGAGACCCACCCCGAACAGTTGGCGGCCCTGGCCCAACTGTTCGGCGTAACGGCGCCGGACCCCCTGCAGGGCCGGCTGTTGGAACTGGGCTGCGCCAGTGGCGGCAACCTGATCCCGCTGGCTTGGTATCTACCCAACGCCCAACTGGTTGGCGTCGAACTGTCCCCCAGCCAGGCAGAAGCAGGCCGCCGCCGGATCCAAGCCCTGGGCCTCGACAACTGCGAGATCCTGACCGGAGACGCCACGACCCTGGACCTAGGGAACCAGGGCTTCGATTATGTGGTGGTCCAGGGACTCTATTCTTGGATACCGGCCCCGGCCCGGAACCATTTGCTGGGCCAGATTCGCCGCCAGCTACGGCCGAATGGCGTCGCTTACCTGAGTTTCAATGCTCTGCCTGGCTGGCGTATGCGGGGCATGGTCCGGGATATTCTGCGCTATCACGTCCAGGATGAAACGACAGCCCAAGACCAACTAGCCGCTGCTCGGGAGTTGTTCCCGTTCCTGCAAACCTGTTTGGACGGCTTGGACGCCCTCAGCGCCCGCTACCTGCGCCATGAACTGACCCTCCTGGAACAAGCGCCGGATTCCTACCTCTACCATGAATTTCTGGCAGACATCAACGACGCCCAGTTGTTTAGCGACTTTGTGGCCGCTGCCCGCGCCCAGGGCTTGCGCTACCTGTGCAACGCGGAACTGAGATACCAGTTGCCCGCCATGCTGGGGGGCCGGGCACAAGCGGCGTTGGAGGCCATCCCGGACCCCATCGAACGCCAGCAATACCTGGACTTCGTACTCAACCGCAACTTTCACCAAGCACTGTTGATCCCCGCCGAGTTACCCTGCCGGCCGGAACCGGACTACCAGGCCTTCGGCCGCCTGGCCTTTCACGCCGATCTATCGGCACCGCCCCGGCTGGAGCTGCGCAAGGCCCGCGCCCAGCCCTTCTTGGGTCCGGACGGTCAATCCCATGCCGTCACCCACCCCCTGACCAAGGCGGCGCTGGCCGGGTTGGCGGAGGTTTATCCCGCCGCCATGAGCTTTCCAGACCTGGAAGCCCAGGCGCGGCGTCTGGTGCAAAGCCAGGGGGATGCCCGGCTGGCGGCCCAGGGCGAACACCTGTTTGGCGAGTTGTTCAAGCTGTTCGCGGAAGGACTGGTGGGAGCCACGCCCCAGCCCGGCGGCGCGATGCCAGCACCAGACCTGTGCCCCCGCGCCTCGGCCCTGGCGCTGGACGAGGCGGCCCAAGGGCGGCTGGTGGACCGGCGCCACCGTACCCTGATCCTGGACCAAACCAGCGCCGCCTTGGTCGCCAAGTTGGACGGCAGGCACGACCGCACCGAGCTGGCCCAATACGCAGCCGGCCCGCCAGACCGCCGGCGCCGATCAACCTTGGTCGGAAGCCCGGAAGTGGATATGCTACTCGCGCGCTTGGCCCGGCTGGGGGTATTTCAACCTGGCAACTGACCGTTACTCGAACAGCCATCTCAGGGTTTCAAACCGGACCACCCAAGCTCGGCAACCCGCCCACTGGCGGGCTTCCCGGCCTTGGGTGGTATTGCCCAGGCCGATATTGGAACTAATCGCCCAGGGTTAAAGAGGTTTTTTATTATTTTTCAATCTACTTTTTTTACTGTATTCTTGGAACGGCCTTGAGCCCGGGTTGCGTTCCGCGTAGCCCAGTACTTGGCGCGATTGACCCCTAATGGGCGATGCGCGGCCAAGAACAGATTACAATAATGCAGGTTCGGGTTTTCTTACCAAGGTTCTCGGCGTCAGACCCATTCATAGGGGCACCGAATTAACCTTGTGCATTTACCTAGCGGCAGCCGTTGCCAAAACCCGTTCCTATCTAATTCCGGCCCGGCGCCATTGATTGCCGGGGAACCGCTCAACCTTGAGCGATTCGCGCAATGACTAACGGTTACGTTTTATTAAAAAATTTTTTAGGAGGAGCCCATGGCCAGAGTAGTCATCCTAGGTGCCGGCGTCGCCGGACACGCTGCGGCCTCGCACTTGAGCCGCTACATCATCGACAAGGGCCACGAGGTCGTGGTGGTGTCCCCCAACAGTCAATGGAATTGGATACCCTCTAATATCTGGGTCGGCGTCGGGCATATGAAGCCTGAGCAAGTCATTTTTGAATTAGCCCCGGTCTACCGGAAGGCAAAGATTGGTTTTCACCAGGCCCGGTGTATTTCCATTCACCCCGAGGGTGGCGAAAAGACCCAAAAGCCCCATGTGTTGATCGAATACACCGATGCCGAGAAGCTGGGCCAGAGTGCGCACCTGGAATACGACTATCTGATCAATGCCACGGGTCCCAAGCTTAACTTCGGCGCCACCGAGGGTCTAGGTCCAGAAGCGGGCAACACAGTGTCGGTATGCACCTACCAGCACGCGGCTGAAGCCAATGAAAAACTACAAGCCAATATTGCCGCCATGAAGAAGGGCGAAAAGCGCACCTTCCTGATTGGCACCGGCCACGGCATGTGCACCTGCCAGGGTGCCGCGTTTGAATACATTTTCAACGTGGAGCACACCATCAAAATGGCGGGGGTGCGGGACCAGGCGCGCATCATCTGGATCAGCAACGAGTACGAACTGGGCGACTTCGGCATGGGGGGCATGCACCTGAAGCGGGGCGGCTATCTCACCAATGGTAAGGTATTTGCTGAATCCCTGATGGCGGAACGGGGCATCGAATGGATTACCCGGGCCCACGTCAATAAAGTGGAACCCGGTAAGGTTCATTATGAATCCCTGGACGGCACCTTCGGCGAGGTGCCATTCGACTTCTCCATGCTGATTCCGCCCTTTGCTGGCGTGGGACTCAAGGCTTATGACGCCAAGGGCGAGGACATCACCGCGACCCTATTTGCCCCCAATAGCCTTATGAAGGTGGATGCGGATTACACGGCGCGGCCCTTTGAAGAATGGAGCGCCCGGGATTGGCCCCGCACCTGCCAGAACCAAACCTATAAGAATGTGTTTGCAGTTGGGATTGCCTTCGCGCCGCCGCACCCCATTAGTAAAGTAATGAAAAGCCCCAATGGCACGGTCATCACCCCCGCCCCCCCGCGCACCGGCATGCCGTCCGCAGCCATGGGCAAGGCGGTGGCCCATAGTATCCGGGACATGATCCTGGACGGTGCCAAGGAACCCACCCATACCGCCAGCATGGCGGAAATGGGCTCAGCCTGCGTGGCCTCCACCGGCATGGACATCCTGCGCGGTTCCGCGGCCACCATGACCGTCTTTCCGGTGGTGCCGAATTTTGAAAAGTACCCCGGCTATGGGCGCGACCTGGATCTAACCTTCGGGGAAATCGGCCTGGCGGGACACTGGATCAAGCATTACTTACATTTCATGTTCATGTATCAGGCGCAAATGAAACCCGGTTGGACCCTGTTACCCGAATAGCACCAGAACCGGCGCTGTAAACTGACGAGACCATTGAGGAGGACGAGAATGGCGACTCAAACGCCTTATGACCAGCACTATTACCCGCCGATACCCACCCGGTTGACGCTTTACACCCGGAATTCCCTTATCTGGCAGGCGATCCGTTTCGTGGTGTTGAACATCAAGATGTTGAAAATCGTGATGCAATCCAAGCACTGACAGAGCTACCAGGCCGGGTCCCCGGATCGGGCCTGGATCACGCCGTTTGACCGCGCTCCAGCGGACCCATCAGGTTGGGCGCCGGCTCCAGATCAGACCCATCCCCACTAGCAGCAAGCTCAACCCCACCGGCAGGCCATTGCCGAGCCGGGCATAGGGCGTCATGCCGCCCATGGGCTGCACCAGACCACTGACCACCGCCTCCTCGAAAGGCCGCGATTGGGCCTCCACCTGGCCCTGGGGTCCGATTAGGGCGGAAATCCCGGTATTCGTGGCCCGCAGCAGGGGCCGGCCGGTCTCCAGGGCGCGCAGTCTAGCGATTTGCAGATGCTGGCGGGGTGCCAGGGAATCGCCAAACCAGCCGTCATTGCTGAGGTTGACCAGGAAGGCCGCGTCTGGCAAGGCCGCTAGCACCTCATCCCCAAACACGTCCTCATAACAAATGGACAGGCCCGCCCAATGGTTTGCCACCCGCACCAGGGGCGGCACTTCGGACGTACCGGCGCTGAAGTCCGACATGGGAATTTCCATGAAGGCCAACAGGGGACCCAACAGGGGTTTCAAGGGCATGAACTCGCCGAACGGGACCAAATGGCGCTTGAAGTAGAGTTCGTCGGTGCCCGGTACCAGCGCCGCGTTGTAGTACTGGCGGGTGTCCTGATCCAGGGCGGCGATGCCGAGCAGTACCTCGCTACCCTGGCCGCGCGCTTCCTCGCCCAAGGGCTCCAGCACCGAATCCCAAACCTGATGCATGAAGGCGGGCACCGCCGTTTCCGGCCAAATGACCAAGCGGCTGTCCCAATGGGCGCGGGTCAGCCGCAGATAGCGGTCGATGGACATTTGCCGCATGCTCTTGTCCCACTTGAGGGACTGGGGAATGTTGGCTTGAGCAAGGCTGACTTTGAACGGCTCGCCCAGGGGCTGGGTCCAGGTCACTTGGGTCAGCAGCCAGCCAGCCAGCCAAATCCCGGTCAGGGCCGCCAATCCAATCCAGCGCCGCCCTCCCCCAGCCCGGATCGCCCCCAGCAATAGCGTAGCGCCCAGGACCAGCAGCCCGCTGACGCCATACACCCCGAGCAGAGGCACGAACCCGGCCAGGGGCGAGTCGGTCTGGGAATAACCGAGGGCCAGCCAGGGAAAGCCGGACAAGAACCAGCCCCTGAGCCATTCGGTCAGGATCCAAACCGACGGCCACACCAGCCAGGCCAGTTCTGGACGCCGGCCGAGGGCGTGCCGACCCAGCCAGCCGGCCAAGCCGTAATAGAGGGCCATGGCCAGGATGAACAGCAGGGTGAAAAATAGCGCCAGCGGGGTATCTACGTTGCCGAACTGGTTGATGCTGATGTGCAGCCAGGACACGCCGCACCCCAGGAAGCCGACCCCAAACCACCAACCGATCTTAAACGCAGCACCGGGCGCCGCCGCCCCCCAGAGGAACAATAGCAGTGCCAGGGTGAACAGCGGCAGGGGAAATAGATCGAAGGGGGCAAACGCCAGAACCGTAGCGGCGCCGGCCGCCAGGGCTAGGGTTCGGGGATAAGTCAGGGCGCGCCGAAACGCGGCACG
Source organism: uncultured Chromatiaceae bacterium (assembly GCA_964538875.1). Classification (GTDB taxonomy): domain Bacteria; phylum Pseudomonadota; class Gammaproteobacteria; order Chromatiales; family Chromatiaceae; genus CAZIHO01. The sequence continues at coordinate 6,267 of CAZIHO010000117.1, forward strand.
CAGCGCGCTAGGCACGGTCAGGTCCGGCCGGCTGCTCGGCGCCATAGGGGTCCGGAATTCCGAGGCGTTGGAGCAAGCGCCGTTCCTTGGCTTCCATGCGCGCCGCCGCCGCCGGGGTTTGGTGATCCCAGCCGCGCAGGTGCAACACGCCATGGGTCACAATGTGGGCCCAATGGTGGGCCAGGGACTTGCCCTGCTCCGCCGCTTCCCTGGCCAGCACCGGGACGCAAATCACCAGATCCCCGAGCAGACGGCTTGTTACCCCCGGCGGGGGGGCGAACGGAAACGCCAGCACGTTGGTGGGACCGGACTTGTGCCGGTAGGTCTCGTTCAAGTCCGCGCTTTCCGGCCCGTCCACCAGCCGGATCAGCAGTTCCGCCCGCCGGCGTCGGCCCAGGGCCAAGCGCGCCCAGCCCCGCAGGCGGGCATTGGCCGGCACCCCTGGCTCGCTGTGGATCCGCTGGATGCGCACCCGGTCCTTGATCCCCTTAGCCACCTCAGACGCCGTCCGCTTTGGCCGCGCTGGCCTGTTCGAAATGCTCATAGGCATGCACGATGCGCTGCACCAACTCGTGGCGCACCACGTCCCGGGCGTTGAAAAAAGTAAAGCTGATACCCTCGACCCGCCCCAGCACCTCGATGGCATGGCGCAACCCGGATGGCTGGCCCCTGGGGAGGTCCACCTGGGTCACGTCGCCGGTGACCACCGCCGTGGAGCCGAAACCGATCCGAGTCAGAAACATTTTCATCTGCTCCGGGGTGGTGTTTTGCGCCTCGTCCAGGATGATGAAGGAGTCGTTCAGGGTGCGTCCGCGCATATAGGCCAGAGGCGCCAACTCAATGACGTTGCGTTCGATGAGCTTGGCCACCTTCTCGAAGCCCAGCATCTCGTACAGGGCGTCGTACAGGGGCCGCAGGTAGGGGTCGATCTTTTGAGCCAGGTCGCCGGGCAAAAAGCCCAGCCGTTCCCCCGCCTCCACCGCCGGCCGCACCAGCACTAGGCGCCGTACCCGGTCCCGGTCCAGGGCGTCAACGGCGCAGGCCACCGCCAGAAAGGTCTTGCCGGTACCCGCCGGACCCACGCCGAAGTTGATGTCGTGGCTGGCGATCTTGCGAATATATTCCTGCTGATTGGGCCCCCGGGGCCGGATGGGGCCGCGCCGGGTCTGGATCACCGCCTCGGGCACCCCGGCTTGGGGGGCGTCCAACAGGGCTTCGATGCCGGATTCCTGCAACAGCAGATGCACCCGTTCCGGTGTCAGCAGTTCCTGTTCGGTCTGGGCGAACATGGACTTGAGCAACTCGGCGCCCGCTCGCACCCCCTCATGGGGTCCGATCAGCCGGAACTGGTGGCCCCGATTGTTGATTTCGATGCCCAGGCGCCGCTCCACCTGGCGCAAATGGCGGTCTAGCTGGCCGCACAGATTGGCCAGCCGGGCGTTGTCCTGGGGCTCCAGCACCAAATCATAATTTTCGGGTTGGGTGGACAAGGCAGTTAGGCGGCTCCGGCCAGGGACTCGGCGAGTACGCCCCGTAAGGAATTGGGCAGCGCCTCGCTGATGCGCAGATCCACGAATTGGCCGATCAGGGACTCCGGACCGGAAAAGTTGACCACCCGGTTATTCTCGGTGCGACCCGCCAGTTGGCGCGGGTCCTTACGGGCATGACGTTCCACCAGCACCCGGCACAGGCTACCCACCATGGCCTGGCTGATGGCCATGGCCTGGTGGTCGATCAGTTCCTGGAGCCGGGCCAGCCGCGCCTGCTTTTGCTCCAGGGGCAGATCGTCCGGCATGTCCGCCGCCGGGGTGCCGGGGCGGGGGCTGTAGATGAAGCTAAAAGAATGATCGAATCCCACACTCCGAATCAGTTCCAGGGTGTCCTCGAAATCCGCCTCAGTTTCACCGGGAAAGCCGACGATGAAGTCCGACGACAAACTGATACCCGGCCGCGCCCGCCGCAAGCGGCGAATCTTGGCCTTGTACTCCAGCGCCGTGTGGCCCCGCTTCATCCGCGCCAACACCCGGTCCGCGCCACTCTGCACCGGCAGATGCAAATGGCTGACCAGTTCCGGCACTTCGGCGAAGGTGTCGATGAGGGCGTCCGACATTTCCATGGGGTGGGAGGTGGTGAAGCGAATCCGGCCTATGCCGTCCACCGCCGCCACGTAGCGAATCAGCAACGCCAGATCGGCGATGCCGCCATCCGCCATGATGCCCCGGTAGGCGTTCACGTTCTGGCCAAGCAAATTCACCTCCCGCACACCCTGCTCGGCCAGGGCCGCCACCTCCGCGATCACATCGTCAAACGGCCGGCTGATTTCCTCACCCCGGGTATAGGGCACCACGCAATAGGCGCAATACTTGGAGCAACCCTCCATCACCGACACGAACGCGGTGGGTCCCTCGGCGCGGGGCTCCGGCAGCCGGTCGAATTTCTCAATTTCCGGGAAGGACACGTCCACCACCGGCTGGCCCAGCCGCCGAGCTTCCAGCAATTCGGGCAGCCGGTGCAGGGTCTGGGGGCCGAACACCAAATCCACGAACGGCGCCCGGGTCCGAATCGCCTCCCCCTCCTGGCTGGCCACGCACCCGCCCACGCCGATCACCAGGTCCGGGTTACGTTTCTTCCAGGGCCGCCAGCGGCCCAGTTGCGAAAACACCTTCTCTTGGGCCTTTTCCCGGATCGAGCAGGTATTGAGCAGCAACACGTCCGCCAATTCCGGCTGATCGGTCAACTCCAAGCCATGGGACTCCCGCAGCACGTCCGCCATCTTGGCGGAATCGTACTCGTTCATCTGGCAACCAAAGGTTTTGATATACAACTTGCGGGACATGGGTCTGGGGGCGCTAGGCGGTAAAAATTATTATTTTACCAAGGGCGGCGCCGGATGGGCGGCGTCGGTGCCGGCCAGCTAGTCCACATGATCCAGCCGGTGCAGGACCAATACCAAACCGAGGGTGGCGAGGACCAGCAGCATCGGCCCAAACAGCCAAAACACCAGGGGCACGGCGAACAAAAAGGCCCGCATCCCGATGGAGAAATGCCAGCCCGCCTGATTCAAGCGCTTGGCCACGCTGGCGATACCCAGCGCCGGATGCACCGCCGACTCCGGGATATTCACCATGAACACCACCTGATTGGCCAGCCGCACCGCCATGGTGAAGGCGAAAAAGGCCACGATGAACGCCAATAACAGGCACAACACCTTGATGATCCAAAGTTCCGCCGCGTGGGAACCCAACTGATTGAGCAAATGCCAACTGCGGCCGATGTTTTCCGCCTGCCCGGACAGGGTCAGGGTGCCGATGATCAGCAGGGTGGCGGTAGAAGCCATGAGGGAGGCACCCATGAGGAAATTCCGCAGGGTTTGCACCGCCATCACGTCCTTGCCCGGCTGGGTCATGACCGACTCCACCCATTGGGCACGGGCGATTTCATTGATGCCATGGATACTGGAGGTGGGATCTTTCCGCACTCGAAGCCATAACAACAAATAGTAGCCCGCGACCAGCAGGATACTCACCAGCAAGGCCGCGCCATCGGGTCCGACTTCCTTGAGCCAGTTCATATTTGATGCGGTTTCCGGGAAATACGGAGGGCGGTGGTCATGATCCCGGCACCAAGTCTGGGGGATAGCGCGGGTCCACGACCGCGCGGCGGATGCGAAGAACCACCTCTAGCAGGCGGAGCCCTCCGCTTTGAGCTGGAACGGGTTGCTGCACCCTAGCGCCTCCGGTTAGTGGCAATTGCGCCAAGACTTCGGTCATTTAGCAGGCCGTTGAAAAACGCCCCTGGGCCTTCGGCTTTTGGCGCCCCAGAGTCGAGCAATAAAGCCATTTTATTGGCTTCGAGGCCCAGTGATCATTGAATTCGGCTTTTTCAGGGGACAGAGCGCTGGATTGCCGGTTTTCGCGCAATCC
>CAZIHO010000118.1:0-9989 GCA_964538875.1 uncultured Chromatiaceae bacterium
CAGCAAAACCCAATCCAATGGTTCGGGCAAATGCGCCTATGGGGGGGGCGAAACCCAGGTCGCGTCTGTTGGCGAGTCCCTGAGCGCGCGCCCAGGGCCAATAGCCTATCAGGGCAAGCAGGAGAGCTAGGCGCCCGATGATTTTGTGGGGTGCGGCACCGGTCAGTTCGACCAAATAGGTTCCGAAGATACCGCAGGTCAGCGCGGATAATAAAAAGCTACCGAGCAGAATAGTAAAAAATCTCCAACTGGAGGTCATTTTACGAGTTCTGAAGCGGATCAACCGGGGAACTGCGCGAATTGGTGAAGGATAATAACCAACCGCTAAGTACCACGGTCAGGGTTCCCGCGAAGCCAATTAGAAGGGTATGCAGGGGAAACACCAGTGTGCCTGACGTGGCCCCCAGGTATTTGCTTACCGTTCCCCAGGCGATCACCAAGATACCAAGGCAGACGGCTACCAGAGCATTACCACTGGTGGCGGTTGGGACTATAAGCCCAAGAATAAATAGACCGAGCATGGCGCCCCCAAATACCGCAGAGATGGCCCACCAGGCATCCAAAACTGTGCGAACTTCCAGCATGGCAAGGCTGGCGCCAATGCCTATGCACCCGATCACTAGAGTAGCAACGCGGGTAAGCCAGAGGAGTTGCTGTTCGTTGCGTGGGTGCCGACACAAGCGTTGGTAAATATCGATGACCCAAACCGTGGCAGAACTATTAAGGCAGGAGGATAAGGTACTCATTCCTGCCGCAAGCAGGCCCGCTATTACGAGCCCAACCAACCCGGCGGGCATAGTGGTTATGATAAAAAATGGAAAAACTTGGTCCGCCTTGTCGGGAAGTGCCGCATTCGGCACACTGGCATAATAGACATACAACAGGGTCCCCAATAAAAAGAATAGGGCGGAGATGGGCATATAAATAAGACCACCGAGCCATAGGACTTTATTTGCTGCCCGATCGGACCGAGCACTCAAGATACGTTGTACGTAGTTTTGGTCTATGCCGAAATTGCGCAGATTTTCCGTTATGCCAAACAAAAAAATCACCAAAGCGCTGTCCTGAACAAGTGATGGAGCCATATTGCCGAAAGCGAATTTATGATCCCGGGATGCGATCTGCCAAATGGTCTCGGTTCCGCCAGGGATGCTGGTCCAGAGGACGACGACACTGGCGAGGGCGGCCGCAAGCAAGAGGATTGCCTGAACCACGTCGGTCCAGACGACCGCGGCAAAGCCGCCCAAGGCGGTATAGAAAAGGGTAATCAAGCCTAGCGCTAGGATGATCCAGTGGATCTCCCAGTCCAATAATCCTGACAATGCAAGGGCTAATAGGTAGAGCACTACCGCGACACGGCCGATTTGCAGGAGGATGAGGCTGACTCCCGCATAGGCCCGCGCCCAAAAGCCGAACCGTTGTTCCAGATGTTCGTACGCCGTGGTTTGGATGCGGCGCCGATAGAGTGGTATGAACCACTTGACACTGATCCAGCAGGCGGGTACTAGGGTGAGGGAGAACACGAAGGGGCGCCAGTCGGTAGCGTAGGATTTTCCTGGATCCGCTAGAAAGGTGATGCTGCTGAGATAGGTCGCGAGGACGGATACCCCCAGAGCCCACCAGGGTAGGGATCGGTCCCCCTGGACATACCCCGCCAGGCTCCGCCCACGACGGGCGAACCAAACGCCAAAGGCGGTCGTTCCCATCAGGTAGATCAGGATTATGGCGAGGTCTAGGATCGGTAGCTGTCTTGGGCTAACCACTGAGCCAGGTTCCGCTTCAATCCGAACCAAGTGTTCGTCCAGGGATGATACTCAAGTCCCGGTAGCCTCGGCAGATCCAAGTGCCGAGAATGGTGCGGCTCACTTGACAGCAAAAGTTACCTGTTCTTTAATCCGCGCTTCCTCCCAAGGGGAGTAGTCGCCCGCGTCAAGCGGGGCGTCCATCAACAGACTTGATCCGCCCAGCGGTTCATGGTGGACGCGGCTCCGACCGGTGCCTGACGAGACCTTGTGGCGATCGGGATCCGGTATGGGAGCCGGCGTGTCCCGATGCCCAAGGTCATGGTCCGGCTCCCGCCCTGATCCCCCATGTCCCCATCCTTGGTACATCCTGATTATTTACTCGCCTGGAGTCGGGCCGGACCGGCCGTGGGTCCCCTGGTAACACCCATGTGCTTGTTGAATCCTGGAGATTTCCAATGCCCGACACCACCTCGCTCGATCTCGCCGCTTGGCTGACCCCCACGGCGACTAGCTTTGGCCTCATTTTTCTGGCTGAGTTGGGCGATAAAACCCAACTGGTCTGCATGACCCTGGCGGCGCGGCATCGTCACTGGCCGGTATTGACCGGTGCCATCGCAGCTTTTCTGCTGCTCAACACCTTGGCGGTGGTGTTCGGCGCCGGATTGGCGGAATGGCTCCCAAAGCAGGTGTTGGCCGGGCTGGTCGCTCTGCTATTCGCGGTATTTGGCATCATGTCATTACGCGCTACCGAGGAACCGGATGGCGAAGAAGTGGAAGAACGTAGCGGCCACGGCGTGTTCTTAACCGCTTTTCTGATGATCTTTTTGGCGGAAATGGGGGATAAGACCCAAATCGCCGTGGCCGGCTTGGCGAGCACCATGGCTTGGGCGCCCGTGTGGGTGGGGGCGACTCTGGCGCTGTCCGCTTCCTCCGCGCTGGGTGTGCTGGTCGGCCGCACCCTGTTGGGCCGCATCCCGACGCGTCGTCTGCACCAGGCGAGTGGCGTGTTTTTCTTGGTTCTGGCCGCATTGGCGCTGACCCAGGTATTCTGAAGCGCGACCCATAGGTCGTAACTTTGCATTAGGTAAGGGGGAATGATGGAATCCGAATTGATGAGCCAGTTAGTGGCTTTTGTGCAGGTCATTTTTATTGACCTGGTGTTGGCGGGTGACAACGCCATCGTGGTGGGCATGGCGGCGGCCTCGGTACCCCTAGAACAGCGCCGCCGGGTGATTGTTCTTGGTACGGCGGCGGCGGTGGTACTCCGCATTATATTTGCATTACTGACTACTCAACTCCTGCAAATCATTGGGCTGACCCTGGCGGGTGGGCTATTGTTGTTGTTCGTGGCCTATCAGATGTTTCGGGAGATCCGCACCCACGGCGCCGAAGAAGTCACGCCGGACGAGGCGATGGAGGGCGGCACCAATCGCCCCGGAAAAACTGTGGGCGCCGCTGTATGGCAAGTGGCCATGGCGGACCTGTCCATGTCCTTGGACAATGTGTTGGCGGTCGCCGGAGCGGCCAAGGACCATCTCGAAATTTTGGTGGCCGGATTGGTCATATCAATCATCATGATGGCATTTGCCGCCAATATCATCGCCAAACTGATCCATAAGCACCGCTGGTTAAGTTGGGTAGGCCTGCTCATCATCACCTATGTGGCCGTCCACATGATCTGGCGGGGTGCTGTTCAGGTCAGCGCCGTCGTTAGCTAACTGCCCTGGGCCGGGTGGGGAGCCGGTTGGCTTCCCACTCCCGGGGGCTGTCCCTTGGCAGACTACTCACCAGCCTCTTGCTGGCTTGGCGAAGAACTTTTCATCGTCAGGCCGGTCGAAAACCCCGTTTTTTCTCGACCCTCAATCAAAAAATCTGCGTTAAAGGATTCTTGCATGGTCAAGGTTCGGCAACTGAGCCGCAACTACGGCGACTTTAAGGCCGTGGATGCGGTGTCCTTTGAAGTCAATCCGGGCGAGGTGGTGGGCCTGTTGGGCCATAACGGGGCCGGAAAGACCACCATCATGAAGGTAATGACCGGATTCCTGGAGCCCTCGGCCGGTAGCGCGACCCTGGACGGTTGGGACGTGGTGCGGGATCGACGGGAGGTCCAGCGTCGTATCGGCTACCTGCCGGAGAACTGTCCGCTGTATCCGGATATGACGGTCATCGACACCCTGGAATACCAGGCCCAATTGCAGGGTATCCCGGCCCACCAGCGGCGGCTGGCGGTGCGCCGTGCCATCCAGCGCACCCGCCTGGAGGCCAAGGCGGCGGATCCCATCGCCACCCTATCTCGAGGCTACCGGCAGCGGGTAGGGGTGGCCCAGGCGATCTTGCACAGCCCCCAAGTGTTGATCCTGGATGAGCCCACCAACGGCTTGGACCCGGAGCAAATCCAGCACATGCGCGGCCTGATCCGGGAACTGGCGACCGGCGCGACACTGATCCTTTCTACCCACATCCTCCAGGAAGTTCAGGCAGTCTGCGACCGGGTGCTGATTCTGCGCCAGGGACGCCTAGTCCTGGATGCCCCACTGGCGGACCTCAACCAGTCGCGTCGCCTCTTGGTCGCCCTGGACGCGGGGCCGGACCGGGTCCAGCCCCTGTTGGCGCGGGTCAAGGGCGTCACCGGCGTCGCCCATCTGGGTCAAACGGACGGACAGCACCGTTACGCTCTGGATACTCTGGATACTACGGCCACCGCGCCGACCGTGGCCCAAAGCCTGCTTGCCCAGGGATTCCAGTTGTATCAACTCTGTCCCGAGCAGAGGGATTTGGAAACCCTGTTCGGTGAAATCAATGCGCCCAAGGAGGTTGCCAATGGCTGAGATATGGCGTATTGCCCGCAAAGAACTGTGGAGTTTCTTCGCTTCCCCGGTGGCCTATATTTTCCTGGGGACCTACCTGGCGGTCAGTCTATTCGTGTTTTTCTGGGTGGAGACTTTTTTCGCCCGCAACATTGCCGATACCCGGCCTCTATTTGATTGGATGCCGGTTCTGCTGATCTTCCTGGTGGCCGCGCTCACCATGCGCCTGTGGAGTGAGGAGCGGCGTTCTGGCACCCTGGAACTGCTGCTCACCCTGCCCCTATCGTCGCTCCAACTGGTGCTAGGCAAATTTATCGCGAGCTTAGCGTTGGTGGCGCTGGCGGTAGCCATGACGCTGCCCCTGCCCTTGACCGTGAGTCTGTTGGGCAGCCTGGACTGGGGGCCGGTGTTCGGTGCCTACCTGGCCACCTTGCTGCTGGCCGCGGCCTATATCGCTATCGGATTGTTCGTGTCGGCCCGTACCGATAACGCCATCGTCAGCCTGATCGGCACCGCCCTGATCTGCGGTCTGTTCTATTTATTGGGATCCCAGTCCCTGACCCACCTCCTGGGCTATCAAGGGGGTGAATTGTTCAAACTCTTGGGTACGGGTTCTCGGTTCGAGTCCATCACCCGGGGTGTCATTGACCTGCGTGATCTCTATTACTATTTGAGCATCGTCGGCGTCTTTCTGAGCCTCAATGTCCTCTCCCTAGAACAACTGCGTTGGGCCCAGGACGGAGCTAATCCGGGCGCCCATCGCGCCTGGCGGTGGGTCATCGGCTTACTAGTCGCAAACTTCTTGGCCGGCAATCTCTGGTTGCAGCGGATTAGTTGGGCGCGAGTGGATCTCACCGAGGGTCAGGCCTATTCTATTTCTGCCGCCACCCGGGACTATTTGGCCCAGTTGCGGGAGCCGCTATTGATTCGTGGCTATTTCAGCGCGCACACCCATCCTCTGTTGGCGCCCCTAGTGCCCCAAATCCGGGATTTACTTAAGGAGTACGAGGTCGCGGGAAGCGGCCGGGTGCGGGTCGAATTCGTGGACCCCCTGGAACACCCCGAGCTGGAAAAGGAAGCTGGCGAGAAATATGGCATTCGTCCGGTGTCGTTCCAGACCGCCAGCAAATATCAAGCTGGCGTTATGAGCTCCTATTTCGATGTGGTCATCCAGTACGGCGATCAATTCGAAAAGCTGGGCTACCGGGACCTAATCGACATCAAGGCCAAGGGCGAGACCGACCTGGACGTGCGCTTGCGTAATCCGGAATACGACCTCACCCGCGCCATCAAAAAGGCCCTGTACGGCTACCAAAGCAGTGGCGACCTGTTTCAAACCCTGCATCGTCCGGTGACGCTGCGCGCCTTCGTCTCCGCGCCGGAGCGCTTACCTGAGCCCCTGCCGGCGCTGCGCCAGGACCTGGTTGGGCTGATGGGCGACCTGAGCAAGCAATCCGGGGGTAAACTGACCACGACACTCAAGGACCCGGACCGGGATCCGGCCGTCGCCAAGGAGATCGCCAGCCGTTACGGATTCCAGCCCCTGGCACTGGATCTGCTGAGCCCGGACAGTTTCTACTTTTATCTGGTCATGGAAGCTGAGGGTCAGGTGGTGCCGGTGCCTCTGCCGGAGGCCCTGGACAAGGGAGGGCTCAAGCGCGCCCTGGAAGCCGGGCTGAAACGCTTTTCCAGCGGCTTTCTCAAGACACTAGCGTTGTATACGCCGCCCGGTCAGACGCAAATGCCTGGTTTTGCCATGGGTGGTCCCCAGTTCGACCTGTTGCGGGAAAAGCTGGGCACGGATTTCTCGGTTCGGGGCACGGACCTGCGCGCCGGCCGGGTTCCAGACGAGGCGGATTTGCTACTGGTGGTGGGGCCCCAAGCTCTGGACGCTAAGCAACAATTCGCCATCGACCAGTTCCTGATGCAGGGTGGCACCCTGATCGTCGCCGCATCCCCCTTCTCCGTGGATCTGGGCGCCCGCGCCATCGGCGCTCAGCCCAAGCCCACTGGCTTGGAGGCTTGGTTTGACTTCCAGGGCGTCAAACTAGCCAACAGTATGGTTCTGGATCCCCAGAACACGCCGTTCCCGATTCCGGTGGAGCGACGCATCGGCGGCTTCGCAGTGCAGGAAATCGTTAGCCTGGCCTATCCCTATTTCCCAGATATTCGAGAAGATGGCATGGACCGGACCAGTGGCCTCACCGCCGGACTGGGGCAGATCACCCTCAACTGGGCGTCGCCGGTGGAACTGGATGCTGATAAGAACAGGGAGCGGCGGGTAGTTAAACTTCTGTCCAGTTCCTCCAACTCCTGGACTTCCACCTCCTCCGACATCCAACCTAACTTCGAGCACGGCGACCTGGGTTTCCCCATGGGCGCTGAGCGGGGTCGGCACCTGTTGGCGGTGGCCGTCGAGGGCCGCTTCGACAGCTTCTTCAAGGGCAAGCCGTCACCGCTCATCAAGTCTGCCGACGTGTCCGGCAAGGACAAGGAGCCGGCGACGTCCGCAAAACCCGGCGGGGAAACGACCAAATCCGCTCCCACCAGCGTCATCGAAACTTCCCCGCCCACCGCCCGCTTGATTCTGATCGGCTCCAGCAGCTTCCTGACCGATCAGGCCCTGGACTTGGCGGCGGGTGCCACCCAAACCCGTTACCTCAAGCCGGTGCAGTTGGTGGAAAACGCCATCGACTGGTCCCTGGAGGATCGGGGCCTGTTGGCGCTGCGGGGGCGTAGCCAGTTTTCCCGGATGCTGGAACCCCTAGATCAGAGCGCCGAACTGTTCTGGGAATACCTGAACTACGGGTTGGCGATCCTAGGCTTGGTGGGGCTGTACCTTTTACAACGGCGGATGAAGGCCCAGAGGGAGCTTCATTACCGGCAAGTCCTGGCCGTGGAGGAGGCTTGATCCATGTCGAAACTGATTTCCGTCCTGGGCGTGGCTCTTGCCCTGCAACTGCTGTTGGCCGTGCTTCTAGGTTTGGGTGGCCGGGATTTCGGCGCCACCGCCGCAGGCGGTCCCCTGCTGAGCTTTGACCGCAAGGCAGTGGACCGGGTACGAATCCTGCCATCCGGCCAGGACCCAGTCCTACTGGAACGGCGGGATGGCGCCTGGCAAATCCCCAGCCTACAAGGCTTTCCGGTCGCCCAGACCCGTATCGACGACCTGCTCAGCCGCTTGACCGCCTTGCAACGGCGTTTGCCGGTGGGCACCAGCGCCGAGGCGGCCAAGCGCTTCAAGGTGAGTCCGGACGCCTTCGAGCGCAAGCTGGAACTCCTGGCCGGTGAGCGGGTGCTGGCGACCCTCTGGCTCGGTGATGCTGCCGGGGCTCGGCGCGCCTATTTGCGGGTGGACGGCGACGACCAGGTTTTCGAGGCCGCCCTAGCCAGTCACGACCTGGGTGCCAAGCCGGACGACTGGGCCGCCCCGGACTACCTGCACCTCAAGTCCGAGGATATTACCCGCCTCGAAGTCAATGGCTTGACCCTGGAGTGGCTGGATGGCGCTTGGCGGGTGGCGGGACTGGGCGAAGGTGAAGCTACCGACCCGGAGCGGATCTCCGCACTGGTGCGCCAAGTGGCGCGGATGGACTTCATGGGCGTGTTGGGCACCGAGCCGGGTCCAGGCTACGGCCCAGAAATCCCGTCCCAACGCCTGACCGTCGGACTCAAGACCAGCGCACCGCGCATTTACCAACTCTGGAAGCGGGACGAGTCAAAGGACTATGTGGTCCAGTCGTCTTCCGCGCCCTACTACTTCAAGGTGCCGGACTACGCGGGCCGGGAGTTGGCCGGCATCAGCCTGGACAAGCTGCGCAAAGCCCCCGCAGCGGCCGTACCGGAGCCCCAGGCGGCGCCCCTGGACCTGGGCCAGATACCCGCCCTGGATTTTCTGGACGACGAGGAACTTCCGTTGTCCCCCGACGAAGCGGGGGCAGCGGTCCAGCAAGCCCCGCCGGCGCGCTAGAATGGCAGCCCGACCGCCCCCGTTCGGGGGCGGGAATTCCCCCTGAAGGAGCCCGCCGTGAAAGAAAAGCAGGTCGATGTCGCCATCATTGGTTCCGGTAGCGCCGGGCTGTACGCCCTAGGCAAGGTGCGCCCATCCGGCAAATCCTGGGTACTGATTAACGGCGGCGAACCGGGCACCACCTGCGCTCGGGTCGGCTGTATGCCATCCAAGGCGCTGATCCAGGTTGCCGAGGACTACCACCGCCGTACCCTGTTGGGCCGCTACGGCGTCGATGGTCATCAAGGCCTGGAAATCGACCTGCCCGAAGCCATGAGCCATGTGCGGGACCTGCGGGATACCTTCGTGGACCGGGTGCTGACCAACAGCACCAACACCATGGGCGAGCAATTCATTCCCGGCTATGCCCGCTTCCTAGAACCGGATCTGCTGGAAGTGGAGGGCGGCTCGCGCATCCGCGCGGCCCGCATCATCATCGCCACCGGCTCCCGGCCCCTGGTCCCGAAGGCATGGGAAGGATTTGAATCCGCCCTGCTCACCACCGATACCCTGTTTGAGCAGGAAGACCTACCCACCCGGTTGGCCATCATCGGTCTGGGCACCATCGGCCTGGAGTTGGGTCAATCCCTGCGTCGCATCGGCGTTGATGTCACCGGCTTCGACCAATTGGAAGGCATCGGCGGCATCCAGGACCCGGAGGTGCTGGACAGCGCCCTGACCATCATGCGACGGGAATTTCCCATCCACCTAGGCCACCGGGCGTCCTTGGAGACCACCGCCACCGGCCGGGTCTGGGTTGCCGCTGGACCCGCGTCCGTGGAAGTGGACAAGGTGCTGCTGGCCATGGGCCGGGTTCCCAACCTAGACGGCCTGGGTCTGGAACAACTGGGCTGCCCCCTGGACGGGCGGGGCATCCCCGTGTTCAACCGCCACACCCTGCAAATCGGCGACTTGCCGGTATTCATCGCCGGTGACGTGACTGGCGAGCGCATGACCCTGCACGAGGCGGCGGACGAAGGGCGCATCGCTGGCCACAACGCGATCTCTGAGCAAATCCAGGCGTTCCAGCGCAAGGTGCCACTGCTGATTACCTTTACCGACCCCAACATCTGCGCCGTGGGCGCACGCTGGCATGAACTGGACCCGGCCACCACCGCCGTGGGCCAGGTGCGCCTCGCCCCGGTGGGCCGGGCCCTCATCATGGGCCAGAATCGGGGCATCATCCGGGTTTACGCGGACCAGATCAGTGGCCGGCTGCTGGGTGCGGAAATGATTACCCCTAAGGGCGAAAACCTCGCCCACCTGCTCAATTGGTGCATCAGCCAGGGGCTTGGGGTTGGCGACCTGTTGCGTATGCCCTTCTATCATCCCGTCATCGAGGAAGCCCTCCAGGCTGCCCTTTATGACCTTTACCCCAAGGTGCAGGCCAAGAATTCCGGGGGGCTAGCTGAGCTTGTCCCCCTGTAA
>CAZIHO010000119.1:0-9593 GCA_964538875.1 uncultured Chromatiaceae bacterium
GGGCAGATGTACATGCAGGCGGTCTTGTCCTGGCCCTTGCAGCCGTCGCACTTGTCAGTACGCACAAAAGTTGGCATGAGTCAATTCTCCTAGGTTCTTACACTGCGGTAATCGCGCTTTATCTACTCGAACTTCGGACCACCGGCACAGACAGGCTGCTGTTCCGCGGCCCCAAAAGGCGGCACCTCCCTATCGCCTCTCCCTCTAGCCTCCTGGCCGACCGGCCAAGAACGGTTGTTCTTGTTGCCCCCGGAGTCTTCCGTCCAGTCTGATGGACCTGTCATGGATTGGATGGCCCATCCCTCGGCCGCTCGGCGGGCACCGGCCCTTCGCGCGAGGTGCGGGACACGAGCGCGATAAAGCCAAGTCCGGAGCCGATAAACATATATAGGTACAACAAAAATAGCCAAACAGTTTTCCTCGACCCTCCATAAGTTGGTTTTATTCGTTTGTGCTTATGTTCTAAATAACTTACATAACACCTGGGACTTTTGGCGGGTCGGCGCGCATCTCCGGCGGTCGACGAATAAGGGAATTTGATCGGCGCGCCGGTAGCGAGGCTCGGCCCGGCGTTGGGGGGAAGCCGGCCAGATTCTAGAGGTCCATCAGGGCTAGGGGTGGTCAGGTCAAGGACGCCAGCGCCGTCAGTTCCCGCCGGTAGCGGGCCAGGGCGGTGCTCAGGTTGAAGGCCAGGCCCAGGGCGGCGGCGGCCAGCGCCAGCCCCCCCAGGTTCAGCCAGGGGCCGGGCCAGATGTGGCCCAACAGAATCAGGCCGAGGCCTAGGAGGTAGGCCCCACCCTGGGCGCGGGCGTGCCGCTCCCTGAGAAAGGTTTTCATGGTTGGCAGGGGGCGGTCGAAACGGCCCCGGGCCAGGACTTGACCTTGCAGGTGGAACCAACACAGAAAGGGCACGATTTTATAAAGCATGCCGCTGGGCAGGGCGATGCAGACGCCACCCAGGATCAGCACCCCCACCAACACCCCGTCCGTCGTCAGCAACCAAGTAAGGGCGCCGCCCACCAGGGCTGCACAACCAGCCCAGAGGTAGAACAGGGTGGTATCCCGGACCGGCCGCAGGCGGTTCCGGCTCAGGACCAGGGTGCGGACCGCGAAGCCGGCCATGAGGAGCACTGCCAGCGCCAGCGGCAGGCCAGCGGCGGCCGGCGCCAGGTACAGGGCCAGCGCCCAGGTCAGCAGTAACAGCCCGGTCAAAGGCGGTGGCCAGTCGCGCCAGGGACCCGGATAGGCCGGCGTAATGTAGAACATGGGTACTAATTCGATGAGCAATCCGGCCAGGGGCAGGCCCACCCAGCCCAGCAGGCCCCAGCCGAGGTGCAGGTTGACCCAGCGTTCCAGCTCCTGGATCGGGACCCATCCGCCCACGGCGCCCACCAGGACGAGTCCCAGGGCTAGGGTCACCAGCAGGGCCGCCAGACCCAGGCTCAGCGCCCGTACCGTGGGAGGCACGCCCCGCGCCTGGGCCAGGGCGACGCTGGTGGCCGATGCGAATAAGCCAACGGCCAGGGCCAGTAGCCCGCCCCCGGCTGCCAGCCATGGGGTGCCGAAGCCCAGCAATCCCGCCACCAGGGCCAGGGTGCCCAGGTTCAGCAGGACGTGGACCGCGCGTCCCAGGGCTAACACCGCCGGGACCCGGGCACCGGCCAGCACCGGCAGCAGTTGCAGCATGGCGCCGAACATGATTTGGGTGCAAAAACCCAGGCTGATTAAATGGGTCAGGGCCAGGGCGTCGGGCGTCCAGCGGGAGTGCAGGCTGGCGGCCCCCTCCCAGGCCAGCAGCAGGCCCGCTGCCACCAGGTACCAGGGGGCGGTGAGGAAGAAGCGGAGTGGAACCAGCAGCGGCGGCGCCTGGTCCAGGGATAGGCCTCTGGTCAGCACCCGCCCGCCCCCGGGCTAGCCGGCGCCGTGGCGCCAGCGCGCCAGATCAGCAGCTCGAATTCGTCGCCGCGCCAGCGGCCACGCCAAAGGAAGTCCTGGTTGCGGAGCAGGTTATATAGGGGGAAGGGTTCCCGCCGGTGCCGCACCCGCAGCCAGTCGGCGGCGCCCATCCGGTCCAGGGCGTCGAGGATCCGCCCCAGGGGTTCCGGCGGTTCCAGATCCCGCACGTCCAGGACATGTTCCACCGGCCTAGTCCTGGCGCAGGCTGGCGAGGATCCCGATACGCCGGTCGTCCAGGGATTGATCCGCCATGGGATAGAGGATGTGCTCTTCCTTCATGTTGTGCTGGCGCATGATCATCAGCAGGGTTTCGGTCACGTCCAGGCAGGCGCTCTGGTCGCCTCGGGTCAGGCCGTCCGCCAACTGGCTGAAGAGTTGGCGCATCTGGGTATGTTCCATGCGCATCACCTGCACGGGACCGGCGGCAAACCCGCCGAGGGCCGGGAATAATTGTTCTTCTTCCACCATGAAATGATGGCTCATGGCGGTGAGAAAACGCTCGCCGGCCTGGCGGGCGGCGTCCCAATTGCTCTGGGATAGGGCCTGTTCCAGGGCGACGAAGCTGTCATCGCAGCGGTGGTGGTCGGCGGTAAAGCCTTGGGTGATTTCGTCCATCGGCAAAAATCTCTTGTTAGGAAGGCACCATTCTTGGGCGCCGGGCGCTGGCACACGTTGACGTTGGTCAAGGGCGCCGGCCTAGTAGAAACGCTCCTCACCCGGCGGCCGGTCCTTGAAGCGGCGATGGGCCCAAAAATACTGAGCCGGCGCCAGGCGCACCCAACTTTCGATCAGGCCATTGACCCGGTCGGTATCCGCCTGGATGTCGTCGGTGGGAAAGTCGGTCAAGGGCGGTTCAATGCGGAGATCGTAGCCGCTGCCGTCGTCGCGGCGCAGGGCGACGAACGGCAGCACCGGCGCGCCGGTCATGCGGGCGAAGCGGGTGGTGGCGGTGTTGGTGGCGGCGGGCACCCCGAAAAAAGGTGAAAAGACGCTGCCCTTGTGGCCGAAGTTCTGGTCCGGCGCGAACCACACGCCCTTGTTGGCTTTTAGGGTGCGAATCATCAAGCGGGCGTCCTCCCGGGGAATGATGCGCTGCCCCAGGCCCCGTTCCCGGATACGAACCATGATGCGCTCGATGAGGGGATTCTCGTTGGGCCGGTACAGGGGCGTGATAGGTGCCAGGCGCGCCAGCAGCCGGCCGCTGAGTTCCACCGAGGTGAAATGGGCGGTGAGCAGGATTACACCCCGCCCGCCCTGGAACGCCTGCTCCAAATATTCCAGGCCCTCGACCCGCAGCACCCGGTCGATGCGGGCCGCTGGCGCCCACCAGGCCAGGGCGATTTCCATCAGGCCCATACCCAGGGATTCCCCGTGACGGCGCAGCAGCAGTTCCCGTTCCGCCGGGTCCATGGTTGGGAAGCAAAGTTCCAGATTGATTGCCGCGATGCGCCGGCGCCGTTGTACCAGCCGTGCCGCCAGCCGCCCCAAGCCCCGGCCCAGGGCCATGAGCGGACGGTAGGGCACTAGCGCCAGACAGCGCAGCAAGCCCATGCCCAGCCACACGGGCCAGAATCTGGGTGCCAGGAAGGGGAGAATGGAATCCGAAGACGACATGGACCGATGCGCCAAGAACCGGAAGCCATAGTCTAGCGATGCGCCGCCGCGCCGGTAAGGATCCCAGGACCCTGTGCTAGCATTTCCTGTTTGCCGTTGGCGAGACCCCCTGATGATTGATATCCCCGATTTCTCCCGTGCCCGGGTGCTGGTGGCCGGGGACCTGATGCTGGATCGCTATTGGTATGGCGTCACCGGCCGCATTTCGCCGGAGGCGCCGGTGCCGGTGGTGCGGGTCGAACAGGAAGAACACCGGCCCGGCGGTGGCGCTAATGTGGCCCTCAACATCGCCGCCCTGGGCGCCTCGGCCCGTTTGTTGGGCCTGGTGGGGGACGATGCCGCCGGCCAGGATCTGGAACGGCTGCTGGGCCAGGCCGGCGTGGTCTGCGCGTTCGAGCGCCAAGCCGGCTTTCCCACCATCACCAAGTTGCGGGTGCTGAGCCGTCATCAACAACTGATCCGGCTGGATTTTGAAAACGGTTTTCCTCCGCAAGCCGGCGCCAGCCTGGGGGAACGCCTAGACCAGTATCTGGCGGAGGTGGATCTGGTGGTCCTGTCCGATTACGCCAAGGGCACCCTGACCGATCTCCCGGACCTGATCCAACGCATCCGGGCTGCCGGCAAGCCGGTGCTGGTGGATCCCAAACAGCGGGATTTCACCCAGTACCGGGGGGCCAGCCTCATGACCCCCAACCTGGCGGAACTGGAAGCCATGGTGGGGCCCTGCCCGGACCAAGCCGATTTGGAGCAACGGGGCATGGGCCTGATCCAGGCCCTGGAGCTGGGCGCCCTGCTGGTGACCCGGGGCGAGAAGGGCATGAGCCTGCTGAGACCCGGCCGGCCGCCGATCCACATGCCCACCCGGGCCCAGGAGGTGTACGACGTGACCGGCGCCGGCGATACCGTGATCGCGGTGCTGGCGGCCAGCTTGGCGGCCGGCCTGTCGCTGCCTGACGCCACCCGCCTGGCCAATCATGCTGCCGGCCTGGTGGTGGGCAAGTTGGGCACCGCCACGGTCAGCGTGCCCGAGTTGGAAGCCGCCGTGCATGAACATCGGATGGCCCGCCGGGGCCTGGTCAGCGAGGATGAACTCATGGTCCTGCGTCAGGGCGCCCGCGCCCGGGGCGAGACCCTGGTCTTCACCAACGGCTGCTTCGACATCCTCCACGCCGGCCACGTCGCCTATCTGGAAGAAGCCAGCCGCCTGGGCAATCGTCTGGTGGTGGCGGTCAATGTGGACGAGACGGTACGCCGTCTCAAGGGTCCCGGGCGGCCGGTAAACAGCCTGGAACGGCGCATGGCGGTACTGGCGGCCCTGGCTTGCGTGGACTGGGTGGTGCCCTTCGCCGAGGAGACACCGGAACGGCTCATCTGCCGGTTGCGCCCGGACCTGCTGGTCAAGGGCGGCGACAACGACCCGGCCCAGATCCCCGGCGCCGCCTGCGTACAAGAAGCGGGAGGCCAGGTGCTGGCCCTGAGCTATTTGGATAACTGCTCCACCACCGGGCTGATCGAGCGGATTCAGGGGGGGCAAGTCTGACCTATGACCGAACTCCGCCCGCAAGTCCTGATTCTGGGCGGCGGTATCGCCGGGTTGTGGCTATTGGCGCGCCTGCGGTCGGCCGGTTACGGCGTCCTGTTGGTGGAGACCGCCGCCCTAGGCGGTATCCAGACCCTCGCTTCCCAGGGGATCATCCACGGTGGCATCAAGTATGCCCTCACCGGCCATTTGACCGGCGCCGCCCAGGCCATCGCCGCCATGCCGGCCCGATGGCGGGCTTGTCTGGAGGGGCGCGGCGAATTGGATTTGCGCCGCGCCCGGCTGTTGGCGTCCCACCAATATCTATGGTCTAGCGGCGGCGTGGCGTCGGAATTGGCGGGGTTATTCGCCAGCCGGGTAATGCGGGGACGGGTCACGGCGGTGGAGGGAGAGGAACGCCCGGCCCTGTTCCGGCATAGGGATTTTCATGGCCACGTCTATCGCCTGGATGAGCCGGTACTGGATCCGGCGTCTCTGAGCGCCGCATTGGCGGCCTTGGCCGGGGACGCCTGCCTAGCGGCCGGTCACATTGAGTTGCTCGAAGGCCGGACCCTGGCCTTGACCGGACCGGACGGTGCCCGGGCCCTGGTGCGGCCCCAGCGTCTGGTGCTGGCGGCCGGCGCCGGCAACGGCGACCTATTGGCCGGTCTGGGCCGCTCCCGGCCCGCCCAACAGCTTAGGCCCCTGCGTATGTTGATGGCCCGAGGCGACTTGCCGGAGCTGTACGCCCACTGCCTGGGGGCTGGCGCTACGCCGCGCTTGACCGTCACCAGCCAGCCGTTGGCGTCCGGCGAACGGGTTTGGTATCTGGGCGGACAGGTGGCGGAGGCGGGGGTCCGGCGTTCCCCAGACCAGCAACTGGCGGCGGGCCGCCGGGAATTGGCGAATCTGCTGCCCTGGCTGGAGCAGGGCGGGCTGCGCTGGGCCAGCCTGTCCATCGACCGGGCCGAGCCCCGCCAACCCGGCGGGTTGCGTCCCGACCAGCCGATGGTGGACGAAGCAGAGGGGGTGCTGGTGACCTGGCCGGTCAAACTGGCGTTTGCGCCCCTGGTAGCGGACCAGGTATTGGAACGGCTGGCCGGCGCCGGGATCCAGCCGGCCGGAGCTGCCCTGGAACGGCCCGGCGGCTGGCCGGCACCGCCCCTGGGTCGACTGCCATGGGAGCAAGTAGCGGAATGGAGCTGAGAACCCTGGGCGACACCGGCATCCGGGTCAGCCCCCTGGGGTTGGGCACGGTCAAGATCGGCCGCAACCAGCAGGTCAAATATCCGAGCCCCTTCGATTTGCCGGATGATGCCCAGGTGCGCCACCTGCTGGCGACCGCCCATGAGTTGGGCATCAACCTGGTGGACACCGCCCCTGCCTATGGCACCAGCCAGGAGCGCCTGGGCCGCCTGTTACCCCGGCCCCGGGGCGACTGGGTGCTGGTGTCCAAGGTGGGAGAAATTTTCGAGCAGGGCCAATCCCGCTTCGACTTCGGCTTTGAGTACACCATCCGCACCGTGGAGGCCAGCCTGCGAACCCTGGGCACCGACTACCTGGACGCAGTGCTGATCCACTCGGACGGTGATGACCTGCGTATCCTGGAACGGGAAGGGGTGGTCGAGGCCCTGGTGCGGCTCAAGGAGCGGGGCCTGATCCGGGCCCACGGCCTATCCGGCAAGACCCTGGCCGGGGGCCTGCGGGCGGTGGAGTTGCTGGACCTGGTGATGGTGACTCTGAACCTGAGCTACCGGGACGAACTGCCGGTAGTGGCCGCCGCCGCCGCCGCTCACAAGGGCGTGCTCATCAAAAAAGGCTTGCAGAGCGGCTGGGTGGACGGGCCCGCCGGGGTGCGGGCGTCCCTCGACTTTATCTTTACCCAGCCCGGCGTGGCGGGTTTGATCGTCGGCACCCTCAATCCGGACCACTTGCGGGCCAATTGGGCCACCCTGGACGAGTTGTTGACCCGGCCATGAGGCGTCTCTATAGCCTGCTGCTGTATCTATTGACGCCCCTGGTGGTGGCGCGGCTGCTGTGGCGCAGCCGGCGGGCCCCGGATTATCGGCGCCGCATCGGCGAACGTCTGGGTTTTCCGCCCCCCCTGGGGGACCAGCCGACCCTCTGGGTCCATGCCGTCTCGGTGGGGGAAGTCCAGGCCAGCGCGCCCCTGATCCAACGCCTGCGCCAGGCCTATCCCCAGTGGCCGGTGCTAGTCACCACCACCACACCCACCGGCTCCCGGCGGTTGCGGGAATTACTAGGTGAAGAGGTGCTGCATGTCTATGCGCCCTACGACGTGCCCTGGGTGGTGGAGCGCTTCCTGGCCGCAGCCCGGCCGCGTTTAGCCATTTTCATGGAAACGGAAATCTGGCCCAACATCCTGGCCGGCTGCCAGCGGCGCGGCATTCCTACCCTGTTGGCCAACGCCCGCCTGTCGGAACGGTCCGCCCGCGCTTACGGGCGCGTTCCCGAGTTCACCCGCGCCACCTTTGCCCTGCTGGACCGGGTCGCGGCCCAGACCCAGGCGGACCGGGAGCGCTTCCAGGCCCTGGGCGTCCCCACCGGGCGGCTGGGGGTCACCGGCAGCATCAAATTCGACCAACGCCTAGCGCCGAGCCGCCGGGAACAGGCCGCCGTGCTGCGGCGGGCCTGGGGCGTGGACCGGCCCGTCTGGATCGCCGCCAGCACCCACGAGGGCGAGGACGAACAGGTGCTGGACGCCCATCGCCAGGTGTTAGAGCAGTTACCCGGTGCCCTGTTGGTGCTGGTGCCCCGCCACCCAGAGCGCTTCGGCCGGGTCGCGGCCCTGATCGCTAAGCAGGGCTTCAGCCTGGTGCGCCGCTCGGAACAGCGGCCCTGCGCGCCCGGCACCCAGGTATTCCTGGGCGACAGCATGGGGGAACTGCCCATGTTCTACGCCGCCGCCGACTTGGCGTTTGTGGGCGGCAGTCTGGTGTCCACCGGCGGCCATAATCCCCTGGAGCCGGCCAGCGCCGGCATTCCGGTGCTGATGGGACCTCATACCTTCAACTTCGCCGAGATCAGCGCCTTGCTGATCCGGGAGGAAGCGGCGCGCCAGGTCCAGGACGCCGCTGCCCTGGCGGAACAGGTACATGCCTGGCTGGCGGACGCCCATGAACGGGTCCGCCATGGGGACCAGGGCCGCCGGGTGGTGGAGCAGAATCGGGGCGCCCTGGACCGGCTGATGGCGGGCATCCGGGAATTGATGGAGCACAATCCAGGTTCCTGAAGCGGTCCCTGGCCTGCCGGGCAATCGCACCGCTTCCAGGGCGCCAATGGCCAACGGTGGATGGGGGAGGTACCACCCCTGGACCGCTAGTTGTAGCGTACCGGACGATTGCATTGGCGGGCCGAAAACGGAAAATAGTTCGTTAGAGAAAAGCTAGCGCCCGGTGATCGTCGTCCCGGCGCAAGGTTCCCGCAAAAGAGAAGAGGGACCATGGGCTCTGGCCGATGGAGCAGGCATTCCATGCCGAGTGTTGGCTAGGCCAGCCCGGCTGATTTGGGTTGGGGTGCAGCAACAACGCCTGGTTTTCCTTGCCCTTGGTAGAGGGCGGTTGGATGTTGCAAGTCGCGCGGCCTCCGGTCGGAGGACAGCGCGTTATGCCCATAAGAAGTCTGGAGGGAGAGGTATGAAACGAAGCTGGTTGTTTTCCATCTTAATCAGTCTGACCGCCGTCCTGGGCATTACCGATGCCTTGGCGGCTGGTAAGCCGGATGCCAAGCCTCCCACTACCACCGCGTCACCGTTGGGTGGGACCTATTCCGGTTCGGTGACCGTCAGTCTGACGGTGGATGAACCCGCCACCACCTATTTCTGCACCGGTAGCGCATGTAGCCTAACCACGGTCTATACCGGGCCTATGACCTTTAGCACCACCACCAATCTGCGCTATTACTCCCGGGATAACGCGGGCAATACGTAAACCACCAAGCAGCAAGACTACAACATTCCAATCACGTCCATAGTGTGCGGAATCGGGACTGCTCCTGGTGCCACGACTTTACCCGGGCGGAGGAGGGCTATTGTGCCTATCCGGGACCCTGCGGCTAGCCGGTTCGCTTTGCTAGGATCCGCCTGGCGGACTTAGCAGAATTCTGACTGGCTCAGCGCCTCCTTGAGGGCCGACCCTGGGTCGGCCCTTTTTTTGGACCCGGCACAGGAACCATGAAACTAACCAAGCGAACCCTCCTGGCGGTCTCCCTGGCCACGGCTGGCATCGGTGCCGGTCTCTGGGCGTTTGGGAGACCCTGGTGGCGACCCCTATCAATCCAACGGCTGGGAGAACAAACCCTGGACCAGGTATTGGCAGATTTGGGACCCCGGCTGGATGGAGAATGGGCGGCGCTGCACCGGGCCAACCAGTTGTCGTATCCGCCGGCGGAAGTGGCCCTGGTGGCGACCAAATTGGAGCGTCAACTGGAAGTCTGGAGCCGGGCGGCCCAGGGGCCATTCAAGCGCTTAGCCAGCTTTCCCATC
>CAZIHO010000120.1:0-9585 GCA_964538875.1 uncultured Chromatiaceae bacterium
GGCGGGGTATCCCTACCCCGCACGGGCACCTTGAATTTTTCAAGGTGCCCTTAAAAGGCCAGGTCAACCAAGCTTGGCATCTCAGCGAACGCGGCGGCGCGGGTCCGGACCACTGGTCGAGGGGAAGGGGTCTTGCATTTTTCGAACGCCTCCCCCAAATTGATGTCCAATCCGGTGAATCTGGCACCCTGGCGCCGGAGTCCCAATTTAATAATGTCCTTGATACGTATTGGAGGATTTGATCCATGGCCCCTATCGACCTGACCCTTGCCAAAGGCCAGACGTCCGCGCTGGCGACCAACAAGGTGATCAAAAACACCTACATGTTGCTGTCGATGACTTTGCTGTTCAGCGCCCTGATGGCGGGCCTGTCGGTGGCCCTCAAGGTGCCCAGTTGGACTTCCCTGGTGACCTTCGTCGCGTCCATTGCTCTGATCTGGTTGGTCCTGCCCCGCACCGCCAATTCCACGACGGGTCTTTGGGTCGTGTTTGCCTTCACTGGACTGATGGGATTTGGCCTAGGGCCACTACTCAGCGTTTATTTAAGCTTGCCTAAGGGTCCCCAAATCGTGGCCACTGCCATGGGGGGTACCGGGGTGATCTTCCTGGGTCTGTCCGCCTATGCTTTGACCACCCGCAAGGACTTCAGCTTCATGGGGGGCTTCCTATTTGCCGGGATGTTGGTAGTGCTGGTCGCCGCCCTCGCCAATATCTTTCTGGCCATGCCGGCCTTGTCCCTGGCGATTTCCGCCGTGGTCATTCTGCTCATGAGCGGCTTCATCCTGTATGACACCTCCCAGATGGTGCATGGCGGCGAAACCAACTACATCTTGGCCACCGTCAACCTATACCTGAATATCTACAATCTGTTCGTCCATCTGCTAAGCCTGCTCGGCATCCTGGGCAGTGATGACTAACCAGTTCCGGCGTTAGACGTGCTTGCTGGCCCCGGCTTTGACCGGGGCTTTTCATTTGGGGAGGATGTCGCATGGAATGGGAAAAAATTATCTGGGCCCTGTTGCTGCTCGCCATGATCTTGCTGCTGTGGCCGAGGGCGAAGCAGATGATGGCCGCTAGCCAAGCCGCCGAACGGGACTGGCCGGGAGTGCTGCTCCCCATCCTGGGCGTGATCGGCTTTGTGCTGTTATTGGTGATGCTGATCCGTTCCTAGCGAGGCGCCCTAGCCGGTTAGGGGGCCAGTAAGTCTGTGGGGCCGTTTAGGATTGGTTGACCTAGGGAACGGGGGCTTTTCCCCGCGCCTGTTATGCTATTCGATAGGTAAGGAGCACCTCCGGGCAGGCGGAGGGGTGTTGGTGTAGGTACAAGCATCAAGGGGGGCACGCATGGTCACTATAAAGCACAAGAATTCTGAGCGGGTGCTGGCAACTTGGGACGGTGACAGCCTGGCTGGCGCGGATTTGCGAGATGCCCATTTACGGGAAGCGGACCTGCGTGGGATGAACTTGCGGGGCGCGCTGCTCCAGCACGCCAATTTGGTGGACGCGGATTTACGGGGCGCCGATCTGGAACAGGCGGTGCTGCTGGGCGCCCATGTCAATGGCGCAGACTTGACCGGCGCCAATCTGCGGGGTGTCCGCCTAGGCCACGAATTACGGGCTCAAACGGCCATGTTGACTGGCGCGATTTTGGTCGGTGCCGATTTGTCCCGGGCCGATCTGCGCAACGTGGAAGTACGGGACTCTAACCTAGAGGGCGCCATCCTGTCCGGTGCGGATATGCGCCGGGCCGACTTTCACGGCAGCAACCTGACCCGGGTACGGGCCCATTATGCCCTGTTCATCAAGGCCAATTTACGGGAAGCCCGGTTGTACCAAGCAGATTTGAGGGATTCTCATCTCAATGACGCCAACCTGATTAAAGCGGATCTGCGGGAGGCCAATCTGTCCAGTCAGCGCCCAGAAGGCTTCACAGTGCTCAATCTGGCCATTTTGGAGGGCGCCGATCTGCGGGGCGCCAACTTGCGGAATATTTCCGCCCAGGAAGCCAATTTTCGCAATGCCCAATGCGGTGGCGTGGATTTTTCCCATGCGGTGTTGGGGGGAGCGATCCTGCGCGGCGCCGAGGTCAGCGGCGCGAATTTCGCTGGGGTGGAATTGGCGACCGTGACCATGGATTTCGCCAATTTTTCCCAGGCGATCAATGCCCGTATTCCCTCCTATAAGACCCATCTGCGTTGATTCATCCCCGTTCCCCTAGGACCGGACCATCCCGGCGCCGGTCCCGCTAGGTTCCGATGTTACTGCGGCATAGCGCCCTCTACCTGCTGGCCCGGGGTGTGCCCGGCGTCCTAAACGTGATCGCGGTGCTGATTTACACCCGGTTCCTGGCGCCAGAGCAATATGGACATTTTGCCCTGGTGATCGCGGCGGTCGCCTTTGGCCATGGCGCGTTCTTTTCCTGGTTGCAGATGGGCCTGGCCCGCCTTCTGCCGGGGTCCGATTGGCCGGTGCCGGTATTTCTATCTACGCTCCTAGCCGGTTACGGTTTGGCGCTGCCCCTGGCCACCTTGCTCACCCTGGCGGCCTGGCTGTGGTTGCCCCTGGAACAGGACCAGCAACTGGCCTGGCTGGTGCTGCCGGTATTGTGCATCTGGGCGCTGTTCGAGATTCATCAGCAACTGCAAGCCGCCAGTTTCCGGCCGCGCCGGTTTGGCTTGCTGGCGCTCAGCAAGTCCCTGGTGGGTTTGGCATTGGGCACCAGTTTGGCCTGGATGGGGCTGGGAGCCTGGGGGGTGCTGCTGGGCTTCATGCTGGGGATGTTGCTACCGCTGACGGCATTTGCCTGGCGCGACTGGCGGGATGTGCGGCCGGCTCTGGTGGACCGGGCATTACTGCGGCGCTTGCTGGACTACGGAATGCCACTGGCCGCCACTTCTGCTTTGGCGCTATGGGTGGACGGTGGGGATCGGCTGTTGCTCGGCTGGTTGCAGGGCGCGGACCAGGCGGGGTTGTACGCGGTGGGGCACGACCTGCCAAGTTACGGTGTCGCCATGCTGATGGTCATCATCTATTTGGCCGCCTATCCCCTGGTGGTGCAGGCGCTGGAGCGGCAGGGGCCGGCGGCGGCCGCAGTCCAGTTGCGGGGCTATTTGGTCTTGCTGCTGGTGGTGGCGGTGCCGGCGGTAGTGCTCTGTGTGCTGTTGGCGCCGGGCATCGCCGACTTGCTGTTAGGCGCGGAATTTCGCCGGGCGGGTAGCGAGATCATCCCTTGGATCGCCGTTGCCGCCCTATTGTTTGGACTCAAGAACTTTTACCTGGATTTGGCTTTCCAACTGGGCCATGGCACCCAGCGGCAGTTGCTGGTGATGCTGGTGGTCGCCGGCGCCAATTTAGCCTTGAATCTCAGTTGGATCCCCGACCAGGGGTACCTGGGAGCTGCCCATGCCAAGGTGAGCTCCTATGCCCTGGGGGTGGTGCTCAGTATGGGGCTTGGTAGGAAATGGTTTCCGTTGCCGATCCCCTGGATGGATATCGGCAAGATCTTTGGGGCGGCGGTTGGCATGGGCTGGGTCCTGTGGCTGATGGGGGATGTGCGCGGAATATGGGCGCTGGGAGTCGCCACGGGAGCTTCGCTCGCCTGTTACGGGGGGCTCCTCTGGGTGATGGACCTGGCCGGGGCCCGGGCCCGGCTTCGGGATCTGTTGGCGCGGGACTGGAACCATTTCAGGGCCCGGTAAGCGCCAGGCGCGCTACCATGGGCAGCTTGGGCAACGACGGCGTGGATGTGGCTTGGGTAAGGGCATGAAATTCAACGACCATGATCGGACCATTGGCTTGGCGGGAATTTTCCAGGCGGCCTGGTGCGCGCAACGAATCGCCGGCCGGGGCCGGGCCGACGATCAGGCCATGAGCGCGAGCCTGTTCAGCGTGTTTCAGATTGACGCGGATGACGTGTCCCAGGTTTTCGCGGGACCCCAGGGGGTGGCGTCGGGACTGCGCCAAGTGCTGCTCCAGATCCAGGGAGGTGCCGGGCGGGACATGGAGCTCACACGGTATGTGGTGGCCCTCATGCATCTGGAGCGTAAACTCAATCGGGACCCCCGGCTACAGGCCCGTATCGGCGAGGGCATTGCCTCTATTCGTAGGCAATTGGCCCAATTCTCGGTGTTGCACCCAACCATCCTGGCGCGGCTGGCCGATGTCTATTCCGAAACCCTGGGGACTCTTCGGCCAAGAATTTTAGTGCGCGGCAAGGAGCTCTACTTAACCAACTCGGATAACGTCAATCGGATTCGAGCCCTGTTGCTGGCTGGGGTACGGGCGGCCCGGCTGTGGCGGCAGGTCGGTGGGCGGCGCCGGCAAATCCTGTTTGGCCGTGGCCGCCTAGCCGGTTCGGCGGCCAAATTGTTGGAGGAAATCGCCAGCCTGGAACCCCAGACTTGCGATTCCCGGGGCGAGGCTTGACATCAGCGCGCCTGGGATCGACGCCTCGCCTCGGTTCCAGTGACCGGCTGTGGAACCCTTCCATTACCCCCCCTCGTTTCAGGAGCGGATTTGGCTTGATCCGGAAACCCCGGTCTGCTTGCGCCTGCTGAACCCAGCGGACCAGGAACTGCTGAAGCGAGGCATGGAACACCTGTCGGCGGAGTCCCGCTATCGGCGCTTTTTATTCGCCAAGGGCAGCCTGACACCGGAGGAACTCACCTACCTCACCGATATCGATGGGATCAACCACTTCGCCATCGGTGCCCTGAGTGACGCGCCGGCTAGCCAAGGGGAGGGCATGGCGGTGGCCCGATTTATCCGTGGCGAGGACCAGCTGGAGGTGGCCGAGCCCAGTATCGTGGTGGTGGACGCCGTCCAGCACCGGGGGCTGGGGAGCATCCTGTTCGCTCATCTGATGCATGCGGCCCGTGAGCGGGAGGTGGTGCGTTTCAGCGGCAGCCTATTGACGTCCAACCAGGCCATGATTCATTTATTAAGGCGCCTGGCACCTCGGGTTCGCTTTCAGACCCAAGGGCCCCTGACGTCGTTCGATTTCTCCCTGAATGTCCCGGGAGATGAGCCTGGGACGCCATGACCGCCCCGAGCGGAACACCGCCAACCTCTAAACTTGGCGGGTTCTTGCTCAGGCGGTTTCCGCTAGCCCGTAGCGCTTGATGAGCCGGTAGATATTGCGCTCGCTGATGTTCAGTACCTCGGCCACCTGGGCCCGGCGTCCAGAGTGCTTCTTGAGTTGCATGGCCAGATAGGCGGCTTCCAACTCTTCCAGGCTCGGGTCATGATCGAAGGTCAAGTTGACCTTGGCGTTACTGCGACCGCCGTCGCGGCCAAACCCTAGATGTTCGGGCCGGATCAGGGGCCGGTCGCGAGACAAGATGATGGCCCGTTCCACCACGTTCTTGAGTTCGCGCACATTGCCCGGCCAGTCATAGGCGGTTAAGCGCCGTGCTGCGTCCGACGACAGGCTCTTGTCCGTACGGCGGCTGAGCTTGTGATTTTGAATGAAATGCTCCGCCAAGAAGGGAATATCCTCGCGGCGCTCCCGTAGCGGGGGGGTGTCGATGACGAACGCGGATAGCCGATAGTAGAGATCCGAGCGAAAGCCGCCGGACTCACTCATGGTCTCCAGATTGCGGTTGGTGGCCGCCACCACCCGGACGTTGGCATTCAGGTCTCGGGTGCCGCCCAGACGGCGGAATTTTCCGGTCTCCAGGACCCGCAACAGCTTGGACTGGAGCGCTGCGTCGATTTCTCCGATCTCGTCCAGGAACAGAGTGCCGCCTTCCGCACCTTCGATAAGCCCCTTCTTGAGCCGGTCCGCGCCGGTGAAGGCGCCACGCTCGTGGCCGAACAACTCGGATTCAAATAATTTTTCCTGGAGCGTGCAGCAATCCACCGCCACAAAATCCCGGCCAGCCCGATCGCTGCTTTCGTGCAATGCCCGCGCCACCAACTCCTTGCCAGTGCCGCTTTCGCCTTGAATCAGTACCGTGACATCGGTGGGCGCCACCGCCTCGATCAACTCGGTCACGCCCCGCAACGCCGAACTGATGCCGATCATGTAGCTGCCGACCTGCTCCCGCGCCTTCAGGCGCCGCAAACAGATTTGATGTTCGCTGCGCAACGCCGCATCCTTGAGCGCCCGTTCCACCACCAGGAGCAATTCCTCCGGGTTAACGGGTTTGACCAGGTATTCAAACGCGCCCGCCTTCATGGCTTGCACGGCATGCCGTACCGAACCGAAGGCGGTTAGAACGATGACTGGATAGTTAGCGGCGAGATCCGGCAACTGCTCTAGGGTATCCCCGTCGGAAAGCCGCACGTCGGTAATAATGAGATTGGGCTCCCGATTCTTTAGAAACTGGGTTGCCTCATTCCAGGACTGAACCCCGGTCGTCGAGTAGCCTTCGTGACTCAACTGAGCGACCAACAGACCATTCAACACTCGATCATCTTCAATGACGAGGATCTCGCTTTGCATAAGTTAGCTCCCCGACATTTGGTCGGCGTCTGGAAAGCTGATCACGAATCGGCTGCCGTGGGCCGGCAATGATTCCACTTGCATATGTCCTCCATATTTATCCACGATCGTTTTTACTATCGAAAGGCCCAAGCCATAGCCGCGCACACCGTCCGCCCGGCGGCTGAAAAATGGATCAAAGATTTGCGCCAGATCCTCGGCGGTGATGCCCACCCCGGTGTCAGCGAATACCAGTTCTAACCGTTGGTCATGACGACCGCAGGCCACCGTCAACACACCACCGCGGGGCATGGCATGGAGCGCATTCTGGGCCAAGTTAAAGGTGAGCATGCGGATCTCGCTATCCGCCGCCAAGACCCGCAACGGCGCGCCGGTCTTGACGAATTCGATGCGGCAGGCGACCGCATTGGCTTCCCAATTGAGGAGACTCAGGGTTTCCTCCACCACCTGGTCAAATTCCACCAACTCCGGATGGGGTGGCGGCGGTACGCTCAGTTTCAACATACGTTCCGTGACCTGGATGCACTGGTCGATACCCTGGTCCACGAGATCTAGAAATTCAGTCACCTGGTGTTGATTCGGGAACTCCGCGTGGTTGGCGCGGCGCGCTCCGTGCAGGGCGAATCGCACCGATGCCAAGGGATTATGAATTTCATGGGCCACGCCGGCGGCCAAGCGTCCCAGTTCCGCCAATTTGTGCTCGTGGGAAAACCGGATCTGCTGTTCCAGATCCCGGATGGATTCCACCACTAGGGTTTCCGCCACACCCTGGCGGGTCACCCGCATCGGCGCTGCATAAATCTCCACACCGAGGGGCGCCCCTTCATCCCGGCGATGACGATGAATCACCCGCAGGGGTGTCGGGTCCCGGGCGAGTTCCTTCAAGGGACAAGTCACCAGGGTGGTGGGGCAGGGGTTGTCCAGGCCGTGGGCATCTTTATGGCAAATGGCCGATAATTCCTGCCGGAGTTCTGGGCTCAACTGGCGCCGGTAGGTCTCGTTGGCCAGGATCACCCGATAATCGGGGCCAATGATGCGGATGCCATCCGGAATCGCATCCACCAGTTGCTGTAAGAATTGCTCCTTTTCTTCCAGTTCCCGCATTTTGGCTTGGAGACTGGTCGCCATCCCATCGAAGGTCGCGCCTAGGCCCGCGAGTTCATCCTCGCCCGCCAACCCGGCCCGGGCGTCCAGATCACCCTTGGACAGGCGGGCGCTGGCAGTCGCCAACTGGGACACGGGCAGCAGCACATGGCGCCGGATAAACCACCAGCCCCCCGCCAGGTTGATCAGCACGATCAGAGCCCCGGAACCCATCAGCAGCAGGGTGGTATGGCGGGCGTTCTGCCGCACCGGTGCCGCGTCGTAGTCCACGTATAGGATCCCGTTGATTGGGTTTTTTTCCACCGGGCCGTGGCATTCCTTGCACTGGGGCTTGTTGCCCACCGGATTGATGCTGCGCACCAAATCCTCGCCGACGCTGGACAGCAAGGGAACCTCGTTTTCGCCCCGGGTGGCCTCGGGGGGGGGTGGCATTTGTCGGCCCAAGAGTTCCAGGTCACTGGAAAAGCGAACTTCCCCGGCCGGGTTAGTGATGATGACCCGATGGATTTCCGGTTGACTGCCCAATCGGCTGACAATCCCTTTTAAGCCCTCAATATCCCTTTTCAACATGGCATTTTCCAGGGATGCCTGCAACAACCGATTCACCTGAATGGCCGCGCCAGTGCGTTCCCGCTGCAGTTGGGTCCGGTATAGACCAACGAACAGGATGAGAAACACCAATAAGCTAATGAGCAGCCCGGCGGCGGTTCCCGCTGCGAATTTCCTAATCAGGCTGGCTTCGAGCCAATGCATCCAGGCTCTCCAGGTTGTTTGGGTCGCTAGGCAACTGTTGAAACAGAACATTTCGCTGCCATCGGCGGACCAGAGTCAAGGATGTCCCGGTGTTGGGGCGCCGGAATGATATTTTTTCAACATCCGGTTGCATGGTTGTCCTTGATGGTACCCCCTATCCCCGAGCACCGGGGTGCGAATTGGCCAAAATTGTAGAGCGCCGGGTATTGAAGTCACTGTCAAATTGGCAGATTCCCGGGTTTTGGCGCTACCTTGATTTGAATATAAAACCTTTATATCTCAAATTGTTACGGTTTTATGGCAGTCTGTTCCTGGCCCTTCGAACCCTGTGGTCGAATGCCGCGCCTCGCCACCCGGTCCCCGCTTCGGAAACCTGTCCCCTCCAAGTGACAAGCTGTCAGTTTACCCGACCCACGGGACGAGTTGCTACCGCATGGCTTATTGGAGCCCTGATTTCCCACTTACTCTCTGAAAAATTAGGCAAAAAAGGCGGAACCACGGATCGACGCCGGGTGCACTGCTAGCTTGGTGACCGGGGTAGAAATTCTTTTACTCCTGCCATTCGGTCAGCAGGGCGGCGGCCGGGATAGAGGCTGCTCCACGGGTTCAGAAAATTACCGCTTATATAACAGTTAGTTGCAACGTGAGAGCGAGATTGGCACGCTCTCTGCTCCGCAAGCACTCGCTAAGGCTAATGAATTTCCAAGCGCACGAAAAAGTGGAGATCGCCTGATGAGAAATTATCACCTAAGGTTGGTGGTGACGATGATGGCCGGTATCGGCCTGTTTGGCGGGATCGCGGCCCCTGCGTGGGCCGAATACCCAGTTGCCGGTGTGAATCCCGCCCAACGCCCCGAAGGCGCGCCGGTCATCAAGGAAGTCAAAAAGGCCGCCGGGTGGTATGAGGCGGCGCTGACTGGCGTGGTCAAACCCTATCCCACGTCGTTGCGTTTCCTGGAAAGCCAAGGCAATTGGTATACACCGTTTGACAGGCCGGGAATGCCGGGTCGTTATGACATTCGCGGATGGTACTCAAAGTAACGGTTGCTCGATTGTTAGTTAAATTAAATCCAAATTTTGGAGGAGCATCATGATGAAAAAAGCTTTTAAGACCACCGCCATCGCGACCTTGGTCGGTTTGGCCTTGGTGACCAGCGGTGCGGCGAATAGCCAGATGTCTGGCATGAGCGGCATGGCTGGTTCCTCGGGTTACTTCAAGATCACCCCCGACGGTCAAATTTATTTCTACCCGCAGAGCGGTATGTCTGGAATGTCCGGCATGGG
>CAZIHO010000121.1:0-7364 GCA_964538875.1 uncultured Chromatiaceae bacterium
CAAAAGCAACAGGGCGGCGGCGGTGGAGGCCAGAAGCAGCTGGGTGGTGGCGGTCAGAAACAGCAGGGCGGCGGCGGTGGAGGCCAAAAACAACATGGCGGCGGCGGCCTTCAGGGCAAACCACCCCGTTGAGCGCCGATCAGGCCCCAACGCTAGGCACCGGCTGGTAACCGGGTTAGCCTAGGGGGCTGGAGCCTTGCTAGGCGCAATCAACGGGAACTCGTCATGACAGGCCTGACCCATGTGACCCTGGTGGCCCTCTTGCTCTGGCCGGGCGTCCGGGCGCTCGGCCAGGAGGCGCCGGTGGCGGTGCCCCAAGTATCCCGGGCCACCTTTGCCGGCACCCTAGGCCTCAAGGCCGGCCGGGAGCCGGCCAGCGACCTGTTTTATCTGCGGGATGGGGACGGTGGCTTCTGGTTCCTCGGCGTGCGCGCCAACATGCCGCCCACCGCCACTTCGGCCCTAGAACAAGCAGTCCGGGAACAAATCCGCCTCGAAATCCGGGGTGAGGTGACCGTTCATCCGGATGGAACCCGGATCCTAGCCACCCAACGGCCGTTCGAATACCGGATTCTGGACAGCAAACCCAAGGGCACCCCGGAGTACAGCGAGGTGCAAGCCGAACCGAGGGGCTGGCCGGGCCGGCAACTGGGACCCACCCCGGACCAAAACCGTTACGGCCTGCTGGATGACTCCGGCCGGGTCTGGTTCCTGGGCCTGGGCGAGCGCCTGCCGAAACCCTTCGTGGACGCCCTAGACGAGGCCATCGGCACCGGTACACCCATGCGCGTGGCGGGCTGGTTCCTCGCGTTCCAGGACCAGACACGGGCTTTGAATCCTGAAAAACCTTTCGATTACCGGCCGGCGGCTTCGCCCCAGGGCGCCTCCGGAGGCGGAGCGCGCCTGCAATCCGCCCTCATCCAGGGAGTGCCGCGCCTCCATGGGGGCAAGACGGCGGGCCAGGATATCTTCCTGATCCTGGACCAGGACCAGGTGCCTTGGTTCTTGGGCAAACGGAGCCAATTGCCCGGCGCCTTATTGGCGGCCCTGGAAACCGCTACCAAGGACCGGCGCCTGATGCGCCTGTCCGGACAAGTGATGCTGTTCGAGGACGGCCAGCGGGTGCTCAGCTTGGGCCACCCCTATGAGTTTGGCGATGGGGGCCAGGCCGGGCCTTGAGCCTGCGCTAGACCCCCCGGCGGCTGACTATTCGATCAGTCACGCCGCCTCCTAGGTGCTTCCGTCCAGCGTTCCGCCCGTTCCGTTGACAACTGACCCAGGGTCACCTAATCTGGAGGCCCAATTGACCGGGAGTCAGTTATGCAAAAACGGGCCGTGCAACCAGAAGATAAGGAGCTGAGACGCCAGGCGATCTTGCTCGCGGTCCGGGACCTATGGGTCGCCCATCCGGACCGGGTGCCGAGCGTGGCGGAAGTGGCGGCGGCGGCCGGGGTAGCCAAGGGCACCCTGTACCTGTATTTCAACAGCAAGGAAGAGCTGCTGCTGGCCCTGTTCGAACGCCTGCTGGATGCCTTTTTCGATGCCCTGGTGGCCCGGTGCCAGGCGGGCCCCACCGACCTCCCGGACCTGCTGGAACTGACCCGCGCCCATTTGATCGATGCCCCCGGCTTTCTGCCCCTGGCGTCCCTGGTGCTGGGACTGGCGGAGCGCCAGTTGCCCCCGGCGGTGGTGGCGGACAGCAATATCCGCTCGGCGCGCCGCCTGGAACGGGCCGCGCTAGCCCTGTTGGAACACCTGCCCCTGGGCGGTCCCCACGCCGCCGCCGAACTGCTAAACGCCAGTTATGCCCTGATCCTGGGCCTCTGGCATTTGCGTCAGAAAACCCAGAATCTCCCGGAACTGCAACGGGAGCCGGCCCTGGCGGCGGTCACCGGCGACTATTTCACCGTCCTGTCCCGGGCCCTGACCGCCCTCTGGCGGGGTTATATGGCCTCCCCCCAGCCGGCGTCCGCCGCCCGGCCCTGACGGCGCGCCCCGGCTCCCCGACCCATGGCTCCACCCCCTCACCTGGAACTTACCACCATGCAATGGCTTCGAGTCGCTTCCGTCCTGGTACTGGCGCTGGCTGGTTGCAAGGAAACGGGGCCGCCACCGCCGGAGCCGGTGCGCCCAGTGAAGTGGGTGGAAATCCAGCCCCAGCTGGACCAGCGCCAGTTTGTGCTGCCCGGCGAGATCAAGGCCCGCTGGGAAGCGCCCCTGGCGTTCCGGGTGGGGGGCAAGCTGATCCGGCGCGGCGTAGAAGTGGGCCAGCGGGTGGCGGCCGGCGATGAACTGGCGGTGCTGGATGACCGGGACCTGGCGCTGGCGGTGAACGCCCAACAGGCGGCGCTGGAAGCGGCGGAGGCGGAAGTCCGCCTGGCGCGGAGTGACGAGGAGCGGACCCGCCGCCTGTTCGAGCGCAACCAGTCGTCCGAAAGTGAACGGGACCGCACCTCCCGGGGCCGGGACGCGGCGGAAGCCAAGGTGCGCGCCGCCACCGCCCAACTGGCCACCAGTCGCCAGCAGGCCGGGTATGCCCATTTGCGGGCCGACCACCCGGGCATCGTCACCGCCGTGCTAGCCGAGGAAGGCCAGGTCGTGGCGGCCGGTCAAGCCATCTTCCGGGTCGCCCGCTGGGTAGGCGAGGATGGCCGCCAGGACGCCGAGCCGGAAGTGGCCCTGGCGATTCCCGAGGCGCGCCTGGAGGCGCTGGCGACCGCCCGTCTGGTCATCAGCCTCAACGCCCTGCCCGGCCGTACCTGGAGCGGCCGGGTGCGGGAAATCGCGCCGGTGGCAGACCCGGCTACCCGCACCTTCGCCGCCCGGATCAGCATCCTGGCTCCGGACCCGGCGCTGGCCCTGGGCATGAGCGCCCAGGTGCGGGTCGAAACCAACGGCGGTCAGGTGCTGTTGGTGCCCATCACCGCCCTGTCCTCCAAGACCGACCAACCCCAGGTGTGGCGCCTGGAGCCCCTGGAGCACCGGGTTCACCCGGTGGCCGTGACCCTGGGTCCAGTGCGGGGCGACTCGGTGGTGGTATTGACCGGGCTCAATGCGGGCGACCGGGTGGTGGTGGCCGGCGCCCACCTGCTGCGCGATGGCTTGCAGGTACGGCCCCTCGGCGAGGCAGCGCCCGCCAAGCCAGCGGCGCCCCCGGCCGGGAACTAAGGAACCGAGCATGGCTGACGCCGACCGTTTCAATGTGTCCGCCCTGGTGTTGCGGCACCGGGGACTGGCCTGGTTCTTTCTGGCCCTGCTCGCCGTTGGCGGCGCCCAGGCCTATTTCCAGCTAGGCCAGCGGGAGGACCCGGACTTTGTGTTCCGGGCCATGGTGATCCGGACCTTCTGGCCCGGCGCCACCGCCGAAGAAGTGGACCGGCAGGTCACCGAGCGGCTAGTCAAGCGCATCGAGGAAACCCCCTGGTACCGGACCACCACCGCCTATTCCAAGCCCGGCGAGTCCCTCATCATCCTGGAGTTGCAAGATACGGCGCCGGGTCCCCAGGTGCCGGACCTCTGGTACCAGGTGCGCAAAAAGGTGGGGGATCTCAAGAGTGAACTGCCGGCAGAGGTGCAGGGCCCCTACTTCAACGATGAATTCGGCGACGTGTACGGCACCATCCTGGCGTTCCGGGGCCAGGACTTCAGCCTGGCGGAACTGCGGGACCTGGCGGAGCAGACGCGGCTGGCCCTGGTCAAGCTGGTGGACGTGGCTAAGGTAGAGCTGATCGGCGTCCAACCAGAGCGGGTCACGGTGGAGATTCCGGCCCAGAGCCTGGCCAGCCTGGGACTCAGCCCCCAGGGACTGGCAGCGGCCCTGCAGGGGGCTAACAGCCTGGTGTTCGCCGGCACCCTGGAAACGCCGGGCAACAGCCTGTCCCTGCGGGTCAGCGGTTCCATCACCGACCTGGACGTCCTGCGGCAACAACCCCTGACCCTGCACGGCCGCACCCTGCGGCTGGGGGACATCGCCCAAATCAGCCGGGGCTACCTGGATCCCCCGGTCACTACCCTGCGCTACGGGGGCCAGCCGGCGGTGGGCGTCGCCATCGCCATGAAGAGCAACGGCGACGTACTGCGCCTCGGCCGGGAACAGCAGGCAGTCATCGACCGGATCCGGGCCGAATTGCCCCTGGGCATCGAGGTGGCCCAGGTGTCCAATCAACCAGCCATCGTGCGGGACTCGGTGGGAGAGTTCATGATGTCCCTGCTGGAAGCGGTGGCCATCGTGCTGCTGGTGAGTTTCCTGTCCCTGGGCTGGCGGCCTGGCCTGGTGGTGGCGGTGACCATCCCCCTGGTACTGGGCGGCACCTTCCTGCTGATGCGCTGGTTTGACATCGACCTGCACCGGATTTCCACCGGTGCCCTGATCGTGGCCCTGGGTCTGCTGGTGGACGACGCCATGATCGCGGTGGAAATGATGGCCCGTAAGCTCGAAGAAGGCTGGGACCGGCTGCGGGCGGCGGCCTTTGCCTACGAGTCCACCGCCTTTCCCATGCTCACCGGCACCCTGATTACCGCCGCCGGCTTCCTGCCCATCGCCACCGCCAAGTCCACCACCGGGGAATATACCTTCGCCCTGTTCGCCGTCACCAGCCTGGCGTTACTGGCGTCCTGGGGCGCGGCAGTGGTCATCACGCCCCTGCTGGGCGCCCTGATCCTCAAGCCCCATCACCCGGAAGGGGAAGTCCACGAACTTTATGACACGCCCTTTTACCGCCGCTTCCGGCGCCTGGTGGAACTCTGCATCCATTACCGCAAGACAGTCCTGCTCATCACCCTGGGCCTATTCGCCGCCGGCGTGCTGGGCATGGGACTGACCGAGAAGCAGTTTTTCCCATCTTCCAATCGCACCGAACTGCTGGTGGACCTGTGGCTGGCGGAGGGTTCCGGCATCCAGGCCACCGGGCACCAGGTCGGGCGGCTGGAGGACATCCTGGGCCAGGATCCGGATGTGGCCACGTTCGTCACCTACCTGGGTAATGGCTCGCCGCGCTTTTTCTTGTCCCTGGACCAACAGTTGTTTCGGACCAATTTCTCCCAGACCGTGGTCCTGACCCGGGACCTAGCGGCCCGGGAACGGGTGGTGGCGCGCCTGCGGGACCGCTTGGAAAATGAATTTCCCGGCGTGCGCGGGCGGCTGATGCGCATTCCCCTGGGGCCGCCGGTCACCTACCCGGTGCAGTTCCGGGTCATCGGCCCGGATACCAGCCAAATCAAGCGCTATGCCGAGCAAGTGGCGGCGATCCTGCGGGACTCACCCCTGACCCGGGACATTCACCTGGACTGGGGGGACCGGGCGCCGGCGCTGCGCCTCATGGTGGACCAGGACAAGGCCGCCGCCCTGGGCCTGACCGAAACCCAGGTGCGCCAGACCCTATATGGCTTTCTGTCCGGGCTGCCTCTCACCACCTTCCGGGAGCGGGACCAACTGATCCCGGTGCTGCTGCGCGCCCCGGCCGGCGAACGGGAACGCATGGACGGCCTGGAACAACTGCCGGTCGGCCTGCCAGGCGGCGGCACCGTACCCCTGTCCCAGGTGGCGGACAACAGCCTCATCATGGAAGAGCCGATCCTCTGGCGCCGCAACCGGGAACCCACCCTGACCGTGCGCGCCGACATCGTGGACGGCGTGCAGGCGCCGGATGTGGCCGCCAGCTTCTTTGGGCGCCTGGAGCAACTGAGCCAGGCTTGGCCCCCCGGTTACCGGATTGAAACCGGCGGCGCCTACGAGGAAAACCAAAAGGCGGAACGCTCCATCCAGGAGGGTTTCCCGGCGGTCATCGCCCTCATCGCGGCCCTGCTCATGCTGCAATTGCAGCGGCTGTCTGCCACCCTGATGGTCATGATTACCGCGCCCCTGGGGCTGACCGGCGTCGCCGCCGCCCTGCTGCTGTTCCAGCAGCCGTTCGGGTTCGTCGCCATGCTCGGCACCATCGCCCTATCCGGCATGATTATGCGCAACACCCTGATCCTGGTGGACCAAATCCGCCAAGAACAGGCAGAGGGCCAACCCCTGGCCATCGCCATCCGGGAAGCCACCGTGCGGCGCCTGCGCCCCATCGCCCTCACCGCCGCCGCCGCCATGCTGGCCATGATCCCCCTGACCCGTTCCATTCTGTGGGGACCCATGGCCTTTGCCATCATGGGCGGCTTGCTGGTGGCGACCCTGCTCACCCTGCTGTTCACTCCCGCTCTGTACGCGGTCTGGTTTGGCGTCCGGGACAATCCCCCGCAACCGGGCGCCAGCGGATGACCTAGCGGCGGTCCGGGCGGCGGTAATAAAACTGCAGGATCAGGTTGCGCACGCCGGCGTCCATGGGAATGGTTTCCCGCCCATGCCAACTGGTGTGGCCAACCGCGAAGGCCAACCCGGAGTTTGGCGCGAATTCCGCTTGCTTGGCCCGCACGAGGGGCGAGCGCAGCCGCAGCAGTTGGCCTAGGCTACCCCAACCCAGCCGGTACAGGGCGGTGCCAAGCTCCAGTTGGTCACGGTCCCGGGGCAGGTACAGCATCAGGGTGACGATCTTGGCCTGGCTGTCCGGGTGGGGCTCGATGGCATAGTGCCCCAAGTCCCGCACCAGGGTGGGAACGGGATAGGCCGGCACCCGGTTGAGGCCGGCCCGGCCGGTACGGAAGCGCCGGCACAGCCCGGGCGCCAGCCGGTCGAAAACCACCTCCTTCAACTCAGGCGCCCGCAGCGCCTCCCCCACCGCCGACCAGAGTTCCCGTAGCTCCAGCGGCAAGGCCGCCAGCGCGGACGGCATCAGTTCCAGGGTGGAGCGGGTCACCAGTCCGTCAGCGCGCCGGTTCCGGGCCGGATTATCCGGCTGGTAATAGGCCGCATCCGGCAGGGATTGGAGCAGCAGGGCGTAGATCTCGTCCGGGAAAGCCCCCGCCAAGCTCATATGGGTGAAGGGTTTGGTCAGCACCTCGGCGGCCTGGAACGCGCCGATTAGATGGTCCTGGATACGCTGGCGAAGCTCGATCAAGCCTGCGGCGTCCATTCTTTCCCCCTTTGCCGGAGACCCAGCATTTGCACCACACAGACCAGCCACAACAGCAGGGACGCGATGGGCGCCATGCCCCCCGCGTGCAGGAACTGGACCTGCACCAGTTCCGATAGGCCATTGGCGCCGCCATACAGAGCGAACCCTAGCCACCAGAGTCGCGCCACCCCGGGCCCGCCGCGCCGTTCTCTCAGCACGGCCAGGAGGCCCATGACCGGTAGTACGGCCAGCAAATAATAGTGGGGCTTGCAGGTGGGAATCGCCGGCAGCAGGACCAACAGCAGGGCGCCGGGAGCCAATATGTCCATCAACCGGCCCGCCCCGCCGGGTCCCGCGATTCTGGGCGGCGCCGAT
>CAZIHO010000121.1:7464-9465 GCA_964538875.1 uncultured Chromatiaceae bacterium
GGGCAACCCGCGTGGCCCGCCGAATCACCCCGAGGGTCAGGAGCAAGAGCGTACCACCCAGGGCCAACTCGAAGCGCCGATAGGCCGGGGGAATCTGCTCAGGCCATTGCCCAGGGTCAGGGTGCACGGCTTTGAATAGGGCCAGGCCGTAGGTCGGGAACTGCCCCCGCAGCGGATTGAGTTCCGCCTCGATATCCCCGTGCATCTGCCCGGTAACCAAGCCCGCCAGCCGAAACTTATAGAAACTTCGATACAAATCCGCCGTTCGCGCTGGCCCCAGCGCCAGGACCGGAATGAGCACCAGCCCCAGCAGCGCCCCCAGGCCAAAGCCCCGGAAAAAGCGCCAGTCATGCCGAATCAGGGGATACAGCAGCAGCACCGCCAGATAGGGCTTGACGCAGGCGCCTAACGCCAACCAGACCCCGGCCCGCAGCGGGCGCCGTCTCAAAAGAGCCGCGCTCATCCCGCACAGGGACAGCAGTAACAGACTATTCACCTGACCCCGCCCTAGGCTATAGCCCACGGTGGGTAAGCAGATCAGCAGGGGCAACAGGCGTCCCTGCCACCAGCGGCGCTCAAATGGCCGGATGTCCCGGTAAACGGGCTGGCTGGAACTGGTCTCGATGGCGCTGGCCAGCCCATGGGACGCCCAACCGAGCATGACCAGGTTGAGCAAGTACCAGAGGGCCACCGCCAGGGGATAGGAAATGGGAGCGGACTCGGTGCCGGGTGGCGCGTCCTCGGGTGGATCGGCGAGAGGCACCAGCAGGATCGCCAGCAGGGGCGGGTAATGGTAGTGCCACTGATGGGTATCCGTGACCCGGTAGGGATCGCCCCCGGTGCGGATCGCCCAGGCGGCGCGAAAATACACATCAGCGTCCGTGTGCCGGCTGTGCATGAAGGCGGAACGAGCCAGGGTGATGGCCCCAAAGCCGATACTCAGGATGAGCAGGGCCACCAACGCCCAACGCTCGCCCCGGCCTGGGTACCGGGATGGGACGCCGCCAGTCATCTTGCTCTCCTCCCAGGCTCCGGCCCGCCCGAACCCTTCCAGGACCTTAGGCCCAGCGGCAGGATCCCGTAGGCCAGATTCTGGCGGGCTTGTGTCAGCGGCCCGGGATGGGTCCACCGGCTACCTAGCGCTGCCGCAACACACGGAGGCCCTGTCGCCGAGCCACCAGCGCCATGGACAAATCCCAGCCGCCCCGATCCGGTTCCAGGCGATAGGGGCGCCACGCCGCGCCTGGATCGGCACGATAGCCCAACGCCATATAGCGGGCCAACATCAGGGCGCCATGGGTCGACGGGGCGTCCGGGTCCCTGGGAAATCCCACCAGTTCCAGTCGAGGTTGGCCGGCGGGACCCGCGTCGGCGCGGATCCGCTGAGATACTTCCTCCAAGACCCGGAAACTGGGAATCAACTCCTCGGCGTAGGCAATGCGCTCGCCCTGGTGGTGAAACAGGGCCAGGGTCACCCAAGCATTGATTACCAGCAGCAGCCCAAGGGCGCCCCGGACCAGGGACCGCCGTCCGTCATCCGCCTGCCACAAGGCCGGCACTAGAAACAGCAGCGGGTGACACAGGATGGCGTAGCGCCCATTGAAGGTGGCCCAGGTCGGAATGAACAGCAGCAGGGGCGGCAATAGCAATAGGGCCAGGAAGCAACTGGCCGCGCCCGCCCGGTCCT
Source organism: uncultured Chromatiaceae bacterium (assembly GCA_964538875.1). Classification (GTDB taxonomy): domain Bacteria; phylum Pseudomonadota; class Gammaproteobacteria; order Chromatiales; family Chromatiaceae; genus CAZIHO01. The sequence continues at coordinate 9,152 of CAZIHO010000121.1, forward strand.
GGCTCTTGAACAGGTCCGGGTTCCGCAGTCGCGCCTTGATTCGCACCAGCCGGTTCGTCGGCCCACCATCCCCGGCATCCCACCCCAGCACCCCGGGCAGCCGCCCAAGCCAATGACCCAGGGCCAGGGCGGCGATCCCCAGGGACAGGAGATTCAACCCCAGCAACACCGGAAAGGCGCCAAAGGCCGCGTCGCCAAAACGCCGATAGGCGACCAGACTGGGGCCCACCCCGCTATCCACCAGATTGGCCAGGCTGGCCAACGGCGTCACCAGGACCTTGAAGGAGCCGAGGGTTAGCCGGCCCGCCGGTAAC
>CAZIHO010000122.1:0-6332 GCA_964538875.1 uncultured Chromatiaceae bacterium
GGTAGCGGCAGCAACTGCACCTTTAGGGTACTGACCTGGTAATCACTGCTCATGTTGATGGCGACCACGGTTTCCACGATGGTCCGTTGCAGGGAGGAATAGGTGCCGGGATTCTTTTCGTACCATTCATCCACCATGGCCTCCAGATGGTCAAAATCCGCATCGCTCAATTCGCGCACCTGACCGAACTTAAAGGCGATGGTGGGAATGATGCCAACCTGGGTATCTATCTCTTTCATTTTGTAGCCGGCATCGCTGAGCAAGCGAAATAATTGCATGGCTCCTTCCTTATCCACGCTTTTGGTTAAGGTCGTGGGGCTGGGCGGGGTAATCCAGTCCAGGCCGTAGTCATAGATGCCATTCCATATCCATCCGAGCGCATGGGTGGAGCTATCCCAGATGGTCTCCCAATAGGTGGGTTGGTCCTGCACCAAATCCGCTGGCTCCGGGAGGATGCTGGCGGCGACGGGCGGGGTACTGGCCATCACCGGGTGGGACGAAACACCGACCAATAGGGTCGCCAGACAGAGGCCAACCCACCGAGATGTATAGCGGACAAAATGATTCATGGGATTCTCCACTCAACGGACCATGGGGGTCAGGCGCAACGCGGATGCGCGAACCGATGCGCGCATTTCATCATGCATGGGAAAAATGCCCCTGGTAACCATATAGCCATTGGGTCCGACCGAGGATTCCCGGGTCACTTCGGTAATGAATTCCCGTAGACCGGCAACCGGCCCCTGGCCAAGGTAGTTCTTGACATGCGCCTTCTTGACGTAGAAATACAGGGGGCGCACGAAGTCGTAGCTGCCGTCGGCAATGGTTTGCGGAGTGGGCAATATGCCCTCCAGGGGTTGAATCTTCTCCACATCCAAATGGGAGGTGGCAAAGTTGGTGGGAACCACCGCCAAGGTGCCCGGTGGCGAGGTTTGGAGCGTCTTCAGCACGTTTTGCTCGTAAGGGGCGTCCAGCTCGATGATGCGGCCGTCGTCCCGCAGGGTAATGCACTGCTTGACCCGATCCTCGGCACTGAAAATAGCTTTGATCTCAAAGATACCCCGGCAGGCTTGTTGCAGCATCCGGTCCTCCATGAAGCCCCGACCGCCTAGCGCGGGGGTGCCCACAATGAAGCGAATGTCCGTATCCGGCAGTCGCGAATCCACGTCCTTCCACTTGGTCTTGGTGTTGAGATGGAAATCGGAACCTTCCGGCAACTCCCGGGCAATGGCTCGATACAGGGAGTTCAGGGTCAAGGGATAGGTTTGGTCATCCGCCCGGGAAATGATGGCGGTGGCCGCGTAGCCCACTTGAATTTCCAACACGTCGGTCACGCCATTAGCCTGGCAGCGGTCCAATTCAACCGAGCGGATCCGCCGGGACACGGCCACCACATCTGGGTACTGGATGCCAATCCCCGAGCAGAAGGCGTCCACGCCCCGGGCCGAACCCTTGTTGACCATGATGGCGGCCGGTATGCCGGCGTTGGTGCTCAGATGTTCTATTACGTCCTTGATGTAGGGTGCCATCAAGGTCGATCCGATGATGAACATCCGGCTGCCGTCGGTGCGCTCTGGCATCGTGCCAGCGTCGTCCGGCGCCGCCTGGACGCCCATGGCGGCCAGGCTGAGGGAAAGGAGAAGGCTTGGTATCCAAGCGGATTTTTCGCGCACGGCCAGTTCCACTGTGAGTCCTCCCGGAGAAAATCAAAAAACGAAAAAAGTTCGTTAGTCTCTGCTGACGGGGCCATGCCGGCGACCGGTTGCCAAGGTCATCAGGTGGCTGGGCTCCGCGTCCCCCGGCAGGCGGGGTAACCCAGCGTCCGTACCCGGCGGCTCCATGGTCCGGCGGTGGCTGATGCGCGCTTACCCATAGCGAGCCAAATACTTGGCCAATTTTTTCTTACCCTTGACTAGATACCTTTTTTGAGGCTGCCCAGAAAGTTGGGTGGTCAAGTGGGGCCAGGCGAGACCCACGGCCAACAGGGTTGCCATGAGCAGCAGACTAATGGCTTGGGCCACGGCCGGGATTTCCACTAAAAACCATTGGAGTATCTGATGAATGCATAATAGGCCAATCAATATTCCGGCCACCAGGCCCCAAAGGCCTACTGATCCAAAAATGACCCAAAATAAAAAAACGTAAATGAACAGCAGCAGGAGCCCGACCGACAGCTTGAAAAATAGATCTTCGCTGGCGCCGGTCACCCAATGGTAATAGGAGCGGCCAAATGGATTGTAGGTAAGAAAAACCAAGGCCAGGCAACTCGACCATTGCACCAAGAAACGCCGCGGAGTGAACGCTATTGCCGCCGCCACTGATTAACGCCCTTGTTGGTATGGAGATTTGCGCAACACCAATTTCAATGACCCAGTCCCTTGCTCTAATACCACCGGGTCCCAGGCGGGACTGCTGCCAAAAACCTGGAAAACCCATATACAGCCGTTTATTCTGCTGACCGGCCCTCCCGCTCCTCTGAACAATTAGCCTCGACGCCAGGATGGCGCGAGGCTAGCCAAAAAAACATAGACGATCAAATTTGACTAAGCAAGGCGGCTGCGGGTTATTTTGTCCTTCTTGACATTTGCGTCGAATCTCATTCGTGCGCCATTGTCCTGGTGGCCAAATGGCTTGGTGGGGAGTCGCGGTAGTAAATATGCCGCCGGACCGAAATCGGTCATCCTGCTGCTATAATATTAGGCCTTCCAAACCTGATTTAAGGGCACCTTGAACAATTCAAGGTCCCCTGAATTTGCCTGACCCAGGTACGGGCCGGGATAAGCATTGGGTTGTCCGGTTCTTAACCGTGCTGCCTGGTCCATGGGAAACGCCACCTGGCGCCGGTATTCCCTTGAGCGGATGAGTTGAGATTGGGTCTAATGGTTTTGCGGCAGTGAGCGTGGGTAAATGGTTTTGGGTGTGGCTGGCCGCCGCCCTAGTGCCTTATTGGGCCGCAGGTTGGGCCACGGCGGGAGAACCCGCCCGCAAAGAGATTCGCTTCGTCAGCCCTAGGTCCCTAGTCCCCTACGTGGAAGCCATGGCCCAGGTGTTTATCGCCCGGCGCCCTGGACCCCCGCCCAGCCTGGAGACCGGTGTCCCGCGCGCGGTGGCGGACGCTTTTTGCGCGGGGGCTGGTGCGGCCCATCCGGACCTGTTGGTGCTGCCCAGGCGCTTGAGCTATGGGGAGTACCAGCGCTGCCAGGCCCAGGGAGCGGGTCCGATCCTGGAGCTTTTGTTGGGCAGCGAGGTCCTGGTATTGGCGGTGCGGCCTGAGGTGGCGCCATTTTCTCTGACTGCCAGGCAACTATTTCTGGCCTTGGCGGCGGAGATTCCGCAGCAAGGACGCTTCACGGTTAATCGCACCCAAAGTTGGCGACAACTGGATCCAGCCCTGCCGGATTTACCCATTCAGGTGCTGGTGCCGGCCGGGGACCCTAGCGCCCGGGAATTGTTCGAGGCGGCGGTGCTGGAGGTGGGATGCCGGGGTGTGACGGAAATTCAGGATATTTTTTCCGCACAGGAACGGTTGGCAAGATGCCGGGGGCTGCGTGCCGATGGGGCCGCCAAGGAAACGCCGGTGGACGGCATGGCGCCGGCTCTACGCGCCAATCCTCCCGGCCTGATCGCAATCCTGCCCCTAACCTATTGGACGGTGCTGGCCGCAGATCTGACCATCCTGCCCCTGGATGGCCGGCTGCCGACCCAGGCCAATCTAGACGCTGGTGTCTATCCCTTGAGCCGTCCTATCTACCTGTACGGAAAACTCGCCCAGGCGGGGGACGGCAGAACCTATGGGGTCGCGGACAGTCTGCGCCAATTCCTGCGCGACGTGGGCGGTGAACAGGGCGTGGAACCGGGAGGCCTGTTCGAGCAAATGGGCTTGGTGTTGCCGGCTCCGCCGGTACGGGTACGCCAGCGCCTGGACGCCCTGATGTCGCGGCCGCTAGTGCGCTGAGGGCCGGCCGGTGAGCCTCCGAGCCATGCATCCGCGCTTGAGGCCGGGCCGGGCTTACGGGGCAGGCGCCCTGGTGGCGGCCCTGGCGGTCTGGCTGGTGTTCCAGACCACGCCGGCTCCCCCATCCAGTTTGACCAGGGCGGTGACGGCACTGCCATCGCCGCAGCCGCCGATGGACGCCTTGTTGGCGCGGGATCGTAAGCTACTGGTGAATCTGGCGGCGGAACGGCTCGACCAGGCCATGGAACCCCTGTTCGCGGATTTCCAGCAGCGGGTACCGGAATTCGCGGATTGGGCGTTCCGCTGGCGCACCAGTTATGCCCTGCTGCGCTCCGCCGCCGTGACCACCGCCACCAAGCCCTTTGCCGGGGGAGGGTCCCCGGCGCTGGGATTGGGTTGGGAAGATTTGATCTTCGCCAAGTTCGACGAACTGATCCTGTTGCCGGCCGGCGGCCTGCCCGCCCTGAACCTGGCTCACGACCGCTGGCGGGCCGGTGTGCGGTCCACGCTGGATGAGGTGGCCGGCGATACCCTGCGCACCCTGGCGTTGCTGAGTGGACGGGTGCCGCCGCCCTTGCCAGAGGAGGTTGCCGCCGCGCCAGCGGCGCCGGGGGCGGCCTCCGCCCTAGCCGGCATCCGTGCGGTAACGGAATACCCCATTAAAATTCGCGTGGCCCGTCCCCTAGTGACGCGGCTCACCATCCGGCCGCCGGTGGCGGCCCTGGTGACGGCCGCTGGCGAGGTCATCACCGGCGGTGGCGAACTGGCCCTGTTGGGAGGCATGACCAGTTTCGCGGTGACCCTGGGCGGATTCCTCGGCATCGACTATCTGCTCAGCCGGGCGGATGCCGCCGCGTCCCAGGAAGACCTGGTGGTGGAGTTGCGCCGGGCCTTGGAACTGGAGCGGGAGACGCTGCGCCACCAATGGATGGGGGAAATTGAGCGGGACATCGACCGGCGTCTAGCCCAGGTGCGGCAGTGGCTGCCGGACCCGGGCGATGCGTCCGAGTCGCCGTTGCCGACGACACCTTGACCCAGCGGTCGCTGCCCGCCAGCGGCTGGATGTTGAACAGCGGAGGAGCAATCATGTTCATTCGGGTTTCGGCCGGTCCCTAGGCAACCGTCGTCCCATGTCCCAGTCCTTGCAACTGCTGGAATTACTGGTCAACCTGGCGCAAGTCATGGTGGTGATCAGCATTCCATTCGTGGTCAGTCACGGTGGCGAGCTGGCCATTCACGTCATCGCCCACCGGGAATTCGCCGAGATTCCGATCCTGACCACCCTGGCCCGGCTCCAGGGCCTGCTGGCCGGCGGCTTGCTGCTGTACGTGAACTTCGATCAAAGTTATTTTGATTTGATGGGGCTGTTCATGCCGGACGGGCGCTGGAACCTGACCTGGTCCCAGTTCCTGCTGGAACGGTCCAACGTCTTTATGTACGACTGGTGGCCGGTGCTCAAGCTGTTGGGGCGATTGCCGGCCCTCATGGGCTGGATGGCCCTGCTGGTCTGGGGTGTCTTGCCGGTTCTGTTGGGCGCCCTCTGCCTGCGCTATTGGCCGCTGCGGGACGCGCTGCGGGGTCTGCTGGCGTGTGGAGGAACCGCGCTCTGGTCCACCTGGTTGACCATTTATCTGGTGTGCCTCATTTTTTGGGGACTATATTTGCTTAATTTCTGGAGCCTTGCCCTGGCCGCCCTCTATATTCAATATCGACGCCATGGTCATGGCCATTGACGGGGCGACTGGGTACCCTGGTTCCATCCGCCGGTCACGGATGCCTGTATCCTCGCGGGTTGTTCACCCCCTTCCCAGGTGAGAAATATCAATGATCCCATTCCTGAGCCATCCCCGTCCCTCGGAGGCAATTCGTCATGGATGAGCTGTACAGAAGCGACAGCGACCGCAACCGTGACGCCAGCCATCGTTTTGCCGACTATGTCCGCTTGCATGGCCGTTCCAAAATCATTTTGGTGGAACAGGAACAGGAGTTGCTCAAGGCGGGCATTCTGCAATTTGGCCTGACCCTCGAACAAGCTAAGTCCATTCTGTACGGGGTCGCGGACGGCTGTGACGCGGTGCTGGAAAGCCAGGTGGAAAAGCACATTCAGACCGCCCTGGCCAAACCCGGTTCCCGGCGCGAGCGGCGCCGTGCGTCCCGGGGCCAGAAGTTGGAATCCCTGTCCCGGCAGCGGTTCGAGACGGCGGTGGATCTCTACCAAACCCTCACCCGGGAAGCCCTATCCCGGGATGAAGCCCGCCAGCGGGTCAAGCAAATGGTGCGGCGCCTGGGCCTGCGGGCGCGCCGGGACTGGTGGCGTTTGGGGTCCCGAAAATGGTACGACGGCATTCAGGAGCCCTCCCCGGCATCCCGGTGAGCC
>CAZIHO010000122.1:6432-9344 GCA_964538875.1 uncultured Chromatiaceae bacterium
CAGGATCCCCATGAAGCCATCAACCGGCGGATTTTTGCCTTCAACGCCGGACTGGTGGATTACCTGGTGGAACCCACGGCGGCCTGGCTGGGCGCTCATCTCAATGACCAGGTCCAGCGAGTCGGCCACAATATGTATGAAAACCTGGTGGAACCCGAGTTCATCCTCAGCAATCTACTGGTTGGCGACCGGGATGCGGCCCTGGTGTCTGGAAAACGCTTTCTCATCAACTCCACGCTGGGACTGCTCGGCGCCTGGGACGCCGCCGGCTGGCTAGGCCATGAGCGCCAGGAGACCGGCTTCGTGGGCTCCCTCTGCACGGCGGGTCTGTCACCGGGCAATTATGTGGTATTGCCCGCCGTGGGGCCGGCCAGCGGTCATGCGACGCTGCTGATAGGGGGATTCTTCGCCCTGGAATGGTACGCCCTGGCCTACCTGTCCAGTACCCTGGCCACGGCGGATCTGGTGGTGGATCTCAGCGCCTCGGCCGCCAGTTTGCGGGACATACGGAATCTGCCCGAGGCCGGGCTGGCGGATCCCTATCAGATCCAGCGCGACCAGTATCTGCGGTACCTGCATACCGCTTGCACGACCAGCACCGCCCTGGCCGGTCCGGGTTGACCGCCGGGCGGCGGATCGACCTATCGGCCCTTGCTGGGTGGCGGAACTAGGGGAACGAGGCAATGACAACCGGTGGCTTTGGTTTTAGAAACTTACTCACGCGCTGGCTGCTGGCCCTGTTCGTGGTGTTGGCCACCTACAACCCCAGCGGCAGTTCCTACCTCCATTGGCTGCTGGATATGTCGGACACTCGCTGGTCCTTGAAGGCCCTGGCCGGCGTCGTCATGATCGTCCTTAATCTCACCTTTTTCTTCGCCAGCCTCCGCTCCCTGGGCATCACCGGCTTGTTGGCCGGGGCTACCTTTTGCGGAACCGTGATCTGGACCCTGATCGACCACGGCTATTTGCTGACCCTCACCCCCTGGACCTGGGTGACCATCATCTTGCTGTTATTCGGTAGCGTCCAGGCGGTGGGCGTGTCCTGGTCCCATATCCGGGGACGCCTGTCCGGCCAGGCCGACACTAACGACGTGACCCTATGAAGGCTTGGCTCGGCGCTGGCTTACGCTGGCTTGACCAACGCGCCGCCGGCTGGGCATCCTGGCGGCATCCGGTCTGGCTGCTGGGGGTGCTGGTCCTGATCCTGGCGCTGGCGCTGGCGCCCAATCCGCCGCATCCCGCACCGCAAGCCCAGGTGGTGGCGCCGGTTACGGCCAGGGCGGGCACCCCCATGGATCCGGACATCATCGCCATTCTGACCAAGGCCCGCGCCGAGGCGGTAGCCCAGGGCCGCAAGAGCGCGGTGCAACTGGCCCGTAAGCTGAATAAGCGGGTCGAAAGCGCCTTCTTGCCCCAGTATCTATCCTTCGGCCGGCGCAAGTTCGAGGAAATCCGCGCCTATAACGCCTTCGCCTGGAGCCGCCTAAAGGGCTTGTTTGGCGCGGCGCCCCAGGACGACTCGGTGCCTCTGTTGGTGGCCAGTTTCGACCAGGATTTCGACCAACTGGTGCTGACCCCGGACGAAACCCGGACCGCGCTGCGCCACCTGGCCGGGGACCTGGCCTACCACTACAGCCGCCTGGTCATGGTGGGCATTCAGGAGTTGCGGATCAGCCGGGGCCAGTCCTTTCCCGAATGGCTGGATTACCTGGAACAGATGGCGCCGGGCCGACTGGTCCTGGGGTCCAAGCCCGTTCCGGTGGCGGTGGCCGACTTGGCGGCGCCGGACCCGCTCCGCAACCTGTTGGGGGATGCGATCACCCAGGAATTGACCGCCCGGTTCGACCAGTTTCCGCCATTCTCCACCCACAAGGAATCGCTGCGAATGGCGGATGGCCGCACCATCTTCGACGTGGGCAGCAACGCCGGTGCCTACTACGGTAGCTATGTGGTCTATTGGATCATTCTGGGCTTCCTGATCCGCTCCGGTCTCATTCCCCTCAATCTATCCGGCGCCCTGCTGGGCTGGCTGATCTGGGAAACCTTTGTGTGGGGGACCTGGATTGCCTATGAATCCCTGGGCTTTGAACAAACCAAGGCGGTGCTGGAGCCGGTCATCCTCCAGCAGGCGGACATCTACTTCGAGCGGCTGCGCGGCCTCTGGACCGATCCCGGCGCCCAGGGACCCTATCAAGTGCTATGGAACCTGGAGCAGGCTTGGCTGGTGAAGTAGGGTCGGCGGGGAAGCGGCCCAGACTTCCCCGCCCGGTGGCCTACAGCTCCTTGGCCAACCGGAATCCCAGTGCCCCGCCGCGCATTTCCGGGGGAACTCCAGCGCGGGCGGCGGACCGTAACGCATCCAGACCGGCCGGCCAGCCGCCGCCGCGAATCACCCGCAGGCTCCCCTCTGGAGGACCGGCGGGGTCATTGGCCGGGCTGGGAGACGCCGGGATGTCCGCGAACCAGTCGTGGGTCCATTCAAACACATTGCCCAGCATGTCCTGCAAGCCCCAGGCGTTGGCCTGTAATTGGCCGGCGGCGTGGGTTTTGGCCTCGCCATTGTCCGCGTACCAGGCGTATTGGCCCGGTTGCTCCCCGTCGGCGAAGGCAAAGGTGCCACTGGTGTCCGCCCGGGCCGCGTACTCCCATTCCGCCTCGGTGGGCAGGCGATAGTTTTTCTCGCCTTCCTTCTGGTTGAGCTTTTTGATGAACGCCTGGGCGTCCAACCAGCTCACCTGTTCCACCGGCAAGTCCAGCCCCTGGAACTTGCTGGGATTTTCCGCCATCAGCGCCATCCACTGGGCCTGGGTCACTTCGGTCTTGCCGAGCAGGAAATCCCGGCTAAGGCAGACGGTGCGTCCCTGGCTGCCGCCCATGGGATAACAACCCTTGGGAATCTTGACGAATTTCAT
>CAZIHO010000123.1:0-9339 GCA_964538875.1 uncultured Chromatiaceae bacterium
TTGGTAGCGGGGACCGGATTTGAACCAGTGACCTTCGGGTTATGAGCCCGACGAGCTGCCAGACTGCTCCACCCCGCATCAGAAGAACCATGCTAAAGCAAAGCGCCAAGAAATGCAACCAATTTCTAGACATGGTCCATAGTCTGGCACTGCTCCCAACTTGAGGTGGCCAGTCCACCCAGCCTGCCAAAATTAACCCGGCGGCGGCCAACTGGCCCAGGGTGCTACAATTTTAGGATCAAGACCCTAAGGAAATAGAGAATCAGTGACAGAACGTAGAGCAAAATCGGACACCCGTGCCCAGGACCCGCACCGGGCCCGGGAAGCGAAAAAATATCAAAATCCCATCCCCAGCCGCGAGTTTATCCTCCAAGTATTAGGCGCCGAAGGCCCCCTAGAGTTTGTCAACCTGGCCCGGGTTCTGGAACTCACGGGTGAGCCGGACCTAGTTGCTCTTGAGCGGCGGGTGGGCGCCATGGAGCGGGACGGTCAATTGGTCCGCAATCGTAAGGGCCTGTTGTGTCAGGTCAATAAGCGGGAACTGGTGGCGGGCCGGGTGATTGGCCACCCGGACGGGTTCGGCTTTCTCAAGCCCGACGATGGCGGCGACGATCTGTTCCTGTCCGCCCGGGAAATGCGCAAGGTTTACCATGACGACCGGGCGGTGGCGCGGGTCATCGGCCTGGATCGGCGCGGGCGCCCGGAAGGGGCGATTCTGGAAGTGCTGGAACGCCACAATCGGTTGGTGGTCGGCCGGTTGTATGTGGAAAGCGGCGTGGGTTTCGTGGTGCCGGACAACAAGCGCCTGACCCACGACATCATCATCCCTCGGGACGCGTTGAGCGGCGCCGAGCAGGGTCAGATCGTGGTGGCGGAAATTGTGGAGCAGCCCACCAAGCGCACCCAACCCATCGGCCGGGTGATTGAGGTGTTGGGCCAAAGTATGGCGCCGGGCATGGAAACCGACATCGCCATCCGCTCTTTCGACATCCCGGTGGAATGGCCACCCGAGGTCTTGGAGCAGAGCAAGGACTTTACCGAGCAGGTGCCGGAGGAGGCGAAGCGGGAGCCGGGGCGAGTGGATCTGCGTGCCTTGCCATTGGTGACCATCGACGGGGCGGACGCCCGTGATTTTGACGACGCGGTCTATTGCGAGACTCGTCCCAATGACAAGGGTTGGCGGTTGTTGGTCTGTATCGCCGACGTGTCGGCCTACGTGGCGCGGAATAGTGCCTTGGACCAGGAGGCGTCACGGCGCGGTAACTCCACCTATTTTCCGGACCGGGTCATCCCTATGTTGCCGGAGGTGTTATCCAACGGTCTCTGTTCCCTGAATCCCAACGTCGATCGGTTGTGCATGGCCTGTGAATTGCGGGTCGATCCGGACGGTAATGTCAGCCGCTCCCGTTTCTTCCCCGCCGTGATGCGCTCCCAAGCGCGTCTGACCTATGACGAGGTGGCGGCCCTGTTGGAAAGCGGCGATGCGGCCGCCAGTCCCCATGGGGCCTTGCTACCCCAGCTACAGCAGTTGTATGCCATGTACCGGGCATTGCTGGAAGCGCGGCGGATTCGGGGTGCCATGGATTTCGAGAGCACTGAGACTCGCTTCATCTTCGACGGCCAAGGCAAGATCGCGGAAATCGTGCCGGTGGCCCGTAACGAGGCCCATCGGCTGATCGAGGAATGCATGCTGGCCGCTAATGTGGCGGCGGCGCGCCTCTTTCAGCGGCGCAAGCTGCCGGCCCTATACCGGATCCACGAGGGGCCTACCCAGGAAAAGCTGGCAGAATTGCGGGACTATCTGGCGGAATTGGGCCTTAGCCTGGCCGGTGGCGAGAAGCCCCAGGCCCTGGACTACGCCCGGCTCATGGAGCGGGTTCGGGAGCGGCCCGATGCCCATCTGATCCAAACCCGGCTGCTGCGCTCCCTGGCCCAAGCCGTCTACAGCGCCACCAACCGGGGCCATTTCGGCTTGGCCTATCCGGCCTATACGCATTTCACTTCGCCGATCCGCCGCTATCCCGACTTGATCGTACATCGCGCCATCAAGCACCTGTTGGCGGACGGTGACGCGGCGGATTTCGAGTACAGTCTGTCCGCCTTGCAGGGCATCGGCGAGCAATGTTCCATGACCGAACGGCGTTCGGATGAAGCGGCCTGGGACGTACAGGCCTGGCTCAAGTGCGAATTCATGCAGGACAAGCTAGGCGAAGAGTTCGACGGCACCATCTCCGGCGTCAGTTCCTTCGGCATTTTCGTCGAATTGGACAACATCTACGTGGACGGCCTGGTGCATATCACCTCCCTGGATAACGACTATTACCAGTTCGACCCGGTGGGCCACCGCTTGACGGGTGAACGGGCCGGGATCCAATATCGGCTCGGGGACCGGTTGCGGGTCCAGGTGGCGGCGGTGAACCTGGACGAGCGCAAGATCGACCTGGTGCTGGCCGGTGTGCGGCCGCGTGCCAATGGTGGCGCCCGGCGCCGGACCCGGAGCTAGTCCTTGGCCGAGGGCGAATGGGTAGCCGGACTGCACGGCGTGCGCGCAGCTCTGCTGCACGGTGCCGACGCGGTGGTGGGGGTCTGGTACGACAGTGGCCGGCGGGACCGGCGCCTGCACGACCTCCTGACTCTGGCCCGCCAAGCCAGGGTGCCCTTGCATCCGGTGGAGCGGGCCGAGTTAGACCGGCTCAGTCGCGGTGCCAACCATCAGGGTGCCGCAGCCCAGGTGTTGATCCCGGCCGCGTTGGACGAATCCGCCCTAGAGCGCCTGTTGGACGGATTGACCGGACCACCCCTGCTGTTGGTCCTGGACGGGGTTCAGGATCCCCATAACCTGGGGGCCTGCCTCCGGGCTGCGGATGGCGCCGGCGCCCAGGCGGTGGTGGCGCCCCGGGACCGCTCCGTGGGTCTCACTCCTACCGTCTGCAAGGTGGCCAGCGGCGCCGCCGGCCAGGTGCCCTACGTCCAGGTCACCAACTTGAGCCGGTGCCTGGAACGGTTGCGGGAGCGGGGCGTATGGGTGGTAGGCTGCGCCGGCGAGGCCGCCGCCAGCCTATACGCAGTGGATCTGGCCGGACCCCTGGCGTTGGTGCTGGGTGGCGAGGCCAACGGTTTGCGCCGCCTGACCCGTGAACACTGTGACGAACTGGTCAGCCTGCCCATGCGCGGCCAAGTGGAAAGCCTTAACGTCGCAGTGACCGCCGGGGTGGTGCTCTATGAAGCCCTGCGCCAGCGGGGCAGGGCTACCTAATTGGCTTGCGACCGTCCGCCCCGGCCTCATTCAACATCCGGCTAAGTCCTTCTCGGGGTCCGGACCCGATGTTTCCAAGGTGGACCGGTTACGACCGTTCTTCTTGGATTCATACAGGGCCGCGTCCGCCCGCTCGAACAGGCTCCGAGCGTCGTCCCCCTTGCGCGCCTGGGCGATTCCGAACGAAACGGTTATTGCCACCGGATGGGAGTTATAATGAAAGCCAGCGTTTTCCGACAGCACCCGCAACTTTTCTGCCGCCACTAGGGCTTCGGCGGAGGTGGTGTTAGGCATGAGGATCACAAATTCCTCGCCGCCGAAGCGCGCCACCATGTCTACTTCCCGGACCTGCTGCGCGGAACGAATCGCCAGAGCCTTGAGGGCCTTGTCGCCGGCCAGGTGTCCAAATTGGTCGTTGATGTGCTTGAAGTGGTCGATGTCCATGATCGCCAGGGATAGAGGCTGGCCGTAACGCCGCCAGCGGCCGATTTCGAAGGCGATGCGCTCATCGTAGGCCATCCGGTTGGGGATGCCGGTCAAGGGGTCCAGCAGCGCTTGCCGGCGCTGATCAGACATTTTTTCCTGTAATAGAAAGGCTTCATGCTTCATGTCGTGGAGCCGGCGGGACAGATCCTCGATTTTTTCCTCCGCTGCCTTGGCCGTCTGCTCTTCCCGCTGCATGAAATCGTCGAGATGGGTTTCGATGTTGTCTAGGCCGGAGACGATAGCCAGCTTCAAGTCTTCCAGATCCTCACTGCTGTCCACGCTGGTGCGCAGGCCTTCCATTTGGGTTTGCAGGGAGCGATGAAACTCACCGCGGGAGCCGGCGGAGTCCGCTCCGCCCCGGTCCACGTCCGCCAGGGTCACGGACAGATTTTGGATGCGGTCCGTGACGCTGCCCAGGAATCGCTCCAGATCCCGCCGTTCCTGCTGGATTTCCTTGCGGGTCTCCCCCAGCAGATCGGCGATGGCCTGGATCACCACCATCAGTTGGGTGGCGGAGCTGGCGCCGGACAGCATGGCCTTGATGCGGGTGGTCCGCTCCTGGAGACGCTGGGGAATCTCCAGACGCTGCACCAATTCCAGCAGCATGGCGCCGGCCGAAGGCAGGCTGGCGGCCAGGTCGGGTCCGCCCAAGGTTTCGGGTCGGCGCAACGCGTCCGTCAGCAAATCCGCCAAGCCATCCAATACCGAATAGGCTTCTGCGTGATCCGGGCAGGACGAAATCCGCTGGCGCAGGCTGGCCAGTTGTTCGCTCCATGCGGTGCCTATGGGTAACCGGTCCAGCAATTGGGCGACGGCGGCAACCAGGCCATTGGAAATGGATTGCGGGGTTGGCTCCGGCTCCGGCTCCGGTTCCAGTACCGGCACCAGCACCGGTGTTGGCTCTAGGTTGATGGGTCCGGTGTCCTGGACAACGGGTTTGGGCTTGCTGCCGAGCCAGCGGCCGAGCAGGCCAACCCGGGGCGGGCCCGGCTCGGCGCCCTCGCTGGAAGCCAGTAACCCGAGCGCTTCCCGCAATAAATCGGGGGGCAGTCCGGCCTCGATGCTGTTCAGCTTCTTACGGATCCGCTCCAACTGGCGTGCGTTGGCGCCAGCGTCCGGCACCCCGCCGAGCGCCCGTTGCAGGAGCCGGCGCAGCTCGATTTCGTCCCGGTTGCGCGACTCCTGAATCCTGACCGCCGTCTTGCTGGCGTCTCTAGCCAGATTTTCTAGCACCTGGGCGGTCCGGTTGGCGCGCACCGCCTCCCGCAACCGGTCCAAATGCTGGTCCAAATCCCGATCCAACCCATAGGCCGTATGGGCTAAGCGGGCAATGGTGCGGCGAAAGGCGGTTTCAATCTCCCTCCATTGTGGTTCCTGCATATCTGGGACCTCCAGGATGCGTGGGTCGGCGTCTTTTGAGTTTTCTTTAGGATCAATAGCCATGGCATTGCAAGGGGAGGCGCGTGCTGGTCTGGCATGATTCATCGGCCGGCGGGGAGGAATCCTTTAGCCCTTAGCCCGGGAAAATTTCCCAGACGCCCGCCCAGGGTCCTGGGACCAGACCCGCCGGCCAGTCGCCCTGGCGCCATGCCTGCCGCCCCGGTTGCCCTCATCCCCCTTGTAACGGCTCTGGCAAGGCCAAGCCGTCCGCCCGCTGCTCCAGAATGCGCCGTAAATGGCGGGGGTTCATGATGGTGATGCCTACCTTGTCCGCCCATTTGCGCATACCCGCGTCCGCCGAGATGAGCACCGCGTCTAGTTCATAAGCCAGTAGCAGCACGTCCACGTCTTCTTTGCTGTCCAGGATGCCTTGCCGCAGCGCTTCCCGGTAACGGCCCCGCAGCTTGTTAATCAAGAGCCCGGTATCGGCGATGGACTGGGCGGCCGCTTTGGCGGCCTCTTCGGCGATGCGCAAGCCCCGGTCGATACGTTGGCGCACTTCCTCGATCAACTCGTAGAGCAATTCCCCCGGAATGCTCAAGTCGAACTTGCGGGGTGCGCGCAGTTGCACCACCGCCTCGAATTCCGCTGCCGCCGCGCCCAGATCCTTCATCTTGCGCAACTCGTCATACACCGAGCCCGGCATGTAAAATTCCGCCCCCACCCGGGCGGCCAGGCGGGCGAAGGCGCGTACCGCCTGTTCCGTATCCGGCCCGAATTGTTGGAATATGTCTGGGTTGGTAAAAAGGCTAGTGTCCAGCACAAAACGCTTCATAATGGTAAGTCGCCTTGGGGGAAGTGGCCGCCGGGATGGCGGGCCAACCAGGAAGGACGCGATTGATCACAATGTACTCCTAATTTGCGCGACAACCGCATGAAATTTAAATAGAATGGAATATAGCCTGGTGGCCGGGTCCAGGTGTTTTAGGGGCGACGGATCGGGGCGGGTTCCGGGGTTCATAACAAGAATTTAGACCATCGCGAGGCAAGTCACCGTGGGTGGGATTGGTCGGTCCAGTCCCCATACAGTTCGGAGAGTTGGGCGCCATGTGTCGCTTGAAGATGATATTGCTAGCCTTGGTGCTGAGCTTCGGTAGTGCCGCAGCGCAAGCCGAAATATTCCGCTACCTGGACGAGACTGGCCGCACCCTGTTCACGGACCAGGAAATCTCCAATCCCAAGTTCCGGCTGGTATGGCGCTCCGGCTCAGGGGTCCAGCAGCCCTCGTCCCGCATGGTGGCCTACGGCGGTACGTTCCAAACCGCGTCCAGCTATCGGCCCACGTCCAAGAAGGCCCACGCCAACCGGCAAATCTATACGCCTATGATCGAAAAGGTGGCGCGGGACGCACGCCTGAGCGTGGACTTGTTGCATGCGGTGATTAAGGCCGAGTCTGCCTACGACCCCCGCGCCCGTTCCCACGCCGGCGCCATGGGCCTGATGCAGTTGATGCCCGGCACGGCGGAGCGCTACGGGGTGGGCAACGCCTGGGACCCGGCGCAAAACCTGGCAGGGGGTGCCCGCTATTTGCGGGACCTGCTGGATATGTTTGAAAACAACCTGCGTCTGGCCCTAGCGGCCTACAACGCCGGCGAGGGCGCGGTGAAAAAATACGGCAACCGCATTCCGCCCTATCCCGAGACCCGGGACTATGTGCAAAAAGTCGTTGAGTTCTATCTCGACGAACGCAAGCAGGGCCGCTCCTAACCAGCCGCTCCCGGATCCACCGGCGCCCCCCGCCTTGGCCGATCAACCCGCCCTTGCCGATGAGGGTGGGCCAGTCGCCGGACTGGACCGGCGGCGGCGCTGGCTAGTGTCCCGGCGCGCCTTCCTGCTCAAGCTGGCGGGCGGTTCCCTGGCGGCCCTGTTCGCGCCCGGCGGTCTGGGCGAGCCCCCGGACGAGGACCTCCAGTGGCGCCTGCTGGACGCGGTGCAGCAACAGTTGTTCCCGAGCGAGCCGGATGCTCCCGGCGCCACAGAAATCAACGCCCTCGGCTACCTGCGCTCGGTGCTCCAGGATCCCCTCATCGACGCGGCCGAGCGGGCCTTCATCCTCCAAGGGGTGGGCTGGTTGGACGGTCTGGCCCAAGAGCGCGCCGGCTCCCCGTTCCTTGACCTGGATCCCGCTCGGCGGGACCAGGTATTGCGCTGGGTGGCGGCCAGTCCCGCCGGGGAGAATTGGCTGTCCAGCCTCATTCTCTATTTGCTGGAAGCCCTGCTCACCGATCCAGTGTACGGCGGCAACCCGGACGGCATCGGTTGGCGCTGGCTGGGCCATGTGCCCGGCTATCCGCGCCCTCCCGCCGACAAGGTGGCTGGGAAGCTGGCCGGTTGAATGCCGATTTTGACCTGTGCGTGATTGGCAGCGGCGCCGGCGGTGCGCCAGTGGCCTACCGGCTAGCCCTGGCCGGCTATTCGGTGCTGGTGTTGGAAAAGGGTCCCTGGCTGCGCAACGACGACTTTTACAAGGACGAACTGGCCTGTTGCCGGCGTCCGGTCTATACGCCGAACCGCCAGGACGAGCCCCAGGTGATCGAGGACCCGGACGGGCAGGGGGGCTGGCAAGCCCAGGCCACCAGCGCCTCCGGCCGGGATTTCTGGAACGGCAGCCTGGTGGGGGGTTCCAGCAATCTCATGAGTGGATTTTTTCATCGGCTCAAGCCGGTGGATTTTCACCAGTTATCGGAACTGGGTCCCATCGCCGGCGCCAATCGGGTTGATTGGCCCATCGGCTACCAGGACCTGGAGCCCTATTACGATCAGGTGGAACGGCTGGTGGGCGTTTCGGGTCACTGGATGCCCCACCCTGGCGCGGAACCTAGGTCCAGCACCGGTTTCCCTTATCCAGCCACCGCCGAACATCCGGTATCCGCCTGGATCGACACGACCTGCCGGCAATTGGGGTTTCACGCTCTGCGGGTGCCCCGGGCGATTCTGTCCCAACCTGCCTTGGGCCGGGACCCCTGTAATTATTCCGGCTACTGTGGCAGCTACGGCTGTTCCACTGGCGCCAAAGGTAGCGCCAGGGTCGCATTCCTGGACCCGGCCCTGGCCAGTGGCCACTGTGAAATCCGGCCCAGATGTAAGGTGCAACGTTTGTTGAGCGACGCCCAGGGACGGGTCACGGCGGTGGAATATCAGGACCTGGCCGGCAAGACCCACCAAGTATCCGCCCGGGTGTATGTGGTTGCTTGCCAGGCGGTGGAAAGCTGCCGGTTGCTGCTCTATTCACGGGGTCCCCGCTTTCCCAACGGGTTGGCTAATAACCAGGGCCAGGTGGGGCGTAATCTGCTGTTTTCCGGGGGCGGGAGTGGCTCCGGAGATTTAGAATATGGCGCCTTGAGTCCGGAACAGGCGGCGCTATTGCGGATTCAGGGGCCCTTCGTCAACCGGGCCCTGGATGACTGGTATCTGATCGACGACCCGGACTTTGCCCCCGGACCTCGCAAGGGCGGCTTGGTGGAATTTCTGCTGGCCCATCCCAATCCCACCGGTAAGGCCAACCGCCTGAAATGGGACCGCAACGGCCAGTTAGTCTGGGGGCTGCCCCTTAAACGCCGGCTGGAGACCTGGTTTCGGACCGACCGGGGGTTGAGATTCGAGGTGTTCTGCGACTGGCTGCCCACGGACCACTGCTTCGTGTCCTTGGACCCGGCCCTCAAGGACCGCTGGGGAATTCCGGTGGCCCGCATCCGGACTGGCTACCATCCCCACGACCTGGAAGTGGGCCGTTATCTGGCGGACAAGGGCGAGCGGGTGCTCAAGGCCATGGGCGCCCTGCGGGTGCGCTCGGCGGTGGACGGCGCGCCGCCCCCCAATCTGATGGCGGGCGGTTGCCGGTTCGGCACCGATCCGGCTACCTCAGTGTTGGACCCGGATTGCCGTGCCCACGAGGTGGACAACCTCTACGTCACCGATGCCAGCTTCATGCCCACCGGCGGCAGCGTGCCCTATACCTGGACCATTTATGCCAACGCCCTGCGGGTGGCGGAGCGGATCCGGGAGCGTCTTGGTGCGCCGGGATAGCCACGCCATCCACCCGGGGAGGGCTGCCGACCAGCCAAACCTGGGCTCTGGTGGCGACCTCTTGGTCGGCTGCGGCGGCCTAGCAGGAGGGTTGCCGCCACCGGCCCTCAGCGCAGCGATCAGCCGTCGCC
>CAZIHO010000124.1:0-9227 GCA_964538875.1 uncultured Chromatiaceae bacterium
AATTTCTGACTATTGCTGGCAGCCTTAGCGGGTAGCCGGGCCAGGACTTGGTCCTGCATAGCAGCGATCGCGGTGGTGTAGGCAGTGTTTGTTGCCTGGGAGGGTAGGCCTGATTGTGTCTCGTTCTGTAGTCCAACGAGTACCCGTACCGTTCCATTTTCCGCTAGCAGGGTTTGCAGCCGATCCCAATGTTGGGCGGAGACTTTGTTGGGTTGAGGATTGCCTCCCGCTTCGGTGATGTGCGGGAGAAGCAGACTTAGTGCGCCGGCTAGGAAAATAGGAATCAAACGCTGCTGAAACAAGCGGAGGGTGTGCATGACGGTTTCCTAACCACGGCTGGGCCTATCCTGGCTATCGGCAGCTCACGCCAATTAATTGGCGAAATTAGGGGTTATTGTGAATCAAATCACATTGTTAGGAAATATAGAGATTATTTTTTGACGCTTTAATATCTTCCCGGTAAAGGGTAATAGTATTAAAAGTTGTCGTTGCCACTCGCGCTGTTCGACCCGCCTCCCTACAATCCGATCCTTGGCGCGACCCACGACTCCGGCCGGGGCCCGTGTTTCTCTTCAGTCAGCAGCGAGTACCGACACCATGGACCTTTCGACCTTGACCGCCGTATCTCCCATCGACGGCCGTTATGGCGGCAAAACCGCCGGACTGCGGCCGATCTTCAGCGAATATGGTCTGATGCGTTATCGGGTGCTAGTGGAGGTGCGCTGGCTGCAAGCGCTGGCGGCGGAACCCGGTATTCCGGAGGTACCGGTGTTTTCCGATGAGGCCAACCAGGTACTGGACGGCATCCTGGCTGGATTCGGCCTGGGGGACGCCCAGCGGGTCAAGGAGATTGAGCGGACCACCAATCATGACGTCAAGGCAGTGGAGTACTTCCTCAAGGAGAAAATCGCCGGAAATAGGGAATTGACGGCGGTGAGCGAATTTATCCACTTCGCCTGTACTTCCGAGGACATCAACAATTTGGCCCATGCCCTCATGTTGCGGGAGGGTCGCGAACAAATCTTGTTACCGCACTTGGACCAACTGATCGAGGCGTTGCGCAACCTGGCCCACCAGCATGGCGAGCGGTCCATGCTGGCCCGTACCCACGGCCAACCCGCGTCACCCACCACCCTGGGCAAGGAAATAGCCAATCTCGGCTATCGGCTGGAACGCCAGCGCCAGGCGCTGGCCCAAGTGGCCTTGCTCGGCAAGATCAATGGCGCAGTAGGTAACTACAACGCTCACCTGGCAGCCTATCCTGATCTCGATTGGCCCCGATTTTCCCGAGGGTTCGTGGAATCCCTGGGGCTGGGCTGGAATCCCTACACCACCCAGATCGAGCCCCATGACTATATGGCCGAGCTGTTTCACGCCTTGATCCGCTGCAACAGCATATTGCTAGATCTATGCAGGGATTTTTGGGGCTATATCTCCCTGGGCTATTTCCGCCAAAAAACTATCGCCGGGGAAGTGGGCTCGTCCACCATGCCCCATAAGGTGAACCCCATCGACTTCGAGAACGCGGAAGGTAATCTGGGCCTGGCCAACGCGATTTTGGATCATCTGAGCCAGAAACTGCCCATCTCCCGTTGGCAACGGGACCTCACGGACTCCACCGTATTGCGCAATCTAGGCGTCGGATTGGCCCATGCGGATCTTGCGTTGCAATCCACCTTGCGCGGGCTGGGCCGGCTGGAGGCGGACGAGGGTCGCTTGCGGGAGGATTTGGACGCCAACTGGGAAGTGCTGGCGGAACCCATTCAGACCCTGATGCGCCGTCATGGCGTGGATAGGCCCTATGAGCGTCTGAAGGAACTGACCCGGGGTCAGCGGATTGGACCGGAGGACCTGCGCCGGTTCATCGAGGCATTGGACATTCCGGCGGAAGCCAAGGCGCGCTTGATCGCCTTGACACCAGCGGGTTACCGGGGCAACGCGGACCAACAGGCGCGCGACTTTTAACCAGGCGAAAAAGCAACGGGGCCCTGATGTCAAACATCAGAGCCCCGAGGCGCGGGCGCGGAGGTCGAAACCCTCGCGCCGGACACCCTTACTTGACCGGGTTGATCTCGACGCGACGGTTTTCCGCGCGGCCAGCTTCGGTCTTGTTGTCCGCGATCGGCATGGTTTCGCCATAGCCGCGGGAATGGAGCTGGCTGGAGGGCACGCCGCGTTTGACCAGACCCTGATAGACGGTGTTGGCGCGACGCTCGGATAACGCCTGGTTATAGGCGTTGGTGCCCTTGGAGTCGGTGTGGCCGGCGACTTCATAGCGGGCTTTGGTGCCCTTGATTTCCGGGGCGGCCTGATCCAGCACGGCTTCGCCAGCGCCAGTCAGCCGGGAGGAATCAAACGCGAAGTTCACGCCCTTGACCACATAGCTCTTGTGAACGACCGGAGGAGGAGGAGGAGGCGGGGCCGATCCGCAGGGCTGCAGGTTCGGCTTGCCATCTTCGGTCTTGTAGCACTCGCCATAAGGGTTGGTCACTGCGCTGTCCCGCGCGGTGTGGGCGTAAGGCATGTCCGCGGCCAGGATTTGGGTCGATGCCCCAAGGCCGACCATCAGGGCGATGGGGGCCGCCAGCCCGAAGAGCCGTACAATCTTCTTCTCTCTCATGATCATCTGCGGTTTCCTTTTTGGGGTCATAAAAAAACGGTTCCGCGGTCTCCGCCCCTTGGAGTACACGTGGTTGGTCCAAAATCGGACAGCCGCTGGGGGATGCTGGTCGCCGGCATGCGGCGTTTTGCCGTCCCAAGCGCGCGAGATGCTAGAGTAACAACGCATAACCAGTTGCGAGGATAGCACGAACCCTTGGTGTGCGCGCAACAAGTTATAGCGATTTCCTGATATTGTGGAGTGTAAAGCCAGGCTGGTGCAAGTGCCAGTCTCGTGCGCCTGGTGACTCTCGGAGATTGAAATCCCCAAGGTTTATTGAGAATCACTCTAAAGTCTGAACCTCCACCGGGAGGATAATAGACCATTTCCGACCCGGGGTAGGGTTTGTGGCATCGGTGGTTGTCTATCTAGCATTATTATGGAGGTGGCCATGGACGCGGATGAGTTGAACCGGCGTCGCCTTGGGGAAACCGCCGGGGAAATACTGCTGACCGATAGCGATGGCTGCCGGTTGGTGAGCGCCCATATGCTCGCGCAAGCTCGGCGGGATTGTTGCCTGTTGACCCGGGATCTGGACCGGACCCTGTATGACCAGTCTCCGTTCCTTGACGCGCTTAAGGAATTGGCGTTGCGGGGACGCACGAGCCAGATTCGCATCCTATTACAGGACCATGAGCCGGCGGTTCAGCGGGGACACCGCTTGTTGGAATTGGCGCGGCGACTGACGTCCAAGATTGAAATTCGTCGTCCCGGCGTCGACTGGCTGCATTTTCCCGAGAGCTTTTTACTCATTGATGATTCCGGCTATGTGCATCGTGAGCTTTCCACTCGCTATGAGGCCAGCGCCGATTATCATGCGCCCTTGACCGTGCGGCATCTGCGCAAGCAATTCGATGCCATTTGGGAAACCGCCGAAGAAAACCCGGAAATGCGCCGACTGCATGTCTAGTCATCCGTCGGACCTGGAGTCGGTGCAAACTTGGTGGCGGACCCAGCGACCTGATCCGCGCTGGTTGGCACGGTTGCTGCTCTGTTCCGAGCATCGCTAGTTTCCACGAGAGCAAGACCATGGCGTTGCTAGGACTCAATGGGTTGCCGGGGTCGCCAAAGGTCCCAGGAATTTCAGAAACCAAGTTGTCGGCGGCGGGCTACACGGACCCGGAAGCGAGCCTGAATACCCCCGAGTTTGGGTTGCTGCTGCGCCGGTCCTGGGACGGCGCCGGCGGCTTGATCGAGACGCTTTCTTCTCAAACCTCGGCGCAGGGCGCAGCCGGGACGACTCTGGGCTCCGACCTTGGGGCCGGTCAGGCTGCGCCGATGGGGATGACGGCGGCCTGGTCCCAATGGCTGAGTCAGTTTCCTTCCGGGATCGCGGTGGATGGGGAAGGTGGCTTGGCCGCGTCCGCCGACCCGCTGCTAATCGGCGATGAACTGCTGGCTGGGCTGCGGACCAAGCTCCAGGACCCGGACCTCCGCTTGGACGATTCGATCCTCGATTCACTCATGGCTTGGCTGGATAGCCTACCCCCGGACCAGGCTGACGCAGTTTGGCAATGGTTACAGGGCGGCAATCTGATGCCGGAGGCGGCAAACGCGCTCCTCGATACTGAGCCGGCGCATCTGGGTGGGGACGCCGGGGCAATTCTGGAGCAGTTGCGGGAGTTGGCGGTGGTACCAGTGGCCCCGGCGGTTGCCGCGCAGGTCGCTGGTACCTTCGAGGAAGTCAGCCAGGTAGCGGGGGAGGTCGTTGACCCAGAGACCTTGCCGGCTAAGTTTTCCGTCCTGGATGGAGTGGAGCAGCCGATGCCCCGGTCCCTAAAGGCCCAACTCGCCGCAGCGCCGCCGATTCCCGCTGGCGTCGATTGGGTGGAAAGCCAAGCCGACCCAACTGACCCGGCCACGGAAACCGCCGGTGTGGATCTAGGCCAAGAGATGCTGCCCACTCAGTTCAGTTCCGGTGGCAGCGGGTCCGCCAGGGACGGTGCCGGCCAGGCGGCGACCGCCGCGCCGCGGATTCCGACTCCGGTCGGGCATCCGTCCTGGAACAATGCCTTGGGGGAACGGGTGCTGTGGATGCTGGGCAAGGACATCCAGTCGGCGGAGATCCATTTAAATCCGCCGGACCTGGGACCGGTGGAAATCCGGGTGATGGTCAACAATGATCAAGCGACCGTGAGTTTCACCGCCTCCCACGCTTTGACCCGGGATGCACTGGAAAGCGCGATCCCCCGCCTGCGGGAGATGTTGGCCGAGAATCAACTGACCCTGACCCAAGCCAGTGTCAGCCAGCAGGACGGGGGCCAAAGCCAGGCCCAGGCCCAGCAGGGACAGGGTAGCGGCCAGTCGAGCCCCGGGACGGGCTGGGACAGCGGCGAGGAAGATCCGGATGCCGCTCTGGCACTGGCCCAGACCCGCACCACCCTGGTCGGTCTGATCGACGATTTTGCCTGAGGTCCGCGAACTGACGGGGCCATGCCGAGTCCGCTGCCTCCGCAAGCCCTGAATCCTTCTGCCTGGTCCGGCCGCCCCGCGGCTGGGATCCCGGTCGTATCCCTGGCGGGACCGGCGGTCCGGTCGCTATCATGGAATTTTTCGCCATGGCTGACGGGATTTAACCCGGGAGGTGTGCCTTGTGGATCCTGAAACTGTTGATCCTCCTCCTGGTGGCGGTCATCGGCGCCGCCTTGACGGTCGTGAATCCGGAACCGGTGCGACTAGACCTTTATATGGTCAGCTTCCAGTCGCCCTTACCCTTGATCCTAGTGGGCGCCTTGGCGCTGGGCGGCCTGCTCGGCATCCTGGCCAGTCTGGGCCTGATCTTGCGCATTAAACGGGAGAACCTGAGATTGCGCCGCAAGGCCCATTTGGCCGAGCGGGAGATCAGCAACCTGCGTATCCTCCCGATAAAGGATTTATAGGCTGATGATGGAGTTGTTGCTGCTGTTGCTGCCGGTCGCCGCCGCTTCCGGGTGGTTCGCGGCCCGCCGCAGTCAGCGGGCGGAGTCGGAGGATGGGGGTCACCGGGATCCGGCCTACTTCCGGGGTTTGAATTATGTTCTGAATGAACAGCCGGATAAGGCGATTGATCTATTCATTCGGCTGTTGGAAGTCGATAGCGAGACCGTGGAAACCCACCTGGCGCTGGGAAATCTATTTCGCCGGCGCGGTGAGGTAGATCGAGCCATCCGCATTCACCAGAACCTCATCGCCCGGCCCAGTTTGAGCCGCGAACAACGGGCGCTGGCCTTGCTGGAATTGGGCCAGGATTATATGCGGGCCGGCCTGTTCGACCGGGCGGAGAGTCTGTTCCGGGAATTGGTGGAAATGGGCGTGCACCGCTATAAGGCCCTGTCCAATCTCAAGGAAATCTATCAGCAGGAAAAGGATTGGGTGCAATGTCTGGAGGTGGCGCGCCAATTGGAAGCTCTGTCCAGCGAACCTCAATATCCGGACATCGCCCACTACCATTGTGAAATGGCGGAAGACGCCCTGGCTGCCGGCGATACCGCCAAGGCCTGGAATCTATGCCGCCTCGCCCTGGAAGTGGATGGTGGCTGTGTGCGGGCGACCCTGATCCAGGCGGGCATGGAGCGGGCCCGGGGCGACCTGCGGGCGGCGATCCGGTCCTACCGCCAGGTGGCAGACCAGGACCCGGACCTGGTTCCGGAAATGCTGCCCCATTTGATCGACTCCTGTCGGCAACAGGGCAGCCTGGACGAATTGGACGACTATCTGGACCGCCTGTATCACACTTCCAAGAACAGCCGCATCCTGCTGGCTCGCGCGGACCTGCTGGCGGTGCGCGTCGGGGAGGGGGCGGCCCTTCAGGCGATCACCGACCACCTGCAAAGCCACGCGGATCTGGCTGTCCTGGAGCGCTACATTGAACTTAAGCGCCGCTCCACCGACGTGGCGGAATATCGGGAAACCTTGGATATACTCCAGCGCCTGGTGCGGCGCCTGCACGACAAGCAGCCGGCCTATCAATGTGGTCGCTGCGGATTTTCCGCCCGGCGCTTGCATTGGCAGTGTCCCGGTTGCAAGGGGTGGGCGACGGTCCGCCCCTTCCTCGAACCCAGCTAGCTGGGCGCGGCCGGCGGCACCAGAAAATGCTAGTTGTTACCCTGGAAAAGCCCGCTTTTGCAGGGATACCTAGCTTAACCAGCGGAGGTTGACATGCCGGCTCAAGCGGATCCCAGGATTATTTTGGCCCTCGATTATCCGGACGCCGCCCCGGCCCTGGCGTTGGTGGCGCGCCTGTCGCCCCAGCTTTGCCGGGTTAAGGTGGGTAAGGAATTGTTTACCCGCGCCGGCCCACCGTTGGTGGAGCGGCTGGTAGCCCAGGGATTTCAGGTCTTTCTGGACCTGAAATATCATGATATTCCCAACACGGTGGCGGCGGCCTGCGCGGCGGCGGCGGATCTAGGTGTATGGATGATGAACGTCCATGCTTCCGGTGGCCGGCGCATGTTGGAAGCGGCCCGGGACAGTCTGGCCAAGCGTTCCTCCCGGCCCCTGCTGGTGGCGGTGACGGTGCTGACCAGTCTGGATTCCGCCGATTTGCTGGAACTGGGTTGGCGGGATGGTCCCGAGGAACAGGTACTGCGACTCGCTCGCCTGGCCCAGCAGGCGGGCCTGGATGGCGTGGTTTGTTCACCCCGGGAGGCCGCCCGGCTGCGCGCCGACCTGGGTCCGGCACCCCTGCTGGTCACACCGGGGGTGCGGCCGGCCAGCGCCGCCCAGGACGATCAGCGGCGCGTCATGACGCCCCGGGACGCGCTGGCGGCGGGCGCCAGCTATTTGGTCATCGGCCGCCCGGTGACCGCCGCCCCGGATCCCCTGCAAGCCCTGCTGTCCCTCAACGCCGAGTTAGCCCCCTGACGGACCCTGTTTACTTTGAACCCCTGACGCAAAGGCCCCTTTAATGAATAAAAAAGTCACCAAGGCCGTATTTCCGGTCGCGGGCTTGGGCACCCGGTTTTTGCCCGCGACCAAGGCCAACCCCAAGGAAATGCTGCCGATCGTGGACAAGCCCCTGATCCAATACGCAGCCGAGGAAGCGGAAGCGGCGGGCATCGACAGCCTGGTGTTCATCATCGGCCGCAATAAGCGGGCTATTCCAGACCACTTTGACAAAGCCTATGAACTGGAGGCGGAGCTGAAGGCGGGGCACAAGACGGAACTTTTGAAATTAGTGCAGCAGGTACTTCCCGCTGACGTGAGTTGCATTTACTTGCGCCAAGCGGAAGCGCTGGGCTTGGGGCATGCGGTCCTCTGTTCCCGGCCGGTGGTGGGGGACCAACCGTTCGCGGTGCTGTTGGCCGACGATCTCATCAAGGGCCAGGGCTCCGGTTGTGTGGCCCAGATGATTGAGGTTTACGAGCGCTATCAATGCAGTGTGCTGGCGGTGGAGGAGGTGCCTTGGGAAGAAACCTCTAAGTACGGCATCGTCAAAACCGAAGCCGGGCCGGACGGGGAGCTGCGGGTAACCTCTATCGTAGAGAAGCCCAAGCCTGGCCAGGCGCCGTCCAACCTGGCGGTGGTGGGGCGTTATATCCTTACCCCGGCGATTTTCGACAAGATCGACAGTGCGGGCCGGGGCGCCGGTGGCGAGATCCAACTCACGGACGGCATCGCGGCCCTGCTTCAGGAAGAACCGGTGATCGCCTATCCGTTCCGGGGCAAAAGATACGACTGCGGCAGCAAGCTTGGCTATTTGCAGGCTACCGTGGAATACGCCCTGGAGCACCCGGAACTGGGCAAAGATTTCGCCGCCTATTTGCGGGGCATCTGCTCCGGGAGCTAGGCAGGACCAGCCCCGTCAGCCGGCGCCCGGGCTGTGCCGCCGCCGGCTTACTTGCCGTGCAAATAGAGCTTGTCGCTGAAGGAATCTACCCATTCCGGCCGCATCACCACCAGGGCGGTGATGATCCAGCCATTTAACATGGCCTCGGGCAGAAACATGAGGGGAAAGTAGGGCAGCAGGGAATGCCGCAAGTTGCCTAGTTCATAGGCCCCGCTCCAGGCCAGCAGGCCGGACGCCAGGTAGCCGGTGATCAGACCGGCCAAGCCGGCGGTCAAAAAGCCATTGACTAAGACATAGATAAAAAATTGCTTCGGCAGCAGCGACCGCACCAGCACCAAGGTCACCTGGGTCAAGGTTATGGGCACCAGTCCCACCAGCCAGGCGTTGAGGGCAAATGCCTGCCAAGAGGCGTCCGTTTTCAGAGTGACCACCACCAGCGCCAGGCTGGACGCAACCAGCGCCAAGGACCAGCCGAGCATCAGGGTTAGGGTGGTGGCTCCGGTCAAATGGTAGGTCAAATCCGGATTGGGGTAGGCGCGCACCAGCCACAGCAGGCTTAGCACCAGTACGGTACCGAAGAACAGGTGCGATTGGCGGGGAATCAGCAAGCGTCTCCAGCAGGCCAGGCGCCCCGCTAGATAGAGGGCGGCGGCGTACAGGCCGCCCACCACCCAAAGAAACTGGGACGAAAATAGGGCTCCATTGATCTCCATGGGGTGGCGTCACTCGGCGGGGCGGGACAGGGCGGGCCTTGATCGAGGCCCGGATTCGGCTCGCCAGTATAGCTCCAGGCCGGCCGGG
>CAZIHO010000125.1:0-9131 GCA_964538875.1 uncultured Chromatiaceae bacterium
CAAAATAATCCGGGTGCGCTGGTCAACAAAAGTCTATACTGAAACCTGCGGCTTTCACTTTTTTACTTAAATGACAGTGTAAGCAAGCAAAAAGCCCATTTTTCTGGCTCCTGCTCCAATCCCATTGGGGATCTCCGGGCCCACGCTAGTGCAACGCGATGGTTCGCGCCCCGTCTACCGGCTCGTTCGGGGGGCGCCTTGTGGTGACGGCGGCTTGCCCGGGAATTTCCCGCTCCAGCCTCTCCATCCGTCAAGAGTTCAACCGCGCCCGCCATGGGTCCAGGGGAGGAGGTGGTTTGTATGTGGCGAATCCATCGATAGGCTTAATAGTCCTGGAGTAATGAATGAAGCAACTAACGAAGGCGATCTCGATTGCCGCGGCGCTGGGTCTGCTCGCCGTGCCTTTCTCCGCGAGTCATGCCTGGGGTGGTGGGCCTTGGGGCGGCGGTGCTCCTTGGAGCGGCGGTCCCTGGGGCGGTGGTCCTGGTGGTTGGGGCAACAACAGTGATTGGTGGAACGACGGTTCCGGTTCCGGTAATTTCGACATGAGCTTCAGCGGCGGCGGCAGCGGCCGCGGTCAAAACAGCTATCGGGGCTATGGTTATAACCAACCCTATTGGGGTGGTTATCCCTACGGCGGTTATGGCCCCTACGGCGGCTATGGCGCGCCCTATGGTGGTGGCTATGGTGGTCCGCCGCCCGTGGGCGGCGCCTACCCGGCGGCCCCGGCAGACATGGGGGCGCCTCCTCCTGCGGGACGCTAGACTCCAAGACCCCGGCCTGGTCCGGGGTTTTTGGTTGCAAATGGATGTAAGCAGGGGATGTGTTCCCTAAATCACCCCTCGGCTGGAGGACACGCCACATGACCACCCTCTATTTATTTGGTTTTCCGCCCGAGGTGGACGCGGAAGCGGCGCGATTACTCCTGTCTCAATTTGGTACCCTCGATTCTCTTAGTTTTCACCGGGCCGCCCATGATCGCAGCAGGCCGGGCTTCGGGTTTGCGGATATGCCGCCTCGGGAGGCCCAGGCTGCTATCAAGGATTTGGATGGCCGGCCATTTGCCGGCGCCATGTTGCAGGTACGGGAGGCGAATGCTACCGATCAGGATTCCCCGGCGGTCCTGGACACGGATGGCCTGCCCGGTGATGAGGATCTCCTGGTGCTGGCTCGCCCCGGCGGGCGCTATCGTCTGGAGTCGGTCGAACCCGTGGGAAACCCGGACGGGGACGGCGGCAAGGAATGGTACCGCTACGTATTGGCGGCCGGCCGCTCTCGCATCGTGGGGATCCACAGCGGCAGTCACGAGGAAGTGACCGCTTATGCACTGGATTGCGCGGAAAATTTCAATTCACGCAGCTTTTCGGGACGCACCGGGCTGGCCTGGTCGTCGTCAAGAAAGCGCTGATCCGGAGGTGCCGCCGTCCAACAGGACGGTGGCCTAAGCCGGCCGGGCCAGTAGGTGATTGTGGATCACTAGCAGATGGCCCTTGGCCTTGGTCTTTTTTCCCAGGCGCCAGGGTAGTAATTCGGCGCCATACCAGTCCTGGCAGTGGTCGGCGAGCTGCATGAAGGTCTTGCGGCCCGGGTCGGCGAGCAAGATTTGTTGCACGCCGTTGGCCAGCGCACGCTGGATCAGCCGTTGCAGTTGCCGGGCCAAGTCCGGCCAAAAGCAAATATCGCCGCCCAGGATCAGTTGCTGTTCGCTGAGCCGTGCAGCGGATATATGCTCAAACTGCTGCCGCTCGGTGCGCATCTGCACCCCGTTAAGTTGGCCGTGGGCATCCGCGTAGGGGAACACGTTGCTGTCCGCATCCGTGAGCAATACGTCCGCGCCGAAGCGTTTCGCGCAAAAGGTACCTAGGGCGCCCCAGCCGCAGCCGATCTCCATGATCCGGGTGCCGGGAGGCAGGGGATGGTCCTCCAAGTATTCCATGATGGCATAGCTGGATTGCCAGATTTGGGTGCCGTGGAGGGTGGGACCTTGGGTATTTTTCCGCAGGGAGCGGATGACGGGATGCCCTTGGCCAAAAATGAGAATGCCGTGGGCCGTGCGAATGTGGGCACTGGACATGAGAAACCGCTAGCACAGGGATAGATCCCCGTTCGCGGTGCGGGGAGAGGTGGGTACCAAGTGGCTCTGAACCAGTGGTCAGGCCCCTGGATGTCCTACCGCCCCGACGTCAGCCGCGAATCGCCCCGGAGGACGACTCGCGGCATCCTAGCCGACTACCAGCGCGAGCCGCCGCCGCCGTATCCGCCACTGCGGGGCTTCTTCTCTTCGGCCATGTTGACACGCATGGCGCGTCCGCCCATGTCCTTGCCATTCTGGGCCAGGGCCTTCTCGGCTGCCTGCTGAGTGGCGAAGGTCACGAACGCAAAGCCCTTCGGCCGCCCCGTGTCCCGGTCCATGATGAGGGCCAGGTCCTGAATGTCGCCATACTGCGAGAACACCTCGCGGAGCTGGGCGTCATCAGCGGTGTAGGGCAAGTTACCGACGTAAAGTTTGTTCTGCTGGATCATAAGGATTAAAAAACCAATGCATGTAAGATGGATTGCTTCAAACGAGGTCTCTACCAAGCGAGACCGGCTCTTGCGGGTTGACCTAAAGACTAGGCTTGCCCTCGACTTTAACGGGGCGGACGGGTCCCGGCCGCCAACGCTCAATCCGAGAACCGTTGCCTAGTGGTGCGAAGATCGGAGCTATCTCAAGCGGGGAAGAATCCCCTGACCCGATGGGTCCCATGATCTGATCAGCCATTACCCAGTTGATTTCCTCAACGCCAAAACAACAGTCGTGGTGGCGCAGATTCGTTTCCGAGAAATCCAGGGAAGTGCCGCGAACAAACTAGGCAAGAAACTGCGGAAGTGCTTCGGGATAACCTGCAAGAACCATAACCTTATACCATGGCGACGCAAAAAGATAGCGGTTTATTTGGAATATTTTCGGCGAGGCGCGGACCCGGCCCTTTGGCGGGGCGATCGCCCCGGTTCGCTCAGCCCTGGGGTGGCCGCTTGGCCAACTTGCGTTGTAGGGTGCGGCGGTGCATCCGCAGAGCGCGGGCAGCGGCGGTGATGTTGCCCCCCTGTTCGGTCAGTACCCGTTGGATATGTTCCCACTCCAGGCGCTGCACCGACATGACCTCCTCCTCGGCCTGGTTGGGCATTGCCACCGCCGCGCCGGTCAGGGCGCGCAGGATGGCGTCCACGTCCGCAGGTTTGGCCAGGTAATCCTTGGCCCCAAGCTTGATTGCCCCCACGGCGGTCGGAATGCTGGCGTAGCCGGTGAGTACCAGTAGGGCGGCACCGGGACAGAGGGTCAGCAGCGGCTGAATTAGGTTGAGCCCGGAGCGGCCGCCGAGATTGAGGTCCAAAATCAGGTAAGCCGGCCGGTGCAGCTCTGCTTGGCGCAGCGCTTGTTCCGGGTCCAGAGCGCCGGCGGCGGCCAGGCCGCGCCGGGTCAGTGCACGGCACAGGACCTGGTTATAGGCCGGGTCGTCGTCGATCACCAACACCTGAGGCTGGCCGGAATTCATGGTAAGCGCAAGCGTTCCAGGGGCAGCCACACCCTGGCCTGAGTGCCGCCCTGGGGTTGGGGAATCAGGTCCAGGCCGCCGCCGTAGCGTTCCAAGGTACCTAGGGTCAGGGCCAGGCCAATGCCCATGCCGGCTTGGGATGACTGGGGTTGGCCCAGGGCCGACGCCACCTGGGCGGTGATGCCGGGTCCCCGGTCGCTGACGCGGATTTCTAACATCTCATCAAGCTGGCCGGCGTGCAATTCTATCCGGGCAGGGCTGGCCGCCACCCCGTTATCTACCAGGTTGCGCAGGGCCTGCTCCAGGGAAAGGTCCGGGGCAAGGTAAATATGGGCCAAGCCCGGGTCCAGGGTCAGGCTCAGTTCGGTGGCTGGATAGAGGGCGCGCCAGCCCTGGACCAGGTCCTTGAGCCAGTGATCGGCGCGGCACTGGAGCCGCTGATCGGCCCGCGCCTGGCCGGCGCGAATCGCCAGACGGGTGAGGGATTGCTTGCAGGCCTGCACCTGCACCGCCATCAGGTCTAAATCCTCACGCAAGTCCGGCGCCAGTTGCGGATCGGCACGCCGTTCGTCCACCAGCATGGCGAGGGTGGCCATGGGCGTGCTCAATTCGTGGGCGGTGCCGGCGGCCAGGCTGCCCAGGGACAGGACCCAATCATGGCGCAGGCTCTGCTCTCGGGCTGCCGCTAGGGCCTGGTCCCGGTCCCGCACCGCCGCCGTCATGCGGGCCACGAACCAGACCGTTACGCCCACCGACACGAAGAACGTGAGCCACATGCCCGCCAAGTGCAGCCGTATCGCCAGGGCTTCGTTGGCGATCGACAGCGGCCAGTGGAATTGCCACAGGCCCGAATAGGCCATCACCGCCAGCAGGCCCAGCGCCCAGGCTTGGCGTTCCGGCAAGCGGGCGGCGCCGATGGCGACCAAGGGCAGCAAAATAGAAATGAGGGGGTTGGTGGCGCCGCCAGAGCAAAAAATGAACAGAGACCAGGCCAGCAAATCGAATCCCAACTGGGCCACCAGCGGCGGTGCGCCGCCCACCCGGCGCCAGATCAGCGTCAGCCCGTTGACCAACGCCACCAGCAGCGCCACGGCCAGCATGGGCAGCCAGGGCAAGCTGAGTTCCAGTGCCAGGGGCGCCAACACCAAGGCGGCCAGCATGGCGGCCAGGGTCAGCCAGCGCAGCCTAAGGATCAGGTCCAGGTCGCCGCGCGGGTTGCCGCCCAAGGCTGGGGACAGGGCAATGGGCATCCGGGCTTAGAGAAATAATTTCAGCATCGCGGGCGGATTATCCCAGCGCTGTGACCGGCTGTCGTGCGGCAATTTGTCGCATTGTGGGCAGCCCCGGCGTTCACTAAATTAGGCCTCCTTTCGTACCTAGTCCGTCGCCAAGGATTCCCATGCACCAGCAGATTTTCCCCCGGTCGTTGCTCTCCCTGTCCCTGGCCACCGCGCTGCCGGTGTGGGCGGGGGATGATGCCGCTGAGGCGCCGCCCGCAATCTTGCAAGAGGTGCTGGTCACCGCACCACCCATGGAAACGCCCCTGGAAATCCGCTTCGACGCCAAGGCCGCCCAGCAGCCGTTGCCGGCCCAGGATGGGGCTGCGTTTCTCAAGGCCATTCCTGGCATGAGTCTGATCCGCAAGGGCGGCACCGACGGGGACCCGGTGTTTCGGGGTCTGGCTGGCTCCCGGCTCAATATCTTGATCGACGGGGAACAACTGCAAGGCGGCTGCGGTATGCGCATGGACCCGCCCACCGCCTATGTGTTTCCAGAAACCTTCGACCAAATCCGCCTGTTGAAGGGGCCCCAGACGGTGCGCTACGGACCCGGTAACGTGGCTGGCGTGGTGCTGTTCGAGCGGGACCCGGAATCCTTCGCCACGCCAGGCGGACGCTTTTATGGCAGTGTCCTGGGGGGTAGCTTTGGCCGTCATGACGAGATCGTCGATGGCAGCGCCGGCAATTCCGAGTTTTATGTCCGGGGTACCGGCAACCATTCCCGTTCGGACGATTATCAAGATGGGGACGGCAAGGATGTCCATTCCGCATACCGGCGCTGGAACGCCAGCGGCGCCCTGGGCTGGACCCCGGACCCGGACACCCGGCTGGAAATCTCGGCGGTGCGTAGCGATGGGGAAGCGGCCTACGCGGACCGGAGCATGGATGGCGTCAAGTTCGACCGGGAAAACTTCGGGATCAAACTGGAAAAGCTGCACCTGACCCCCTGGCTGGAAAAGCTGGAGGCCCAGCTTTATTACAACTACATTGATCATGTGATGGATAACTACAGCCTGCGGACATCCACCAGCGGCTCGATGATGGCCAATAACCCGGATCGGGAGACCACCGGCGGCAGCCTGGTGGCCAGCCTTCGGGCCGGAGACAAGACCCAGTTGGTGCTGGGCCTGGACGGCCAGTCCAACCAGCACAGCCTGCGGTCCACCATGAACGAACTCATGCTGCCCTACGAGAACCTGGCCCGGACCGAGGACGCCAATTTCAATCAGACCGGCCTGTTTGGTGAACTGACCCAGCAACTGACGGCGGCAGACCGGCTGGTAGCGGGGGTCCGGGCCGACTTTTGGCGGGCCGAAGATCAGCGTCAAACCCTCAAGCTGGGCACCGCCACGGTGGCTAATCCCACCGCCGGTGCGGAGCGGGACGACATCCTGCCGAGCGGCTTTGTCCGCTATGAACGGGATCTGGGCGCCGGTGTCACCCTGTACGGCGGCTTGGGCCATGTGGAGCGCTTCCCCGATTATTGGGAACTGGTCTCGTCAAGCAAGGAAGGCCCCACCGAGGCGGAACCCAGCGCCTTCGCCAGCACAGATCCGGAACGCACCAGCCAGTTGGACATCGGCGCCCTGTGGAAGTCCGGTCCCTGGAGCGGCTACCTGGCCGGATTCGCCAACCAGATCGACGATTACATCCTGATCCAATCTAATGTCAAGCGGGGCAGTGGCGATACGGCCCGCACCGTCTCCATCACCCGCAACATCGACGCCAGCACCTGGGGCGGCGAGGCGGGGCTGAGCTACGCGTTCACGCCCCAGTGGAAGGGCGAGGCCAGCCTGGCCTATGTGCGGGGCGAAAACGATAGCGACGATCACGCCCTGGCGCAGATGCCGCCCCTGGAAGGGCGTCTGAGCCTAACCTGGGACAACGGCACCTGGACGGCGGGCGGACTGCTGCGGCTGGTGTCAGAGCAGGATCGCTACGCCCTGTACGAAGGCAACATCGTGGGTCAAGACCTGGGTCCTAGCGACGGTTTCGCGGTGTTCTCCCTGCACGGCGGCTGGCGCCCCACCAAGCGCAGCCTGGTGACTGCCGGTGTCGATAACCTGTTCGACGCCACCTACGCCGAGCATATCAGCCGCTCCGGTGCCATGGTGCCCGGCTACGAACAAACTACCCAGGTCAATGAACCGGGCCGGACCCTGTGGGTCAAGGCGAGCCTGACCTTTGACTGATTACCCGCCGGTCGCCACCCTGCCGCTGGCCCTCCCCTCGGTTGGCCAGGGTGGTCCGGCCGGTATTCCTTACTCAAGCTCCCACTGGCGCCGCCGGGTCGGGAGCCTGGCGGCGGCGGCGGCCCTGCACGGCTTGGCGCTGGCGGCCCTGCTGGTGGCCCCCCAACCCGCGCCGCTGGCGCCGGTGAGGCTCCAGCTGGCGGTGCGGACCCTGGAACTCCCGGCACCCAGCAAAACCGAGACGTCCGCTCCGGTGGCGGAGCCCCAACCGGCCCCCATCAGCCCGGCGCCCCGGCCCGAACCGGTGCAGAGCCCGGTTCCGCCCCCGGTGCCGGCCCCCGCGCTCAGTTCCAAAGCCACGCCCAAACCCAAATCGAA
Organism: uncultured Chromatiaceae bacterium; assembly: GCA_964538875.1. GTDB lineage: Bacteria > Pseudomonadota > Gammaproteobacteria > Chromatiales > Chromatiaceae > CAZIHO01. Next base: position 7,387 of record CAZIHO010000125.1, read on the forward strand.
TCCCCAGCCAGCGCGGACCACCGCCAAACCGGCACCGGGCGCCGCTGGCCGGGATGCCTCGTCCGTTAGCCCAGCCCAGGCGTCACTGGCCGCCGCTGCGCCGGCCGGCACCCCCTTAGTGGAACCCCGCTTCGACGCAGCCTATTTGCGCAACCCGCCCCCCGCCTATCCGCCCCAGTCCCGGCGCCAAGGGGAGGAGGGCAAGGTGCTGTTGCGGGTGCGAGTGTCCGCCGACGGCCAGCCGGAAGCAGTGGAAATCAGCCAAGGGAGTGGTTTCCCGCGCCTGGATGCGGCGGCCCGGGACGCAGTGCGCCGCTGGCGTTTTCTGCCGGCCCGGCGCGGTAACGAGCCAGTGGCCGCCGCCGTGCTGGTGCCGGTGCTGTTCCGGCTCGACGCCCCCAGTTAACGCCAGCCTTTAAAGAGAGGCTAACCCCCATGCACGAATCTCTGGGATTCGCCCATTTCTGGGCCCAGGCCGACGACCTGATCCGGGCCGTCGCCATCCTGCTGCTGGCGCTGTCCATCGGCAGTTGGCACATCATCCTCGGCAAGTTGACCGGTTATCTGCGGGCGCGGCGGTCCCTGGCCCGCGCCATCGACGCCTTTTGGCAGGCGGATAGCCAGAGCGCGGCCCTGGCGGCCATCCGGGCGGCGGACCGCTCCGGCCTGGGCGCCCGCTTGGCGGCCGATACCCTGGGGCTGGCTCAGGCTTACCGTCAGACCGCTGGCAGTGGTATCGGTACCGGCGTGGCGGCTGGCGAATTCATCGGCCGGGGCTTGCGCCTGTCCCTGCTCATGGCCCAGGCACGACTGGAATGGGGCTTGACTTTCCTTGCTTCGGTGGGCGCCACCGCGCCGTTCATCGGCCTGTTTGGGACCGTATGGGGCATCCATCGCGCCCTGATTGGCCTGACCGGGGCGTCCCAGGTCACCCTCGACCGCATCGCCGGGCCCTTGGGGGAAGCCTTGGTCATGACCGCCGCTGGCCTATTCGTCGCCATCCCGGCGGTGTTGGCCTACAACGCCTTGCTCCGCTCCAACCGGCTGCTGCTGGCGCGACTGGATGGCTTTGCCAATGGCCTGCACGCCTACCTGGTGGCCGGTGTGCGGCTCGGCGAGCCCAGTCCCGAGGCGGCTGACGCGACCTGGCGCAGCGCGCCCCAGGTTGGGGGCTAGCACATGGCCTGGTCCGATTCCCAGGCGCCGGGCCACCTGTCCTCACCCTTGGCGGAAATCAACACCACGCCCCTGGTAGACGTGATGCTGGTGCTGTTGGTGGTGTTTCTCATCACTGCGCCCCTGTTGCAGCGGGCCCTGCCGGTGGATTTGCCCCAGGTGTCTGGCAACCCCGCGCCCGAAACCGGGCCCGGCATCCGCTTGAGCCTGGATGCCCAGGGACAATTGCTGTTGGAGGATAGCCCCTGCCCCTGGGAGGAACTGACGCCCCGGCTGGCGGCCCGCCTGGCGGGTCAGACCAATCCAGAACTGCGCCTGTGGGCAGACCGGGACACCCGCTATCAGCGCTTATCCCAACTCATGGCTGCGGTGCAACAAGCCGGCATTCAACGCATCGCCTTTGTCACCGAGGCACCCCAGGGGGGGAATCTGGAATGAGGGGGACGGTGGTTTTATGGGGTGCCAGATAAGGATGTTAAGACGATCCGCCGGCCTACCGGCCTGGGTCTGAATCAAACCGCTTGGGCACAAAATCGGCGGGGGTGTCCAGCCGGAACTGCTCATCATGG
>CAZIHO010000126.1:0-8910 GCA_964538875.1 uncultured Chromatiaceae bacterium
TCAAATACTGAGTATTTGACATTTCAATAGCCGGTATTGCAAGTTCCAGTGAACGACGGCGCCCGCCCCGGCTTGCTTCCCCCGGCGACTTTTCTCTATAATCCCCGCTCTTAAGGCTGGGTGGCAGAGTGGTCATGCAGCGGCCTGCAAAGCCGTGGACGCCGGTTCAAGTCCGACCCCAGCCTCCAAATTTCCTAGCGCCCCCATTCCTGGGGGCCTTAGCATCATCCCTTCACGCATACCACCTGCTTCAGGGTATGCACCACTTCCACCAGGTCTGACTGGTTGGCCATCACCTGGTCGATGTCCTTGTAGGCGCCGGGAATTTCATCCAGGACTCCCTTGTCCTTGCGACAAATGACGCCCTGGGTCTGGGCCGCCAGATCCCCGGCGGAAAACCGCTTTTCCGCCGCCGTGCGACTCATGCGCCGCCCCGCGCCGTGGGAGCAGGAGTGGAAACTATCCGGGTTTCCCAGGCCGCGCACGATATAGCTGCGGGTTCCCATGCTGCCGGGGATGATGCCCAGATCACCACTGCGGGCCCGGATGGCGCCCTTGCGGGTCACCCAGACGTTGGCGTCGAAATGATGTTCCCGTTCCACGTAATTATGATGACAGTTGACCACTTCGCCGGTCACCTGGAACGGTGGCACATGCCGGGCCAGGGCCGCTAACACCAGGGTCAGCATCTGATCCCGGTTCGCCCGGGCGTAGGCCTGGGCCCAGGATACCGCCGTTACATAGTCGTCAAAATGCGCACTGCCCTCCGGAAAATAGGACAGATCCCGGTCCGGCACTTGGATGAACCAGCGTTCCATGTCCCGGCGGGCCAATTCGATGAAATAGCAGCCGATGGCGTTGCCAATACCCCGGCTCCCGGAATGCAGCATCACCCATACCTGGTTGGACTCGTCTAGGCAGACCTCGATGAAGTGGTTGCCGCTACCCAGGGTGCCCAACTGGTTGACCCATTTGGAGTTGCGGCCGAACGTCTTGAGCAGGCCCGGATGCTGGTCCAGCAACCGCCGCAGTGGAGCGTCGAACGGCTGAGCCGCTTGGGTCAAGGCCCGTGCGTCAGAATGTTGGTCCCGGCCCACCGGCACGTCCCGAGAGATTTGATCGAACACCCGTTTCAACGAGCGCTCATCAAGCTGGCCGGCGCTGAGGCTGGTACGCGCCGCCGCCATGCCGCAGCCGATATCCACGCCCACGGCGGCCGGAATGATGGCCTTGTGGCTGGCGATGACGCTGCCGATGGTGGCGCCAATGCCACAGTGCACGTCCGGCATGGCGGCCACGTGACGATGAATAAACGGCAGCTTGGACAGGTTGACCAACTGTTGGCGCGCCTGGGGCTCCAGTTCGTCGGTCCACACCTTGACCGGCCGGGAACCTTCGTTGATGACTTGTTTGATCGGCATAAGAACCTCCTTATGGCTCAGGCGCACGGGGATGGGTGCGGTCCAGCGGGACCGGGCCAGGGTGACGGTCCGGCCTGGGCAGGACCCAAAGGGAAGAACCGCCCATAGCGGCCATCATGCCTCCTGGCGCCAGAGGCGCTGGGTTTCCGGATGGCGGGGCAGGGGAGTCGGAGGTTGGACCGGTTCTCACCGCTCCGCCAGAACAACTGGCGGGGGACCCGGTCAGTTGATTAACGCTTAACGGTCGGCTCTGGGTTGGCGGAACTTGCCGATGCCGAGCCCGGCAGCCCCATTGCGAGGGAGCCCGTTCCGCCACCAGCCCGTCCGCAACCCGCCCGAGGGGTCGGTGGCGCCTTGCTGGACGATGGGGTTGACGCTGGGCATTGGGGTCCCTGGGTTGTGGGTTTAAGGGCGGAGGATCATACGCCGGGGTCGGGTGGCACGCAAGGCCCGCTCTTCGCCGGCCATGGCCCGACATTTGCTTGAAACAGGCTGCCCGCGCCTGGGTCATTTTTTTGGCGATTGGCGCCTCGCGCCGGCCAATCGCCGGCGAGGCGCACCCAATCCCTGTCGGTACCGGATTTTGCCATGCGCCCCATCAGCATCCCTGTCAATCGCCCCGCCTCCCTAACCAAGGGCCAGGGGGTCCCGTGGCCGGGCCATCGTGCAAGCAGTAGCTGGGCCGGCTTCCCCTTCCTGTTATTCCTGCTGTGGGCGGCCTTGGTCCCCACCTGGGTCTTGGCCCAGGCGCCGGCGCCGGGCCTGACCGATGAGGCGGTGTTCCGGGCGGATTTCCGGGAACCGGAGAATCAGCAATTCTCGGTGTGGCCCAATATCCCCTTGATAAGCGCCACCGACATGGAAGAATACGTCATGGACCGGCACCTGTTTTCCAAACTCCATGTATTGGAGTCGGACCCCCCCACGGTGCTCGCCGCCATCAGTGCCATCGATACCATTTACACGCACCATCAGGCTAAGGCCCTAGCCAAGCTGGGGGTCAGCTTCAATGCAGAATTCATTGGCGCCTTAGCCCAGTTGGCGAGGGACCATCATATCGCCACACCTAAGTTGTATTTTTCCTTTGAGGGCATCAGTCCCGATCAAATACAGCGGGATATTTCGGCCGATAAGCCATTACTGGATAGGCTATCCAAACGGGCGGAGCGAATCACCATGGTCGCCTATGCCCATTATACGAAGCTGCCGGGCCAAGCGGTGCGGGTGACCCTGACCCTGGTGAAGTTGAAAACCGGGCAGAGCCAGAGTTTTACCGTGACCTGCGCCGTGGCGGACATGGGCAGGTCCCTGGCGGAGGCGGTGTTCCATTATTTTCAAGGCAACCGGTTTCCGGAGTTTCAACACATCGTGCAAGCTAACTTAGAATGGCTGCTGCCAGCCCAGGCCCATCGCGGTCAAATGACGTCAAAATCCGCCGCTGATATGTATTGCCGCTCCCAGGGCGCCCGCCTGCCGACCGAAGCAGAAATCATCAAGGCGGAGGCTGCCGGACCCTATCACAATGGCGTGGCCCTGCTATCCGACAGCTATTACCATTTGGCTGGCGGCATTTTCTACTATTCGTCGCCGACCACGGATTTGCGGGGCCGGGCCCATGAATGGGCGGGGCGGGCGACTAATGATGCCTATTACTATTGCGTGCGGCAAAAGAAGGTTGCCAAATAAGGGGTTCATCCGGGTTTCATGGTCCGGATGGGGTGACGAGGCGCGGGGTGGACGAACCGGAGCCCGCGTGCTATTTTTCCGGCCTTCTTCCAACACCCCCGCCCGGGTGGCGAAATAGGTAGACGCAAGGGACTTAAAATCCCTCGACTTCGGTCATGCCGGTTCGACCCCGGCCCCGGGCACCAAACCTGCTCCCCGACTGGGACCCGCCGTACCTCCCTGTACGGCGATGCAGGTAGCTATTCGATGATCTTGTTGATGGGCATTTCGATGATGCCCCGGGCGCCCGCCTTATGAATCTTGGGCACCAGATCCCGCACCAACTTTTCTTCCACCACGGTGCTGATATCCACCCAGTTTTCGTCAGCCAGGGTCGAAACCGTGGGGGTACTGAGGGCCGGCAACAGGGCCAGCACTTCCTGGATGCAGGAGCGAGGCACGTTCATGGCCAGGGTTACCCGGGTGGCAGCCTTGATGGCGCCGGTGAGTAACATGAGGATCTGGTCCATCTTGGCCCGCTTCCATTCGTTGGCCACCGCCTCGTGACTGGCGACGAAGCGGGGGGTGCTCTCCATGACCACGTGCAGCACCCGTAGGTTATTGGCACGCAGGCTGGAGCCGGTTTCGGATACGTCCACGATGGCGTCCGCTAGGATCGGCGGCTTGACCTCGGTGGCGCCCCAGGAAAACTCCACGTCCGCCTCCACCCCATGACTGGCCAGGAACCGTTGGGTCATACCCACCGCCTCGGTGGCGATCCGCTTGCCCTCCAAGTCTTGGACGGTCTTAAACGGCGAATCTTCCTTTACCGCCATGACCCAGCGCACCACCCCATAGTTGGGCCAGGGCGCCTTGAGGTCCGCCAGATGGGCCACGTCGGCGCCGGTTTCCAACAGCCAGTCCTGGCCGGTGATGGCGCAGTCCAGAACCCCCTGTTCCACATAACGGGCCATTTCCTGGGGCCGGATCAGGATGCAGCGCAGGTCCGGGTCGTCGATGTCCGGGTAATAGGATCGGTTAGTGATGCGCAGATTGAAGCCTGCCAATTGGAACAGTTTCTGGGTAGTGGCTTCCAGGCTGCCCTTGGGGATGCCGATCCTAAGATGGGTCTGGTCGTCGAACATATGCATGGGTCCTGTGAACAAGCCGCCGATCTGCGGCGGGATGTAATTTATTTGCGATACACCTGGGCCGGGTCGAACACCTGTTGTCCCACATCTTCGACGCCGTCCAGCGACAGGCGCCGGAAGAAGCAACTGCGCTTGCCGGTATGGCAGGCGGCACCGCCGATTTGCTCGATTTTCAGGAGAATTGCGTCGCCGTCGCAGTCCAGCAGGATTTCCTTGATCTTCTGCACGTTGCCGCTTTCCTCGCCCTTGTGCCAGAGCCGGTTCCGGGAGCGACTCCAGTAAACCGCCTCGCCGGTCGCCAAGGTTTGGGCCAGGGACTCCTCGTTCATATGGGCCAGCATGAGGATGTCACCGCTGCCCGCATCCTGGGCGATGGCCGTGACCAATCCCTGGCTCTTGGTGAAATCCACCAGTTTTTGTAGTTCCTCGGGTAATTTCATGGTGTAGTCGGGTTTCGCTAAAAAAACGGCGGGTACTATAACATCGGCAACCTGGAGCCACCGAATCAGACCATGCCTATGGAACCCCAAGTCCTGTACGCCGCCTTGCACGCCAATTTGGCCAAAGTGATGCAGGGCCAAGAGCAGGCGATTCGCCAACTGTTGGCGACACTGGCCGCCGGCGGGCACCTGTTGCTGGAGGACATGCCGGGCACCGGCAAGACCACGCTGGCCAAGGCCCTGGCCCGGTCGATCCGCGCCGATTTCAAGCGGGTTCAATTCACGCCGGATGTGTTGCCCTCGGATTTGCTCGGGGTGTCCCTGTTCGATCCTGGGGAACAGCGTTTTCGCTTTCGGGCCGGGCCGGTGTTTTGTCAGATTCTGCTCGCCGACGAGATCAACCGGGCCTCCCCCCGCACCCAATCGGCGCTGCTGGAGGCCATGGCGGAATCCCAGGTCACGGTAGAAGGGGTACCCCGGGCCCTGGATGCCCTATTTTTTGTGATGGCCACCCAAAACCCCATCGAATATCACGGCACCTATCCCTTGCCGGAGGCCCAATTGGACCGGTTTGCACTGCGCTTTGGTCTGGGCTACGTCAGTACGGACCAGGAGATGGCGATTCTCGACGCCCAACTCCAGGGGCATCCATTGGATGGCCTGGAACCCTGCGTGACGCCGGATCAGGTGCTGGCGCTGCGGGCGGCGGCCCAGAGGATTCGGGTCGGCGAGCCGGTGCGGCGCTATATCGTGGAATTGGTGGCGGCGACCCGCCGGGCCAAGGGCGTCAATCTGGGAGCCAGTCCCCGGGCGTCCCTGACCCTGATGAAAGTAGCTCAGGCGCTGGCGCTGTTCGATGGTCTGGAGTTTCTGACCCCGGAGCCAGTCCAGGAAGTGGCGGTGGCGGTGCTGGCCCATCGGTTGGTGCTCGACCCCCAGGCCCGGTTCGGAGGCCGGGACGGGGCGTCGGTGGTGCGGGATTGCCTGCGACAGGTGGCGCCGCCGGTTTGAGGATGCTGGGCTGGCCACGGCGATTCATCTGGCGCACCCTGCGCTGGACCGGCGGTTGGCGGGCGTTCCTGGGCCGGCGCCTGACGCCGGTGGGCCGCATGGTGCTGGCGGGCACCCTGATGGCTGGTTTGTTGGGTCTGGATACCCGCCAGACGCTGGCCCATCAGGCGTTCAGTGTAGGGGTGGCGCTGCTGTTGGTGGCTTGGCTGGCGGGCCGGCGGGGACCGGCCGGAGTGCGGGTCCGGCGCCATCTACCCCGGCACGCCACCCTGGGCGTACCCTTCCATTACGGGGTTGAATTGGTGAATCTGGGTTCCCGCCGTCTGCCCCGGCTGGAGATCCAGGAAACCCTGCCGGATCCGCGCCCCGATCTGGAGACCTTCCTGAATAGCCCGGCGCCTGGCGAGCGCCAGGAAAACTTTCTGGATCGGCTGGTCGGTTTTCCCCGTTGGCGCTGGCTGGTAGGGCGCGCCCAGCGGGTGGAGACGCCTCAGCCAATGGCGCTGCCGCCCTTGCGTGCCGGGGGTGAAGCTCAGGTCGAATTGGAATTGACCCCGCGCCGCCGGGGCTATCTGGTCCTGCCGGGGCTGCGGGTGGGGGTGCCGGATCCCCTGGGTCTCACCCATCGTAGCCAAGTCCTAGGGGGGCAGGGGCGGGTTTTGGTGCTGCCCCAGCGTTATCCGGTGCCGCCGCAACGGCCACCGGGGCGACGGCGATTCCAGCCCGGCGGGTTGGGTTTGGCCGGTGCGGTGGGCGACTCCCAGGAGTTCGTGGGTCTGAGGGAGTATCGGCCGGGTGATTCGATGCGGCACCTGCACTGGGCGGCCTGGGCCCGGACCGGCCAGCCGATGGTGAAGGAGTATCAAGATGAGTACCACAGTCGCCAAGCCCTGGTGCTGGATAGTTGCGTAGCGCCGGGCCAGGAGGATTTGTTCGAGGCGGCCATTTCGGTCGCGGCTTCCTTGGTGGAGCCCCTGCGGGGTGGCGACACCCTGCTGGATATGCTGTTCGTGGCGGATCAGGTGCATGGGGTCACCAGCGGTCGCGGCCTGGCGTCCGGCGACGCCCTGCTGGAAGTGCTAGCCGGGCTGGAGCCCGCCCGGGTGGGTGGTTTCCAAGATCTGAGCCAGGCGGTGCTGGAGTCGGTGCCGCGCCTCAGCGCTTGTTTGTGTCTGTTTCTCAGTTGGGATGGGGCGCGCCAGGAGTTGGTCCGCCGGTTGCGAGGGTTGGGCCTGCCGCCCCGGGTGCTGCTGGTCGCAGTTGATCGGCCCCGGGATCTGGGGCCCTGGTCCGATCAACCCGAGCAATTGCTGGTCCTGCATCCGGAGCGGCTCGCGTCCGGATTGGCGGCCCTATGAAGCTGCCTCCCTATGTGCTGGGCGCGGCCCTGGCCGGCTGGGGGCTCCACACAGATCTGGCCTGGCTGGGCGTGCCGCTGGCGCTGTTGGCCGAATTACCCAGGTTCCTGGACTGGCGTTGGGAACTGCAACCCAGGGAACGGCAACGAATCGCGGATTTCTGTTCCCTGCTGATCCTGGTGACCAGCGTCGTCTTATACCTCAACAGCTCGCGCCTGGGCAGCGCCGTCATCCTGCTGATCCAGTGGTTGCCGGCCCTGCTATTTCCCCTGCTGACCACCCAGCTCTACGAAGGCCGTCAGGGCATGGAAATGTCGGTCCTGTTCCTGAGCTTGCGGGGGCGCGCAGCGGGCGAGGAACAGCTAGACCTGACGCCCCCCTACCTGCTGGTCTGTGTCATCGCTGCCGCCATGGTGCCGATGCCGAGTCCCTGGTATCTGCCAGGCCTGGGGTTGCTGGTGGCCGGGACCCTGTGGGGACTGCGCCCATCCTGTTGGCCCCGGGGCCCATGGGTGTGGGGAGCCCTGTTGGCCGTGGCCATAGGCCTGGGGCAGTTGATCGGTGAGGGTCTGCGCCAGGCCCATGAGCAAGTCGGGGACTGGGTGGTCGCCTGGCTCGCCGACTGGATTTCGGAAGATTGGGACCCCTACCGGGCGGATACTGCCATTGGTGACGTGGGGCGGCTCAAGTCGGCGGAACGGGTGCTGCTGCGCGTCTGGCCGGACGCCCCCCCGAAGTCGCCCTTGCTGTTGCGAACCGGCTCCTACAACCGCTATGTGGATGGCACCTGGCTGGCGGATTCCGGTGGATTTGATCCCCTAGTGGGGGACCAGCGGGACTGGCGCTTGCCGGGGGAGGGGGACGGCGTCCGCCGGGTTCGGGTCACGGCGCCGCTTCCGCAGGGGCGCGGCCCCTTGCCCTTGCCGGACGGGACGCGCCTGATCGGTGGTTTGGCCGCCGCCCTGAGCCGCAACGCCGCCGGCGTGGTGCGGATCGCGGACGGCCCGCCCCTGGCCCGGTACCAAGTCCAGTATGGTGCCGTTTCTGCCGACGCCCCGCCCAACGAGGTCGATTTGCGGGTTCCAGCCAAGGAACGGGCGGTCTTGGATCGTTTGGTTGGGGAATGGGGGCTGGACCAGGCTCCGCCGCCGCAGGCGGTGGATCTGCTACGCCGCCGTTTTGTCCAGGAGTTCACCTATAGCTTGGATCTCACCGCGCCCAAGGACCAACGCAGCCCCCTGGACTATTTTCTGTTCGAGGGCCATCGGGGCCACTGCGAATATTTCGCCACCAGTGCGGTGCTGCTGCTGCGCCGGGCCGGGATTCCCAGTCGCTACCTGCGGGGCTGGTCGATCCAGGAATACAGCGATATGGAACAGGCCTATGTGGCGCGGGGCCGCCATGCCCATGCCTGGGTGCAGGTTTGGCTGGAGGGGACCTGGCGGGAGTTCGACCCCACGCCACCCAGTTGGGGAGACCAGGAGGCGGACGCACGACCCTGGTGGGGGTACGCCCTGGACGGGTGGGACCGGGTCTGGTTCGGCTTCCAACTCTGGCAAGAAACCGGCACGTTTGAGCGGACCTGGCTGGCGATCGGACTGCCGCCCCTGGTGGCTTGGTTCGCTTGGCGCATTATCCGGCGGGGCCAGCGCCGGCGCGGCTCGGTGCCGGCCGCCGACCTGCCGGCGCTGGCGCGAGGACCCTTCGCCCAAATAGAGGCGGTGCTGGCGGGCCAGGGTTGGCCCCGTCGGCCGGGCGAAACCTTGGCTGATTGGGTCGCGCGCCTGGATCGGGAGGGTGTTTCCTCGGCGACGGACCTTCAGCCCGCACTGAGCCTCTGGTATCGCCTGCGCTTTGACCCGGC
>CAZIHO010000127.1:0-8764 GCA_964538875.1 uncultured Chromatiaceae bacterium
ACCAACGGCGACACCTTCCTGGGCGGCGAGGACTTCGACAAGCGCATCATCGACTTTCTGGTGGATACCTTCCGTCATGACCAGGGCGTCAATCTGCTGAGCGACCCGCTGGCCTTGCAACGGCTCAAGGAAGCGGCGGAAAAGGCCAAGATCGAGTTGTCCACCAGCCAGCAGACCGACATCAATCTGCCCTACATCACGGCGGATCAGACCGGGCCCAAGCATCTGAACGTCAAGCTGACCCGGTCCAAGTACGAGTCCATGGTGGAGGATCTGATCGACCGCACCGTGGAACCCTGCCGGATTGCCGTGAAGGACGCGGGACTGTCCACTGCTGACATCGACGAGGTCATCCTGGTGGGTGGCCAGACCCGCATGCCCAAGGTCCAGGAAAAGGTACGCCAGTTCTTTGGCAAGGAACCCCGCAAGGATGTCAATCCGGACGAGGCGGTGGCCATTGGCGCCTCCATCCAGGGCGGCGTGCTAGGCGGCCAGGTCAAGGACGTGTTGTTGCTGGACGTGACTCCCCTGTCCCTGGGCATCGAGACCCTGGGCGGCGTCATGACCAAAATCATCGAGAAGAACACCACCATCCCGACCAGTGCCAGCCAGGTGTTCTCCACCGCCGAAGACGCCCAAACTGCGGTCACGGTGCACGTGCTCCAGGGCGAGCGGGAACGGGCCACGGACAACAAGTCCTTGGGCCGGTTCGACCTGGCGGACATTCCGCCGGCGCCCCGTGGCGTGCCCCAGATCGAGGTGTCGTTCGACATTGACGCCAATGGCATTCTCAACGTATCTGCCAAGGACCGGGCCACCGGGCGCAAGCAGTCCATCACCATCCGCGCCTCGTCGGGCCTCAAGGAGGAGGAAATCTCCCGGATGGTCCGGGACGCCGAGGCCCACGCCGAGGACGACCGCCGCTTCCATGAACTGGTGGCGGCCCGCAACCAGGCGGATAGCCTGCTGCATGCCAGCCGCAAGACCCTGAAGGACCTGGGCGACAAGGTACAAGCCGACGAAAAGGCCAGCATTGAAGCGGCCATGCGGGACCTGGAGCAGGTGCTAAAAAGCGACGACAAGGCGGCCATCGAGGCCAAGGCTCAGACCCTGTCTGAGGTGTCGTCCAAGATGGCGGAACGTCTGTACGCCCAACCGGGTGACGGCGGCCAGCCCCAGGGCGGTGCGGCCGGGGCCGGTGGCACCGCCGGCGGCGGCACTGGATCCGCCCATGGGGACGATGTGGTGGACGCCGAGTTCGAAGAGGTCAAGGACCACAAGCGGGGCTAAACTTCCCGTCCACCGGCCGGAGGCGCGCCGGACGCGGCGCCGCCGGCCGGTTACCACCGCTGGGATGCCAGGAACCAAGGGGCCGCGCCTCGGGGTCCCAGGTTCCCGGCGGTTTTCCTTGTTGAATCGAGATAGAAGATGGCCAAACGCGATTACTACGAGGTCCTGGGGGCCGCCAAGAACGCCAGCGAGGCGGACATCAAGAAGGCTTACCGGCGGCTGGCCATGAAGTACCACCCGGATCGCGCCACGCCGGAAGACCAGGGACAGGCGGAAACCAAGTTCAAGGAAGCCAAAGAAGCCTATGAAGTCCTATCGGACCCCCGCAAACGGGCCGCCTACGACCAATTCGGGCACGCCGGCGTCGAATCCACCCTGGGGGGCGGCGGCGGTGGCCAGGGGGGCTTCGGCGGCTCCAGCTTCAGCGACATCTTTGGCGACGTCTTCGGCGACATCTTTGGCGGCGGCCGGGGCGGCGGTCACGGCCAACGGCCTACCCGGGGCGCGGACCTGCGCTACAACCTGCAACTGACCCTGGAAGAAGCGGTGTTCGGCACCACGGTCAAGGTGCGGGTGCCGGTGCTGACCGAGTGTGGCGAATGTAACGGCAGCGGCGCCCGGCGCGGCTCCAAACCCACCACCTGCGCCACCTGTAACGGTGCCGGACAGGTGCGGATTCAGCAGGGATTCTTCTCCATCCAGCAGACCTGTCCCCGCTGTCAGGGACGGGGCACCCTGATCGAGGACCCCTGTCCCGCCTGCCGGGGCCAGGGTCGCATCGAAGAACAAAAAAACCTGTCGGTCAAGGTTCCGCCCGGCGTCGACACCGGCGACCGCATCCGCCTGGCTGGCGAAGGGGAAGGCGGCGAACTGGGCGGCCCGCCCGGCGACCTCTATGTGCAGGTCAACGTCAAGCCCCACGAAATCTTCACCCGGGAAGACAACAGCCTGTTTTGCGAGGTGCCCATTTGCGTCACCGCCGCCGCCCTGGGGGGGGAAATGGAAGTGCCGACCCTGGACGGCAAGGTGATGCTCAAGATCCCCCCCGGTACCCAGACCGGCAAGATGTTCCGCATGCGTGGTAAGGGTGTCAAACCCGTACGGGGCGGCGCCGCAGGGGACCTGGTGTGCCGGGTGGTGGTGGAAACGCCGGTCAACCTCACCGAACGCCAGCGGGAATTGCTGCGGGAATTGGACGCCACCCTGCAAGGCAGCTCCGGACAAACCCATAGCCCCAATTCCACCACCTGGCTGGACGGGGTGAAAAGATTCTTCGAAAACATGGGGTTCTAACTGTGGCCGGGGTGCGGGTGCGCCCCGCCCCGGCTCACTCCCCGGTGAAGGCCCAGTCAAACTCCGCCCGCAGCCGGGCGTGCAGCCAGTCGGCGCCGAACGTCCCCAGATGGTTGTCGTCCGTATAGAGCCCGGCTTGACCGGCGTGGGGGCGGCACCATTGGCGGTCACAAAACGGCTCCAAGGGATCCACCAGCCGCGCGTTGGGAATAGTCCCCAGGACCCGGCCCAACAGCGCCAGGGCCGGCCTCCGGCGCGCTTCCACCGACTGGCGCGACACCGCACACAGATCCCAGGATAGGGACTCATGATCGGCGCGCAGCAGGCAATGCTGGGCATGGAAGATGAATTCCGGAATCGGCGCCAATACCAGCAGGCGGCGCTTGCCATTGGCGCTGAGCAACTCCAGTTCCGTACGCAGGGTCCGCTCGTAAAAGCCCGGCCCCTGTTCGCCATCGAAACGGTGCTCATAGCCGTTCCAGCGCCGCGCCACCACCACGAAGCCCAGTTCCCGGTCCGGCCGCTGCTCCTGGTGCGCTAGCTGTCCGGTCAAGGCGTCACAAATGCCCACGCTGCGCCCCAGATTCGGACATCGCCAATCCAGCCGCGCCAACTCGGCGACGCCCAGGGCAGCGCTTTCCCGCGCCAGGGTGGCCAGCAGCACGTCGGCATGGGAATCGCCGACCAACAAGCCCAGCACCGGCGCCGTTACTGGAGCTGGCCGGGGGATGCCGGGCGCGATCGCCAGCAAGGCCGGATCCGCCCGCAACGATGGATGTTCACCGGCCTGGAGAAAAAATAGCCCGCCTACGCCGGACACCAGGCCCATCATCACCAGGCATCCCAGCAGCGAGCCGATAAAGATATTGAACGCCCACGCCCTCAAGGGGATGCGCCGGCGCCAATCCTGGAGCGGCTGCTCCAGCCAGTGATAACTCGCCACCGCGATCAGCAAGGCAAGCAAGACCGCAGCCCATTCCCGGAATGGGTCTGGAAAAAAGAACCAGCGCAGCCGCGCCAGGGACAGCAACGGCCAATGCCAGAGATACCAGCCATAGGACACCAGCCCAATGGCCAGCAAGGGGCGCAGGCACAGTAACCGGACCACCAGGGATTGGGGAGCCCCTAATCCCGCCACCAGCATCGCCAGGGTGGCAAGCACCGGCGCCAAGGCCAGGTAACCGGGAAACCAATCCCGGCCGGGTGCCCACACCAGAATTCCCAGCACCAGCAGCAATCCAGCCAGCCCCGCGCCCCCACCCCACCGCGCCAGCCAATCCCGGGCCGGACCCTGGACCCACCAACCGGCCAGGGAGCCCGCGATGAATTCCCAGGCCCGCCAGGGCGCCAGATAGAACGCCGGGTTCCGGCTCGGCGGGGACGCCGTATAGGCCAGGCATGCGGCTAAACTCAGCCCCCCGAGCAGCACGCCGGCCAGCCCCAACCAACGCCCGATGCCACCCCCCAGGGCGCGGGCACCCCGGTACAGGGCCAGCAGGATCAGAGGCGTGGCCAGGTAGAACTGCTCTTCCACGGACAGGGACCAGGTGTGCAGCAGGGGCTTCTCGACCATGTTCAGGTCGAAATAGCCCTGCTTAAAAAGGAAATAAATATTGGACACAAAGATGGCGCTGAAGCCGCCGGACAGGGCCAGGTACTCCCAATCCTTGGGCGTGGCCAGGGCCAAGGGCGCGAGCAGCAGCACCCCCGCCAGCATCAGGAACAGGGGTGGCAGGATCCGCAACGACCGGCGCGCCCAGAACTCCAGCAAGTCGAAGTCCCCCCGGTCCAGCCGCTGCAAAATTTGCCCGATAATCAAATAGCCGGAGATGACGAAGAACATATCCACGCCGATAAAACCACCCGCGAACCCCGGCAGGTTCAGGTGATAACCCACCACCGCCAGGATCGCCAGGCCGCGCAGCCCGTCGATGGGGGCGATGCGGTCCGCCGGTTCCGCCAGCGCGCCACGCCATGGCCGCGCCCAACGGGATTGGCCGCCGGGATCAGGATGCTGGATCAAACGGGCAGAACCCAGGATGACGAGGACGGGAGAAAAAGTGTCCGGCAGTGTTGGTCATCTAAACTGAGAAAGCCAGGCTGGTGATTGGCAATAGCACACCGGGAGTGGCGCCGGGGCGCCCGAATCCTCCGCCCCTGAGGGGATATGGGCCCCGTTGGAATGCACCATTCAGGCCCCCCTTCTAGCCGGGGTAGTTGCGTTGGACCCGGACCGGGCAGCGGCCAGATTGGTCCAGACCATTTTAGCCCTCCGCTGCCAGGAGGGCGCGGGATTTGCCGCCAACGCCCTCGTCCGGCCGGCGGGACTCCCTGAGCCCACTCTGGTCCGGCCCGGCCGCCGAGCTGCGCAGACGGCCCGGCACCAGACTTTCAACTTGCCCGCGGGTCTGATAGAACAACGAGCCGGGAAATTTTCTGGGACAGCGGCTCATTTGTTAATAATCGCTAAGCAACTTCGGCATCCGGACAAGTCCGCATACTGCCAATTGCCCAGCCTACCACCGAACCGAACCGAACCGAACCGAACCGAACCGAACCGAACCAAGGATGATCCATCCTGGCCGCCACGGGCATCGTCCGTTGCAATTCAAGGAAATTGCGGCTATAGAGATTAGGTCAAAGGGGCGTTCCCCTTAAAAAAACCGGCTATTGCGGCTTGTTTGGTAGTGTTCACCAGCAGATCAACACCCAGATGCATGCTCGTCATCAACCTATTAATCAGCAATATGGCGCTCTTAAAATAGCTGTCATCTACGCTATTTTCGCAGCGATATGGATTCTGGCTTCGGACACCCTGTTATTTGCTGTATTTGGTGAGGTCGCCAAGGCGGAATTGGCCAGCAAGATAAAGGGTCTCGCATTTGTTCTGATTACTTCATTATTGCTCTACGTCCTGATTTGGCAGATGTGGCGGCGCCACACCATCGCCCTGTCGTCCCAATTAGAGCAATTGCGGAGACTAGTCGAGCAGGCACCTGCTGCAATTGCCATGTTCGACCAGGATATGCGCTATATCGCTGCTAGCCAACGCTGGGTCGATGACTATCAGCTCAATAACCAGCATCTCATTGGCAGGTCCCATTACGATGTTTTCCCTGAACTCCCAAGCAGATGGAAAGAAGTTCACCATCGTGGTATACGAGGTGAGTCGCTCAGCGCAGATGATGATCCTTTCGACTGGCCAGATGGCCGGGTGCAGTGGTTGAAATGGGTCATGCGTCCCTGGTATGCCAGTAAAGACCTAGTGGGCGGGATCATCCTCATGTCTGAGGACATCACGCAACGCAAACAGTTGGATATTGCCCTGTCCCGTGAACGGGCGATGCTCGGCACGCTGATCAACACCCTGCCAGACCTGATTTGGCTAAAAAATGCCGACGGTGTATACCTGAATTGCAACCGGCGTTTCGAGCAGTTCTTCGGTGCACCGGCATCCGACATTATTGGCAAGACGGACTACGATTTCGTCAGCAAGGAGTTAGGGGACTTCTTCCGGTTACATGACCAAAAGGCCATGGAGAAGAACGGGCCAAGCATCAATGAAGAGGAAATCAGCTTTGCGTCAGATGGCCATCAGGAAATTCTCGAAACTACCAAGACCCCGATGCAAGACGAAAACGGCAATCTTATTGGCGTGCTCGGGATTGGTCATGACATTACCCAACGCAAGTTATCCGAACGGGCTTTGGAGAACAGCGAGAAACAACTGCGGTTTGTCCTCGAAGGATCGGAACTCGGTTTCTGGGACTGGGATATCGTCACTGGCAAAGTCGACCGCAACGAGCAGTGGGCTATGATATTGGGCTACACCCATAGCGAAATACAGCATACAACCAAGCAGTGGACCGATTTCATTCATCCAGACGATCGCGAACGCGCATGGAACTCGATTAACGCGGTATTAAATGGTCACTCCAGCATCCATCGGTGTGAATATCGGATGCTTCATAAAGATGGCAGCAAGCGGTGGATTCTTGACCAGGCCAGCGTGATGCATCGGGACACCGATGGCAAGCCCCTCCGTATGTGCGGAACCCATACCGATATTACCGCGCGCAAGCACGCCGAAGAAGTTCTTCAGGACAGTGAAACCCGGTTTCGCAGTATCTATGAACAGGCATTGAACGGCATCGCATTCGCTGATCTAGAGGGTACGGTGACTGATGCCAACGACAGTTTTTCATCTTTGCTTGGCTATACCTGTGATGAACTCAAGGGATTGAATATCTCTCATTTTACCCATCCGGATGACCTGCTAATCGAGAAGGCCTTTCTTGGTGAAATGAGTAAAGGGCAACGCGATGGTTACCGGATGGATAAGCGTAATTTCACCAAGCAAGGGGCCATTGTCTGGGTGGATTTACTGGTCAAGCTCTTGCGCAATTCGGCCGGAAATCCAGCCCAGGTAGTAGGTCTGGTCAGCGATATTACCGAACGTAAACAAAATGAACTGCTTCTGCGGGACAGTGAGAGGCGTTTGCATCTTGCACTTGGAATTGCGCGCCAAGGCTGGTTTGACCTGAATGTGCAAACCGGTCAGATTTCCATCAGCCCGGAATATCCGCGCATTCTTGGGTTCGATCCGGCTGAGTTCGTCAGCGATTTTCAGAACTGGCTGGACAATATTCATCCCGCCGACTTGCCTACGGTTAAGCGGATTTTAAAGACGGCGTTAGCGACGGGGGAAGTCCAAGAGGCACAGTACCGGCGGCGCAACCAGAAAGGCCAGTGGCAATGGCTGGATTCCGTTGGGCAAGTGGCGGAATATGACGATGCCGGCCAACCGCTGCGCATGGTCGGCATTCATATGGACATCACCGCAAGAAAGGAGGCGGAAGAAGAACTCGATCAGCATCGCCAGCACCTCGAACGGCTGGTCGAAGCGCGCACCCGCGAATTGTCGCAGGCCAAGGAAGCCGCTGAAACCGCCAACGTGGCCAAGAGTGCCTTCCTGGCTAATATGTCCCATGAAATCAGGACGCCGCTCAATGCCATCACCGGCATGGCCTATCTGCTGCGCCGGGGTGGCGTGACGCCGCAACAAGGCGACAAGCTCGCCAAAATCGAAGCTGCCAGCGAACACCTGCTCGATATCATCAATGCCATCCTCGACCTCTCCAAAATCGAAGCCGGCAAGTTCTCCCTGGACGAATCACCGCTTTGTGTCGAGGAGATGATCGAGAACGTCGCCAGCATGATAGGCAACAAGGCCAAAGCCAAGGGGCTCAGCCTGGCAACCGAAGTCCAATCCATCCCTGACCGGCTGCTGGGCGACCGCACCCGGCTACAGCAAGCCCTGCTCAATTACCTGACCAACGCCGTTAAATTCACCGAGTCCGGCGGTATCACATTGCGGGCCATCCTGGTTGAAGATGGCCCGGCCACGAGCCTGCTGCGGTTTGAGGTTCAGGATACTGGCACCGGTATCGCGCCCGAAACCATGGCCCGGCTATTCTCCCCCTTTGAGCAGGCGGACAACTCCATCACCCGGAAGTACGGGGGGACCGGGCTTGGACTCGCCATCACCCGGAAAATTACCGAACTCATGGGTGGAGAAACCGGCGTCACCAGTGAATTAGGCGTGGGGAGCAACTTCTGGATCCAAGTCCGCCTGCGCAAGGGTCTGACCGAATGCGGTACTGCCGGTATCGATGCCGTCAGCGATGCCGAGGCGAGACTCAAGCGGGACTTTTCCGGCACCCGCATCCTGCTGGCCGAAGACGAACCGGTCAACCGCGAGGTAGCGCTCTCTTTGCTAAATGATGTCGGCCTGGTGGCTGATGTGGCGGAGGATGGCGCCGAGGCCCTGAAACTGGCCGGTGAACAGGACTATGCGCTGATCCTGATGGATATGCAGATGCCGAACATGGACGGACTGGAGACTACCCGGCGCATTCGGCAGTTATCCGCCCGCCAACGAATCCCTATTTTAGCGATGACGGCCAATGCTTTTGCCGAGGACAAGCAGCGTTGCATTGCCGCTGGCATGGATGACTTCATTGCCAAGCCCGTTAGCCCAGCGGGATTGTTTACCGCCGTGCTGGCCTGGTTGAGCAAGAATCAAACGTCTGACTGACGGGGCATGGAAGAACGACTGCAGGGCAACTTGAAAAATTCAAGGTGCCCGTGCGGGGTAGGGATACCCCGCCAGTTTCAAGCA
>CAZIHO010000128.1:0-8684 GCA_964538875.1 uncultured Chromatiaceae bacterium
GGCTGCTGGAGCGTCCCGCCTGGCATTACCACGCTGGTGTCCGGCAACGGGAAACCGTCGAGGTCCCCGGCCCGCTCTCCGTATCAAGGCCAAACCTGATGCTGCGCCACTGGCCGCTTCACTGCTCTGCCGCTGGCGCACTGGCCGGGGCGCCAGCGACGCCCAGGGGTTCCCGGCTGGCGCTCCGCAAGCCGGTCAGGATGGACTCCCCATCGGTGCCGACCCGAAACTCACCGTATTTGGCGCCTGTGTAGAGGGCGGCGGTGCCTTCCTGAAAGAAGTAGGCGTTGGTGGCGAACTTGGGCCGCTGATCCCGGATGCGGTAGCGCATACGGAATTCGCCGGGGGCCAGGGCGGTGCCCTCGTCGAACCGCTGGAATTGGCCTACGCCCTGGTCATCCAGTTTGAGCACCAGGTGGCCGTCGTCCAGTCCTTGCTTGGCCGTGCTGCGCCCCAGTACCTGGTCGGCGACCCGGAAGCGCAGCGCCATGTAGTCGCCCTGCATTAGGGAGCGGGGGTCCACCGGTGCCGTTTCCAGCAGCACCAGGAGCCCGTCCGCGAGCAGCCGTTCCCGGCCCAGAATGCTGAAGTTGGTAATGGCCAGGATGACCAGTCCAGCGGCGACCGCGATCCATCTAGTCATGGGCTGGGTGCTCCGCAGGAATGGCCCAACCACGCAGCACTACCAGCCGTACTGCCAGCAGCAGGGCGCCGGTGCCCAACATCAGAGTTGCCTTGAATAACAAGCTCGCCTCCAGGGAATAGTAATAAATTCCCATGTAGCTCAGCAGCGCCAGGACGCCTAGCGCGAACAAGGGTCGTTCACCCCCGGCGAAGCCGAGCACCAGGATCAATACCGCCGGCACCAGCCCCGGTGCCTTCCAGGTGGTGACCGCCAGGATGGCGGCCACCGCCAGCAAGCGGGTGCCGATCGGCGAGCGGGGTCCAATCCGGGCCCGCTCCAGCAGTTGCCACAGGGTGGCGACCAGCACTAGACCGTTCAGGATGGGACCCAGCCACCCGTTGCGTACCGGAACCACCTTGAGCAAAAAGCCCAGTTCGCTGGCGGAACCCCCTTGGGTAAAGGCGAGGGTGACGATCAGCGCCAGTGCCAACCCGTAGCCGCCGGCGCGGGCCAGTTCGGCCTGGCGGGGCCAGCGCGCCTCATTGAGCCAGAGGGCCGCGCAGGCGGCACCCAACAGGGGTGGCGCCAGGTTCTGCCAATGCCAAAAGTTGGCGGCCAGCATCAGGGCCATGGCACTGGCCCAGGCACTCCACACGCGATGGGCGGGGTGGGGCAGGGCGACAAACAGAATGGCCTGGAAAACCGCGATGAGCAGGCTGGCGGGTCCAAGTTGGTATTGCAGGGCGCGGCCCAGCGCGAACATGACCAACATCTGGCCGGCCAAGCTCACTGCCAGGCCGAATTGGCCCATGAAGTCGCTGTCTGGCTTGAGCCGGAACAGCAACCCAGCCGCCCCGCAGGCCATGCAGCCGATCAGAAGGCCCGCCGGGGTGGAATCGAACAGGGCGCTGAATGCGGCGCCAGCGAACATGAGTACGAACAGGGCGCCAATCCAGCCGGCGAACCCTTGCATAAGGCGCACGAACCAGGGCACCGGCAGAGCCCGGGCCGGAGGCATAGCGCCGCTCGCCAAGCCGGCGCCGGTCAGGCGTAACCACAGGGTTTGGGTATCGGTGACGCTCATGCTTCATGCTCCGCCGCGACCTGCTTGAGCCACCAACCGCCCGCCGCCGAGATGCCAATGATGATGAGGCCCACCATCAGGAAGCCGCCGGCGTTGCCAAAGGCCAGGTTTTTAATGAAGAAAGAGGCGATGACCACCACCAGGGATAGGACGCCCCCCGCCAGTACGAACAGGTCCCAAATCAAGCGCCGGTACACAAATCCCACCAGTGCCAGCCAGGCCAGCCAAACAGTGAGGATCAGCCCGCTGGCCAGGCTGCCGGAGCCCAGGAAGATGCGGTCGGCGCCCACCCCCCAAAAGGTCGCCAGGACGGTGATCTGGACCCCGCTGGCGGTGGCCAGCAGGCGGGGTCCCCAGCGGCCCTCAAGCCAGGCCAGGCCGCGCAGGCTAAAAAATTCCCATAGGATCCAGGCCAGGCTATTCAGGGCGAACAGGCTCCAGATCAGGTTTTGGCTGGCTGATAGCCAGCCCAAGGGGCCCGGAAAGGCCTGAAACCAAAAGCTCACCGCTAGGTTGGCCAGGCTGATCCACAGCAGCCAGAGGGGCGCGAAGCGGCCCAGCAGCACCCAGGGCAGGATCAGGGCCGCCCAGGCGGCGAACAGTTCAAAGGTGTCGGCCCCGGTTTGGTAGGTCTGACCGATCAGGGCCAACAGGGCGCCAACCAATAGGCTGGCGCCGAGCAGGGCGGCCCGTCCGGCCGGGCCGTCCAGGCCCAGGCGCCCGATGGCCACCAGGGTCACCGCCAGGGGTGCCTGCACCAGGGCGAATTTGGCGAAGCGGTGCAGGTCCGCCCAGTTGTAGGCGAAAAAGAAGATGACGCCGAGGGCCAGGAGCAGGGTGCCTAGCCAAAGCAATAGCCGGTCCACGAACCTCCGCCAGGCGGCCGGAGACGGGAATAGGCCCAATAGCTCCATGGCTTGAGGAAGATCCTGGACACGGCCTTGAGCGGCCCAGTCCAGGAGTATCGAGCGCGGGTCGCGCATGGGGGTGAATCCTCGTGTTGGCCGGCCCGGGTCGGTCGCGGATGGCCAAGTCTAGGGTTTTTTCGTAGCCCGGGACAAGAGGGACGGGGGCACCATATTGGTGCGCCAGTGCGTCCTGAGGGTGCGGCGTGGCCTTAGGAGGCTCGGTCTTGTCGCATAAAATATTGAAATATTAAGTTTTTATTTGTTGGCATGGGAGATGCTAAAGATCCGTCAGGGGGTAGCTACCACTCCTTGCCAGGAGACCTAACCCCGCTCCCATATCGGGGAGGTGACGTCCAAGCCACTGTCTGGTTGAGGTATTTGCCATGAAACTCGTGATCGCCATCATCAAACCCTTCAAGCTCGACAGCGTGCGGGAGGCCCTGTCCGAAATCGGGGTGCAGGGTCTGACCGTTACTGAGGTGAAGGGATTCGGCCGACAAAAGGGTCATACCGAACTGTATCGAGGCGCTGAATACGTAGTGGACTTTTTGCCGAAATTGAAGATCGAGGCGGCTATTCCAAAGGAACGGCTGAGCGAGGTGGTCGAGACCATTCGGGCCGCCGCCAATACCGGCAAGATCGGTGATGGCAAGATTTTTATCTGTCCCATCGATGAAGTAATGCGTATTCGCACCGGCGAATCAGGTCCAGAAGCCCTTTAAGTTGTCGTGGTTGGAGGAATTTCTCATGCGTGACCTAAGATTGATCCGGTTGGCGAGCGTCGTTGGGCTGCTGTCGCCGGCCTTGGCCTGGGCGGAAGAGGCGCCCAAACTCGATGCGGGCAACACGGCCTGGATGCTGACGTCTACCGCCCTGGTCCTGTTCATGACCATTCCGGGTCTGGCGCTGTTTTATGCGGGCATGGTACGGGCCAAGAATGTGCTGTCGGTGCTGATGCAATGTTTCGCCATCGCCGCCCTGGTGACCCTGCTGTGGATGGTGGCTGGCTATAGCCTGGCCTTCACGGATGGCGGTGCCCTCAATGCCTGGATCGGCGGGCTGGATAAGGCGTTCTTGCTGGGCGTGAAGGCGGATAGCCTGAATGGCACCATTCCGGAAACCGTGTTCATGACCTTTCAGATGACTTTTGCCATCATCACGCCGGCCTTGATCGTGGGTGCCTTCGCGGAACGTATGCGCTTTTCCGCGTTGCTCTGGTACATCGCCACTTGGGTCATGCTGGTCTATGTGCCGGTAGCCCATTGGGTCTGGGGCAATGGCTGGCTGGCCACCGAAGGGGTGCTGGACTTTGCGGGCGGAACCGTGGTGCATATCAACGCCGGTATCGCCGGACTGGTGGCGGCGCTGATGCTCGGCAAGCGCAAGGGATTTCCCTATGTGGCCATGCCGCCCCATAACTTGGGTTATACCCTGATGGGCGCCTCCATGCTGTGGGTCGGCTGGTTCGGCTTCAACGCCGGTAGCGCCCTGGCTGCGGATGGAGTCGCCGGGATGGCCATGGCCGTGACCCAGATTGCCACCGCTATGGCGGCGCTGGCCTGGATGTTCTCGGAATGGCTGGCCCACGGGAAGCCTAGCGTGTTGGGTGTCGCCTCCGGCGCGGTGGCAGGGTTGGTCGCCATCACTCCGGCGTCTGGCACCGCCGGCCCCTTGGGTGCCCTCGCCATCGGCCTGGCCGCCGGCCTGCTGTGTTTCCTGGCCTCCACCAAGTTGAAGCGGGCGTTGGGCTACGATGACTCCCTGGACGTGTTCGGCGTCCATGCGGTGGGCGGTATCGTGGGTGCCATCTTGACCGGCGTGTTTGCCGACGCCAGTTTGGGCGGAGTCGGTCTCAAGGAGGGCATCGGCATCGGCACCCAGGTCGGTACCCAGGTGCTGGGCGTGGTGGTCACCATGGTATACACGGCGGTGGTGAGTGTGATCTTGCTGAAGATCATCGACCTTCTGCTGGGCCTGCGGGTCAGCGAGGAGGAGGAGTCCCAGGGCCTGGACATTGCCCTGCACGACGAACGCGGTTATTCGCTGTAACTTCCAGTACAACCCTCTTGCGGGCGCTCCGGCGCCCGCTTTTTTTTGGGGGGAAAGCTGGCGTTCCGCCTAGGACGTGGCGGCTTCTTCCTGGTAGCTGAAACTCAGTTGACCGTCTTCCACGCTGATGTGGACCGTTCCGCCCTGGGTCAGGGAACCGAACAGGATTTCATTGGCCAGGGATTTCTTGATGCGTTCCTGAATCAAGCGCGCCATGGGCCGCGCGCCCATTTGGGGGTCATAGCCCCGTTCCGCCAGCCAGGCTTTGGCCTCGTCATCCACGATCATGAGAATCTTCTTGCCCTGGAGTTGGCCTTCCAACTCGAACAGGAACTTGTCCACCACGCTGGCGATGACGGATGGCGTCAGGGCATTGAACTGGATGATGGCGTCCAGGCGGTTGCGAAACTCCGGGCTGAAGTAGCGCTTGAGGGCCTCGATGCCGTCCCCGGAATGGTCCTCGGTGGTGAAGCCGATGGCGCGGCGGCTAGTCTCGTCGGCGCCGGCATTGGTGGTCATCACCAGGATGACGCTGCGAAAATCCGATTTGCGGCCGTTATTGTCGGTGAGGGTGCCGTGGTCCATGACCTGCAACAGCAGGTTGAACACATCTGGGTGGGCCTTCTCGATTTCGTCCAATAACAGGACCGCGTGGGGATGTTTGTTGATCTCCTCGGTGAGCAGACCCCCCTGGTCGAAGCCCACGTAGCCGGGCGGCGCGCCGATCAGCCGGGAAACCGTGTGGCGCTCCATGTATTCCGACATGTCGAAGCGGATCAGTTCCAGCCCCAGGGTGCGGGCCAGTTGCCGGGTGACCTCGGTCTTGCCCACCCCGGTGGGTCCGGTGAACAAAAAGGAGCCAATGGGCTTTTCATCGGGCCCCAGCCCGGAGCGGTTCATGCGAATCGCGGCGGCCAGGGCGGCGATGGCCTGGTCCTGGCCAAACACCACCATCTTCAAGTCCCGCTCCAGGGTGCGCAGCGCCTCTGTGTCCGATAGGGATACCTGACGCGGCGGAATGCGGGCGATTTTGGCGACAATGGCCTCGATGTCACTCACGCCAATGGTTTTCTTGCGCTTTGAGGGCGGCTGCAACTGGACATTGGCACCGGCTTCGTCGATGACGTCGATGGCCTTGTCCGGCAGGTGGCGGTCATTGATGTACTTGGCGGACAATTCCACCGCCGCCCGCAACGCCGGCGCCGAGTAGCGCACCCGGTGGTGGATCTCGAACCGTTCCTTGAGGCCCCGCAGGATGGCCACGGTTTCCTCCACCGAGGGCTCCGGGATGTCGATCTTCTGGAAGCGGCGCGTCAAGGCGCGGTCCTTCTCGAAAATGCCGCGAAATTCTTGGTAGGTGGTGGAGCCGATGCAGCGGATTTCCCCGGATGCCAGCACCGGCTTAATCAAGTTGGACGCATCCATCACGCCCCCGGACGCCGAGCCGGCACCGATGATGGTGTGGATCTCGTCGATGAACAGCACGCTATTTGGGCGTTTCTTCAACTCCGCCAATACCTGCTTGAAGCGCTTTTCAAAATCGCCCCGGTACTTGGTGCCGGCCACCAGGCTGCCCAGGTCCAGGGCGTAGATCACGCCTTCCGCGAGCACTTCCGGCACTTCGCCATCGACGATTTTTTTCGCCAGTCCCTCGGCGATGGCAGTCTTGCCGACCCCAGCCTCACCAACCAGCAGGGGGTTGTTCTTGCGCCGCCGGCACAGGATTTGGATGGTGCGCTCCAGTTCTAGGGCACGCCCGATGAGGGGGTCGATCTTGCCCTTGCGGGCCATTTCGTTCAGATTGGTGGCGAAATTTTCCAGGGGGCCGGCGCTCTCCTTTTCTTCCTGGACGACTTCGTCCATGTCCTGGCTGTCGTCCTCCGGCTGCTCGCCAGGTGTCTTGGAAATGCCGTGGGAGATGAAGTTCACCACGTCCAGTTGACTGACGTCCTGGTGCCGCAACAGATAGACCGCTTGGGAGTCCTGCTCGTTGAAGATGGCCACCAGCACGTTCGGGCCGGTCACCTCGGTGTTGCCGGACGATTGCACGTGCGCCACCGCCCGCTGTAGAACCCGCTGAAACCCCAAGGTCGGCTGGATTTCCCGGGTCTGATTGGCGGGAATCAGGGGCGTGGTCTGCTCAATGAAAGTGCCCAGTTCGTCCTTGAGGGTGTCGATATTGGCGCCGCAGGCTCGCAATACCTTGGTGACGATCGGGTTTTCCAGCAGGGTCAGCAAGAGGTGTTCCACCGTCATGTATTCATGACGGAGTTCCCGCGCCCGCCGAAAGGCTTGATTGAGGCTGACTTCAAGTTCTTTGCTCAGGATGGACATGGTCGCGCTACTTGGCAATTAAGGGTTTTACGGGTGAGGGCCTCGCCCCTGTCTGGCCACCTGGAGGCGGGTCGCCGGCAAATCCAGGGGTCAAACTTCTTCCATGGTGCACAACAGGGGATGTTGGTGGTCGCGGGCGTAATGATTGACCTGTTGGACCTTGGTTTCCGCGATGTCCCGGGTAAACACGCCGCATACCCCCATGCCTTGGGTGTGAACGTGCAGCATGATCTGGGTGGCCTTTTCCCTGCCCATGTAAAAGAAGGTCTCCAACACCTTGACCACGAAGTCCATTGGCGTGTAATCGTCATTGAGCAGCATCACCTTATATAGGGGAGGTTGCTTGATCTTGGGCTTGGCCGTTTGTACGGCCAAACCGCTATCCGGATGTCGTGGGTCTGGGTTGCTCATGTGAAAGGATTCTAGCTGAAAAGGGTTAGCGTGCGGGCTATTGGCGAAACCCCCCGCTGGGCCGTGTCAAGGTCACCTTGGGTCGCGCCGCTGGAGAGGTCCGCACGGGCTTGGCCGGCCAGGATTTGGGACCCCGGATCCCGGCATTGGATGCCCGCCGTTCGAGGCCGGTTCGCGGAATTCCCTTTCCTTGCTCGGCAGGATTGACCTGTCAATAGTGAGCATTATACTAGTCGATCAAGGCGGTTTGCCGGTCTTTGGTCCGGCCCGTCGTCAAACACAACACCAAAGGTAACCATCAGAGTCTGCTAATTTTCGGTGGAGGAGTAAGCAAATGGCCACTGGCACGGTAAAATGGTTTAATAACGCAAAAGGGTATGGATTCGTCAAGCCCGACGGTTTGGAAAAAGATGTTTTCGTGCATTTTTCCGCCATCACCATGGAGGGTTACAAAACCCTGAAGGAAGGTCAGAAGGTGGAGTTTGACGTCAGTGAAGGGCCCAAGGGTCTGCACGCCGGCAACCTCCATCGCCTGGTCTAACCCGCCGGATAATCCACGGCCGTTGCTTCCTCGCATGGTAAACGGAGGGAGCGCGGCTTTTTTATTCCAACCTCTCGTCTATTCAAATCCTCACAGCCCCGGTGGGCCTGAAATCGTCTGGATGGTTCACCTCTGGAAATGCGACATCCGCTACCTGCCGGTTGCGCCCATCAGGCGGATCTCGTCGGCTGTTGCCCTAGCGATGAGCGGGATAGGCGAGGACCTGGATTAGAAAGTAATTGGAACTCCATGAATGTATAGGCGTTATTAAGATGTCGGGACGGAGCAGGGAGCGGCGCGGCGCGGGCAAGGCTAAAATCGCGCAACAGAGTGGGGATGCCAAGACGGCGCCGGAATCGGTGGCCCAGCCCCAAGCCGGCGGGCACCCGGTCGAAACGGTGCCGTCCAGTTCGCCGGGCCTGGTTCGATCCCAGAATCCGGTGGCAACGCCCAAGGTCCTGACCCCCCTGGTCGCCCCGGACCTGCGCCAACGCATGATCGAGGAAGCCGCCTATTATCTCGCCCTGCGGCGGGGGTTCGCACCCGGTAGCGACCTCGATGATTGGATGGCGGCGGAGCGGGAAGTGGATCGTCTGCTGGGCGGGTAGGGTCCCCGCAGGTGCTGGGTCACGGCTGATACAGTTACCGCAGCGCTATACCTTTTAGCTCGATGGCTTCTTAAGGGGACCTTGAAAAATGGCCATCCAGGCCATTTTTCAAGACGCAAAGCGC
>CAZIHO010000129.1:0-8673 GCA_964538875.1 uncultured Chromatiaceae bacterium
GGAAACCACTTATCACCTGGATGAGGGCGAAGCCCAGAGGGTGACAACCCAATTTGTCACTTTGGCCTTGGCGCAACTGTTGGGCGCCACCGAGGTGTTGGTGGTATGCACCCAAGCCGCCGAGGATAAGCACGGGCAAGCGCTGGCAGCGGCGTTCGTCGCTGCGGGTCGTCCCTCACCCCAGTTCATGCGGGTAGCGGACGGCCGTACCCCGGAGGAGCTTTGGCAAGGTTTCCAGGTGCTACGGGGCTTGATCGGCGAGCAGACCAGCCAACGGCTGGCCTTGGACATCACCCACGGTTTTCGCTCCCAGCCGTTTTTTGCCGCCGCTGTGGTGGGGTTCGTTCGCGCTTTGCCGGGGGCCGGGCCGGATATTTCCGTCTGGTATGGCGCCTACGAGTCCCGCAGCGCCGATGGTCCAACGGGTCGTTCACCCATTTGGAACCTGACCGCCTTCACCGAACTGGTGGACTGGTCCCAGTCCCTCGGGCATTTTCTGCGCACCGGGGATGCTCGGGTAGCAGCGGCAACCGCCGAGCGCATCGGTAGGGAGTTGAAAAAAGTTTGGGCGAGTACGCGGGAAGGGGACCCGCCCCAGATCGTGCAGTTTGCCCGGGCTCTGGAGGAGTTTAGTGACGCCCTGGTCACGGTGCGGGTGGGCGAATTGCTGCTGGCCCGTACCCAGGGCGAAAAGCCGGGCGAGGGACCGGCCCGGACCCAGGCATTGCTGACCGCCATCCAAGCCAGCCGCCCGGATTTGGAGCGCCGGATTCCCCCGGTGGCGGAGGTGCTGGATCGACTGGTGGAGATGGTGAAACCCTTGCAGTTGCCGGACGGGATGACCCATTTGGCGGACCCCAAGACGGATGACGCCCAAGCGGCGTTAGCCCGGCTTTATTGGTCATTAGGCCGCTATGCGGAATCGGCGGCGGTATTGCGGGAGGCTTGGGTGAACCGTTTCGCGGATGCGGTTGGTGCTCGGCCCGGCGCGGTTCGCTTTGACACCGAGGGCCGGAAATCCGCCGAGGACGCCTGGCGCGGCGCCGATAAGTATGGCGCCCGGGAAATCTCCGATGTACGCAATGACATCGAGCACGCGGGATTCCGTGCCGATCCCAAGCCGCCCGCCACCATCCGGAACCAAATTGAACGCCTCATACAAACGCTAGAGCAAACGGCAGCCAGGCGGCCAGCGCGGTCCAGGACTTATTTCGTGACCCGCCACCCAGGCGCCCGCGAATGGGCGGCGGAGGAGGGCTTGCCGGTGGATGACATCATCGAGCACCTGGACCCCGACCAAATTCAGCGGGGCGATACCCTCATCGGTTCCTTGCCGGTCAACCTGGCGGCGGCGGTGTGCCAACGGGGCGCCCGCTATTTGCACCTGTCCCTGAACCTGACGCCCGGCCTGCGTGGCCTGGAATTGTCGGCGGCGGATCTGCGCGCTTGCGGTGCCCGATTGGAAGAATTCCGGGTGGAGCCGGTCTAGCCGCTTCCGGCGCCGGCATGGGGTGCGGCTGGCCGGCCCACCCGCAGCGCCAAGGGCCAACCAACCTGCTTGCGTTCCATCGGCGCTGGCCAGCGTTCCGCCAAGCGGGGCGCCAGCCAGTCCAGGGGGTCCTGGTGCAGGGCGGCACGGTATTGCTTGACCGCTGACCAGGTGGCCAGGTAGCCCAGGCAGTCGTGGCGGTTCCAGTCCTGGGTCATGTGAAACGCGGGGGCGCGGATTTCCTGAAATGGAAAGGGCAGCCCCTGGTAGCCCTGTTCCACCCAGGCCCGTTCCGGGGGCCAATAGGGGCCCAGGATGTCGCGGTAGAAGGACTGGATCAGGGCATCGATGGCATCCTCGATGCTCATGAGTTCATAGCACCAAGCGGCCAGGACGCCGGCGGGTTTGAGGACGCGGCGCGCCTCGGCGTAAAAGGCGTCCAGGTCGAACCAGTGCAACGCCTGGGCGACGCTGATGAGGTCCAGGCTTTGACCGGGCAGGCCGCTGGCGTGGGCGGGCGCGATGCGGTATTCCAGGTTGGGGGCCGGTTGGGCGGCGGCGATTTGGGCGGCGCTGGCATCGCTGGCGGTGACGCGCTGGAACCAGGGGGCCAGGCCCAGGGCCGCTTGGCCGTTGCCGGTGGCGCAATCCCAGGCGTGTTGGCGGGCTGGTGCCAGGGACGCCAGGTAGGCGAACAGGTCCGGCGGATATTGGGGGCGGTAGCGGCAATAGTCGCCCGCCAGGGCGGAGAAGTGGTCTGGGAAGGGGCTAGGCTGGGGGCCAGTCACCATGGGTCAGCCGGGTTCCATGCCGATGATGCGCTGGATGGCCAGCGGATAAGAGACGTTTTCGTATCCGTCCAGGCCGAGCAGGGTGCGCGCCGCCAGCACCGCGTCTGGGTCCAGGGCTTCCACTGCCATGGTGTGGATGCGCTGGTCCTTGACCACCCGCACCGCCGCCAGCTCCGCCACGCAGCCCTGAAACCGGAAGCCGAAGCGCCGCTTGCCCACTGGCACCGCCAGCAGATCTGGCTGAGGGCGAATGACCCGGTCGAGGAATTCATCCAGGTGGTAGGCGGTCTGGGTCAGCTCCGGCAGGGGGACGCCGAGGGCCGGGAACAGGTGCTCGCGGATGGCCTCGGCGGACAGGGGGAAGGCGCCTTTCCAGCGGGCGTCCCACTGTTCCAGGCCCCGTTCCCGGTTCACCAGCACCTTGATGTCCATGAGACCGGCGCGGATCTTGGTGTTGTGGTCCAGATTGCCGGCGGACACTAGGTAAATCTCATCGCTTTCCCGCAGGGTTTCACCCTCGCCCAATTGGCGCAGACGCTCCTCGGCCGCGCCGAAGTGGAGGGCGAAGGCCCGGAATTCATAACGGGCCCCTGGGATTTCCAACATGAGAACCTAGGTGATGACGTCTGGTTGGGTGCGGCCGGTGCGCACGCGGATTTGGGCCAGTTGCTCGGCCAGCGCCAGCAGCGGTGCCATGACTTCCTGGGTGTCCAGGTTCTGGCGCTCCGGATCCGGTTCGTAGGTTTCCAGATAGACCCGCAGGGTCGCCCCCTGGGTGCCGGTGCCGGACAGCCGGAACACGATGCGGGCGCCGTCCTGGAAGCCGATTCTGAGCCCCTGGCCCTCGGAGCGGCTGCCGTCCACCGGGTCCTGATAGGCGAAGTCGTCCGCCAGGGACACCAGCCGGCCGCCCAGGGTTTGGCCGGGCAGGCTGGGCCATTGGGCGCGCAGGTGGGCCATCAGGTCCTCCGCCGCCGCCTGGTCGATGGCCTCGTAGTCGTGGCGGGTGTAGTAGTTGCGGCCGAAACGGCGCCAATGGTCTTTGAGAATCTGCAACACCGGCTGCTGCTTGATGGCCAGCAGGTTGAGCCAGAACAACACCGCCCACAGACCGTCCTTTTCCCGGACATGATCCGAGCCGCTGCCGAAGCTTTCCTCGCCGCACAGACTGATGCGGCCGGCGTCCAGCAGATTGCCGAAGAATTTCCAGCCGGTGGGGGTCTCGAAACACTCGATGCCCAAGGCCTCGGCCACCCGGTCCGCCGCCTGGCTGGTGGGCATGGAGCGGGCCACACCGGCGATGCCTCGCCGATAGCCCTTGATGAGATGGGCGTTGGCCGCCATGATGGCCAGGCTGTCGCTGGGAGTGACGAAGCAATTGCGGCCCAGGATCATGTTGCGGTCGCCGTCGCCGTCGGAGGCGGCGGCGAAGTTGACTCCCTCGGCGCCCTGGGTCATGGCCACCAGGTCTTGGGCGTGGGCCAGGTTGGGGTCCGGGTGATGACCGCCGAAGTCCGGCTTGGGCTTGCCCCGGATGACGGTGCCCGGTTCTGCGCCCAGGCGCCGTTCCAGGATCTCGTCCGCGTAGGGGCCGGTGATGGCGTGCATGGCGTCGAAGCGCATGGAGAACAGGCCCGAGTTGAACAACTCATGGATGGCCCGGAAGTCGAACAGTTGCTCCATCAGGTCCGCGTAGTCCTTGACCGGGTCCATGACTTCCAAATCGAGGCCGCCCAGGGTCTGGCTTCCCGGCCGGTCCAGGTCCAGATCCGGATGGTCCAGGGTCAGGTAGCGGTCTTGGACGCGACTGCGCTGAAAAATGGCTTCCGTCAGGGTCTCGCTGGCGGGTCCACCGTTGGCGCCGTTGTACTTGATGCCAAAGTCCCCGTCGGGGCCGCCGGGATTGTGGCTGGCGGACAAAATGATGCCCCCCTGGGCCTTGTACTTGCGAATCAGGTGGGATGCAGCCGGCGTGGACAGCAGGCCGCCCCGGCCCACCAGGACCCGGCGCACGCCATTGGCGGCGGCCATGCGCAGGATGATTTGGATCGCCTCCCGGTTGTAGAAGCGGCCGTCGCCGCCCAGCACCAGGGTGCCGCCCTTAAGGTCCGGGCAGGTGTCCAGGATCGACTGCACGAAGTTTTCCAGATAATGGGGCTGACGGAATATAGGAACCCGTTTGCGTAGGCCAGAGGTGCCGGGCCGCTGATCCGGGAACGGCTGGGATGCAACGCTTATGATTTCCATCGACAGATGCCCCTTGAGTTTTTCAGGAAAGCCTACATTCAAGCACAGCCTTGCCGGTGGCGCGACCAGGGTTCGCCGCCGCTGGCTGATTTGGTTCTACTCGCAAAGAGAGGTTAGCTAATTTATGACCATCGAGGCCCATAAGGAGACTTTGCCGTTCCAGGCAGAGGTCAGCCAGGTATTGAATCTGGTGATTCGCTCGCTCTATTCCAACAAGGAAATCTTTCTGCGCGAATTGGTTTCCAATGCGTCGGACGCAGTGGAAAAGCTGCGCTTCGAGTCCCTGACCGACGACGCCCTGTTCGAGGATGATCCCAACCCCCGCATCCGCATCCAGGTGGACAAGGAAGCGGGCACCATCACCGTGGCAGACAACGGCATCGGCATGAGCCGCCAGGAAGTGACCGACCTGATCGGCACCATCGCCAGTTCCGGCACCCGCAAGTTTCTGGATCGGTTGAGTGGCGACCAGGCCAAGGACAGCCAGTTGATCGGTCAATTTGGTGTCGGCTTTTATTCGTCCTACATCGTGGCGGATAAGGTCACCATCCGCACCCGCCGCGCCGGCCTGGGCGCGGAACATGGAGTGCGCTGGGAGTCGGGCGGCGTCGCCGACTACAGCCTGGAAACCATCGAAAAGCCCAGCCGGGGCACCGAGGTGATCCTGCACCTCAAAGAGGATGAAAAGGATTTTCTGGACGCCTGGCGGCTGCGCTCCATCGTCACCAAGTTTTCCGACAACATCGCCGTGCCGGTGGAGATGCTAAAGGAGCATTATGGGGAGGACGCGGACCAAAAGGAACCTGAGTGGGAACGGGTCAACAAGGGCACTGCGCTGTGGATGCGCAACAAGTCCGAGGTGACAGACGAGGAGTACAAGGAGTTTTACAAGCACGTTTCCCACGATTTTGAAGAACCCCTGGCCTGGAGCCATAACCGGGTCGAGGGCACCAACGAATACAGCGCTCTGCTGTATCTGCCCAAGCGCGCGCCCTGGGACCTCTGGGACCGGGAGCAGAAGCACGGCGTCAAGTTGTACGTGCGGCGGGTGTTCATCATGGACGAGGCGGAGCAGTTGATGCCCCGCTACCTGCGCTTCGTCAAGGGTGTGGTGGATTCCGACGACCTGCCCCTCAACGTGTCCCGGGAGATTCTCCAGCACAACCGTAAGATCTCCTCCATCCGCACCGCCAACGTCAAGCGGGTGCTGGGGGTGCTGGAGGACCTGGCCAAGGAGGACGCCGACAAGTACCAAACCTTCTGGAAAGAATTCGGCAAGGTCCTGAAGGAAGGCCCCGGCGAAGACTTCGCCAACCGGGAGCGGATCGCCGGCCTGCTACGCTTTGCCACCAGCAAGACCGACGGCGACGCCCAGACCCTATCCCTGGATGAATATCTGGGCCGCATGGTGGAGGGCCAGGACAAGATTTACTACATCACCGCCGATAGCCACGCCGCTGCCCGCCACAGCCCCCACCTGGAAATCTTCCGCAAGAAGGGCATCGAGGTGCTGCTGCTGTCGGACCGGGTGGATGAATGGCTGGTGTCCCACCTCGATCAATACCAGGGCAAATCACTGCGCTCAGTGGCCAAGGGCGCCCTGGACCTGGGCGAACTGGCGGATCAGGAGGAAAAGGAACAAACCGAGCAAGCCGCCAAGGAACATAAGGATTTGCTGGAGCGGGTCAAGACCGCCCTGGGCAGCCGGATCAAGGAGGTGCGGCCTTCTAGCCGTCTCACCGAATCGCCGGCCTGTCTGGTGGTGGAAGAACACGACATGAGTTCCAACCTGGCCCGGGTACTCAAGTCCGTGGGCCAGGACGCGCCCGGTTCGCCGCCGATCCTGGAGGTGAATCTGGATCATCCGCTCCTCAAGCGCCTGGAAGCGGAAACGGACAGCGCCCGGTTCGGGGATCTGAGCCAAATTCTGCTGGATCAAGCGGTGCTGGCGGAGGGCGGACAACTGGACGATCCGGCCAGCTTCGTGTCCCGCCTGAACCAACTGATGCTCAACTTGATGAACCCGGCGGGCTGACCGCAGGGCGGGGCCCGGTCGCCGGGTCCCGTCCGCGCCGCCGCTGGCGGAAAATTACCTATCCCGCCGGTCTGGCGACTGGCCCCGGAACGCCGCTTGTGGCAGACTGCCCGCGTTTTTGCGGGGCTTTTGCGGTAAAGAGACTTTACGAGGAGACAAGATCATGCGCGTCATATTGTTAGGCGGCCCGGGTGCGGGCAAGGGCACTCAAGCCGGATTCATCAAGGAAAGGTACAATATTCCCCAAATTTCCACCGGCGACATGCTGCGCGCCCACGTCAAGGCGGGCACCGAGCTGGGTCAGGCGGCCAAGAAGATCATGGATCAGGGTGGACTGGTGTCTGACGACATCATCATGGGCATGGTCAAGGAGCGCATCACCCAGGATGACTGCGCCAACGGCTATTTGTTCGACGGCTTCCCGCGCACCATTCCCCAGGCTGAATCCCTCAAGGCCGCCGGCGTGCCTCTGGATGCCGTGGTAGAAATCGACGTGCCGGACGCGGAAATCATCAAGCGCATGTCCGGGCGCCGGGTGCATCTGGCCTCCGGCCGCACCTATCACCTCATCTTCAACCCGCCCAAAGTGGCCGGCATGGATGACGTGACCGGCGAACCCCTGATTCAGCGGGACGACGACCAGGAAGAAACCGTCCGTCAGCGGCTCAAGGTCTACCATGACCAGACCGAGCCCCTGGTGCAGTACTACACCCAATTCGCCAACAGCGGCGCGGCCGGCGCACCCAAGTACCACAAGATCGCCGGAGTCGGCGGCGTGGATCAAATCCGGGACGCGATTTTCGCCGCCCTGGGATAGGGATCCCGGTCAGGATTCCCTAGAAAAAACCGGGCCTAGGCCCGGTTTTTTTATTCCTTTTGTCGATGGTCAATCCGGGTCCCATGGGTATAATGGCCCGCTTGGCCGGCGCTTGGAAAACCGGCGGCCGGTTAGCCGTAGCAGAACCAATCAACCTAATAGGCGCGCCAATACCCGCCATTTAGGTAGGGATCGGGAACAACAACTTCCAGATCCAGGGTTGAAAAGGCCGGGATGGACTTTTTCAACAGCCTAATTCAATTCATGGGGGAGACCCAGCGTGGCCGTCGTAGAGCTTACTCAAGAGACCTTTGAACAAACCGTCAATGACAACGATTTCGTGATCGTCGATTTCTGGGCCCCCTGGTGCGCCCCCTGCCGGTCATTCGCGCCGGTGTTCGACAAGGTCTCGGAAGGCTACGAAAACATTGTCTTCGCCAAGGTGAACACCGAGGTAGAGCAAAGCATCGCCATGCATTTTCAGATCCGCTCCATTCCTACCCTGATGATTTTCCGGCAAAAAATCATCATCTTCAGCCAGCCTGGCGCCCTGCGGGAACCGGACCTGCGCCAACTGCTGGACCGGGCCGGCGAACTGGACATGGACCAGGTGCGGGAACAAATCGCCGCCGAACAACAGAAATCCTAAGCGCTATCCAGGCCGCCTACGGCGGCCTGGTCGGCCAAGCCGGGGTCCGCGCTGCGCCGGGACCCCGGCTTCCATCCACCGGGCCAACCCCTGACCCAGCCTGATCCTACCTTGTCCCCCTCGCCCTATCCTTGGAGTCTCCAAGCCCTGCTCAATGAGCGGCCCAGGCTGCGCTGGCTGATGGAACTCTATGAAAACAATTACCGGGTGCTGATGCGCTTGTCGCCCCTATTGCGCATGGCGGGAGGCACCCAGGTCGCCGCCATATCCGCCGGGCCGGACCTCCATTTGGACGTGCTGGAACAAACCCGCTATACCAGCCTCATTCGCCTGACCTATTACTTTTCCCAGCATCCAGAACCGCTGCCCGATCCAGACGCCACCCTGCGGGTTTATCACGATGCTGCTCAGGTGGAAGTGCTGGACCTGCGCCAAACCGCCTTACCCCTCAACCGGGGTTCCCAATTGCCCACCCTGGACCAGAAGTGGCGCATCAATAAGTTTTTATACGACTGGCTGAAATACTGCGCCAGCCAAGGGTACCGGTTCCGGTCACCTTCGGCCGGCCGGGCTTGTCCGGTCGATGGCGGCGTCACTCTGCCACCCTCATTGAGCCATGAGCCCGCCGGAATGAGCGACGCCGGC
>CAZIHO010000130.1:0-8623 GCA_964538875.1 uncultured Chromatiaceae bacterium
CCCAACCGGCGCTGGCGCGTACGGGACAACCTGCCGGGTACGCGCGCTTTTTGCCCGGTCCTGCGTAAAACGCCTGCTTTGCTGCAGGCCATGGCGTTGGATGTATCGGCGCTACTTCACGAACTGGCGGTCGAATTCGGCGAAGAAGTGCTGATGCGCTCAGCCGTATGGATGACACTTCGGGAGAGCAAGTCCAGTTTTGCGATCGAAGGTGAGGCGAATCAATCCGATCGCATTCAGCGCTTTGCCGATGTACTGGCACGCCGCACCGGCCGGGGTTCCTGGCCGGTGGATCATGCCTCTCTCGCCGAGTTGCAGTCCGAGATCCTGGGCCAGCGCACGACGCTGCCGCATTTTGGCATCCGCCAGTCACCCGTGTTCGTCGGCGAAGTGGTGCGCTATCAGGAGATCGTCCATTATGTAGCACCTCCAGCCGAAGACATCGCCGCCATGCTGGATGGCATGAAAACCTTCCTTGAGCGCACCCAGGGGCAGTCCCCGGTCATGCGCAGCGCGGTGGCGGCCTTCGGCTTCGTCTATATCCACCCCTTGGCCGACGGCAACGGTCGTGTGCATCGCTTCCTGATCAACGACATCTTGCGCCGTGACGGGTTCGTCAAGGACCCGATGATTCTGCCCGTTTCCTCTCTGATCACCCGCGACCCGGCCGAGCGACGAGGTTACGACCGGATCCTCGACGACATCTCTCAGCCGCTGATGCGGTCCCTGGCCGGGCTCTATGAATTCACCGCCACGCCTACAGTCTATCCGGATGGGATCAGCTCGAATTTCATCTTCAGGGGCAACGACACCGCACGCCATGCATGGCGGATGCTGGATCTCACGGGCCACGTGAGCTACCTGGCGAACGTACTTCACCGCACGATTCGCGAGGACATGCGCGAGGAGTCCAGATATCTGCGTAGTCACGCACTGGCCCGAGCCTCGATTAAGGAGATCATTGAGATGCCTGACATGCAGATCGACAGGGTGATCCGATCCGCACAGACAAACCAAGGCAAGCTCTCCCATGTGCTGGCAAACGAAATCCCCGCGCTGCAGCAGGAAGGCATTTGGGATGCGGTCCGCCTGGTCATCGAGCAGGCATTTCAGGACGGGCCTCGTGGCAGTTCGGTCGACAAGTACGCGCCGGTAAGTTCGACATTCGGGATCGTCTGATCGCTGCCCTAGCCCATGCCAAAGGAGGCTGAAATGATCGAAGTCGAACCAGGGTCTGCCAATGTTTACGACGATCTGGGTTTACCCGATGCAGCCGAGATGCACCACCCTGGCTGCCAAGATCGGCGCGATCATCAAGCACCGTCATCTCACGCAGGTGCAGGCCTCGGTGAGGTAGCCTGAGAAAAATGGACACTCTGCCTTGGTTCATAACCGAAAAAGGAGAGTCGTATGGATCGCAGACAGGATTACTCGCCGAAATTCCGGTAAGAGGCGATGAAGCTGGTGACTGAACAAGGATTATCGCCAGGGGAAGCAGCGCGCAGACTGGCGATCCCGAAGGGCGCTGGCCAATTGGGTTGTGGTTTCCAGGAGGAAGGGAACAGGCAGGGTGGCAGGCAGCCGCACGGTATCGGACCTGGAGCAGGAGAATCGCCATTTGCGCAAGGTGCCGGCGGATACGACGACGCAAGCACGTTGATACCTGCAGAGAAGAAAAGCCACGTTTTTTCTTCTCCGTGGGCTGAAAAATCCAAGGAAAGGATTTTTCAGCGGTTCCCTAACCCGTGCGGCCCCTGCGCACGGTTTTCATTAGAGACGGTTAGCCGCTACTCCGGAGCCCTTGCATACACCACCAAATCCCGGCCCAGGCCCAGCTCCGCCAGGCGCCGGTAGAGTTCCCGGCGCAGATCATTGAGTCCGGCCTGGCGCAAATGGGTCTCGAAATTCATGCGCTTACGATGACAAGCCCGCCCTAGGGCCGGGTCCGTCAAATAGTCGTCGCCCATCAGCAGAAACAGGTCAATGGGAAAGCTGGCCTCGACCCGTTCGATCACGAAGTCGTGGCGCTCCAGCAGTCCGGTGAGGGAATCGGCGTTGAAATAATTCAGGTGATGACGGGGCACCAGCCACCAGGGATGGACTCCGCAGGCGTCCCGCAGCGCCTGTTGGAAGGGGTTATAGTCATTGGGAACGATGATGCAGGCGACCCCGCCGGGCACCAGCAGACCCCGGATGTCCGCCACCAGTCGTGCCGGGTCCGGCACGTGTTCCAGCAAATGATCCGCCTGCACCACCTGGAACTGGCCCAACTCCGCCGCCAGCCGGGACGAGAAGAAATCGTTGATGACCGGCACCCCCAGGCTGCGGGCGAACTCGGCGGCCTGGCGGGAGGGTTCCACCGCCAACACGGTCCAGCCCCGTTCCGTCTGGATATGGCGCGGAAAGTAGCCGGCACCGCTGCCCACATCCAGCACCCGGTGGGGGCCGGGGCCCAATAACTGTTGAAAGCTGTCGCAGCGGTCCTGGTACACCAGGTCCCACCAGGCTTGATCCTCCTGGCGTTGTTCCAGGTGCTTGGGATTTTCCTGGCTGAAATAGCGGTCCCGGTACAGACGCTCCAGTTCCGCCGGGTCCGGCAGGGGCAGAATATGGCGCAATCCGCAGGAGCGGCAGTCGATGACCTGATGGCCCTCGATGGAATCCACCAGGTCGCCCTGATGGGGGCCGTCCTGGACCTGGGTGGGAATGGGTTGTTGGCTGTTCATGGTGCTCAGTCGATTTGAATGAGGGCCTTGGCCGCCGCCGCCCTGATTAGGGCCTGGTGGCGGTCGGCGCCCGACGCGAAAATGGCGCCGAAGCGGGCGCCGGAGTGGGTCAGGGCCGGAATGGGGTCGCCGGGCTTGAGGCCCAAGAATACCCGCTCCACCCCTGGACTATTCTGGGCGGCGTCCAGCCCCTGAATCTGGCTTACCCGTTGCACCGCGCCAGGTACGTCCAGGCGGGTGATGAAGTCCACCACGAACCCAGGCTTGGGCTCCTGGCGGGCCAGGTCCGCCAACTCGAAGGGGCGGCCCAGGGCTTGCAGAATCGCCACTTCCACTAGGTCGATGCCGCTCACATAGCGGGCCACATCGGCCATGAAGCCGCCGGGAATGCGGGCGGCGATTTCCACCAGCCAGGCCTGGGTGCCGTCCCACAGAATCTGGGGATAGGCGATGCCCTCGTCCATGCCGATGGCGCGCACCGCCACCGCCGCCAACTGTTCCACCTGGGCGCGGCCGCTGGGGTCCAGGTCTGGCG
This sequence comes from uncultured Chromatiaceae bacterium, assembly GCA_964538875.1. Classification (GTDB taxonomy): domain Bacteria; phylum Pseudomonadota; class Gammaproteobacteria; order Chromatiales; family Chromatiaceae; genus CAZIHO01. The sequence continues at coordinate 3,262 of CAZIHO010000130.1, forward strand.
GCGCCACGTGGCGCAGGGCGATGCCGAAATGGGGCAGCGCGGCGGTCACCCGGTCGGACAGGGAAGTGACCTGGATCCGGCCCCGGTGTACCACCACCGTGACGTTGATTTCCCGGCCGGGGATGAAACCTTCCACAATGGCCTGCCCATCCCGGGCGTGGGCCTGGGCCTTGGCTACCCAGGCCGCCAGTTGGTCCGCCTCGTACAGCAGGGCGGTGGCCTTCTGGCCGGAGCCATCGCTGGGCTTGACCACCAGGGGCAGGCCCTGGTCCGCCAGGAAGGCTTGGGCGTCGGCCAGCTTCACCACCGGCCGGAACGGCGGTTGAGCAACCCCGGCCTGGGCCAGCGCCGCGCGCATGGCGTTCTTGTTGGTGGCGAGGAAGGCGGTTTGCTCGCCGATGCCGGGCAGGCCAAGGCGGGTGGCGATAGCCGCCACCACCGGCACCGAAGACTCCAGACACAGGGTCATGACGCCCTGGATCTGGTGTTGCCGGGCCACCGCCAGGTTGGCTGTCAGGTCGTCGGTGCTGACTTGCACGAACTGATCCGCCAGCGCCCGGCCCGGTGCCGCCGGGTCCCGGTCGGTGGCCAGGATGGTCAGCCCTAGGCGGCGGGCGATCTGGAAGGCCGGCAACTGCTCCCGGCCGGCGCCGATGATGAGCAGCTTAGGGCTCATGGGCTGCCATCCTCCAGTAAGCGGATGAATTCACCGTCAAAACTGGGCACGATGTCGTAGCGGTCCAGGGCAGAACAGAAAATCACGTCCTGGGCGTAGCCGTGGCCGGCGATGTTGACGCCGCTGTCGCTGGACAGGAAATCCCGCTCGATGTTTTCGCTGAAATAGGGTTCCAGCACGCCCCGGGTGATGGGTGCGCTCAGGCGCTTGAGAATTTCTGTGATGCCGATGCTGTCTTCCACCGCCGGCTTGTTGTTGCGTCCCGCCGCCAGCAGGGTTAGGCCCCGGCCCTGGCGGCGCGCCAGGCTCTCGGCGGCCTTGGCGACGGCGCTGCAATTGGTGATGGAGCCGATCAACACCGGGTTGTCAACCGACTTGCTGGCGCGAATACATTCGGTGCCGTTGGTGGAGGTGATGAGCAGGTCCTGGTCCCGCAAGTCCGCTTGCATCAACTCTAGGGGACTGTTGCCGAAGGTGGCGTTGGGCAACTTGCGGCCGCCCCGTTCGCCGATGGACAGGCCGGCGTCCAATTCGTCGGCGCTCACCACCGGCCGTACCGTCCGGGCGCCCTGGGCCAACACTTGCAAAATGGTGGTGCTGACCCGCAGGGCGTCCACCATCACCACCACGTCATTGCGGCGGCGGGCGCGCAGGGCGCCATTGACGCCCAGTTCCAGATAGACCACGGTGGCGTTGCGGCGATGGTCCCGGAAGGTGTCGCCGCGCAGCCCGTGGCGCAGGGTTTCCAGGCTGATGAGGCCGCCGGGCGCCACGTTGCCGATGTTCACCTCTTCGCCCAACTGGCGGATCAGCCAGACTTGCTGTTCTTTGCGGGGTGCTTCCCAGATGATGTCCTCCGGGTCCAGGTGCAGGAACAGGTCATAGGCCAGGTCCGATTTCACCGTGCCGTTGGCGGCGAAAATACCCACCGTACCTGACTCCCGGGCCTCCATGATGACCTTGAAGGCGCCCGCTTCCAGGTCCCGCTGCACCTCGGCGATGCGGTCCTCCGAGGACAGGGGCCGGTCCTCCTCGGGCAGCTTGCGTCCCACCTCGGATAGGGTGCGGAAGCCCAGATCCACGGAGCGCTTGATGAGATCCCGTTTGACCTGGGCGTCGATGCCGGTGTCGATGCCGTTGGACACCTCGATGGCGTTGAACCCGTAGCGGGCCGCTGCCTCGAAGAAGGCGGGTATCTCGCCCCGGTCGTGGGCCGCCTCCAACAGGGTGCCGCCGGGGCACACCAGACAATCCGCGTCCCGGTACAGGGCGATTTTTTCCCGGAGTAACTCCTCGGGGAAAAAGCAACTGGTTCCCCAGCCCAGCTTGACCAGGTCGATGTAGGGGCCGCCCACCGCCACCAGATCCTGGGCCTGGTTAAGTCCCAGACCGTCGTCGATGACCATGGTGATGCCCCTGGGCCGGGGTTTGGCGGTGCGGCGGGAGCCGTTCAGAAAGGGAAAGGCATTGGTCATGGTGAACTGTCCAGTCCCGGCTGGGGGCCGAGGTAAGCGAGAAAAGCGGCGGCGACCCGCCGGGCCGCCGAGCCGTCCAGGGCGCGCCGCGCCGCGTTGGCCAGGCTGGCACGCCGGTGTTCGTCAATAAGCAGACCTTCCACCTGCTGCACCAGGGCAACAGCAAAATCCGGACCAGGATCCAGCAGTTGGAAAAAACCCTCGCCGTGCAGCCGGGCGGCGTGGCGGGCCTGTTGTTCCGATAGGGGCCACACCAGGGCGGGCACGCCCAGCCGGGCCGCTTCAAACAGGCTGGTGCCGTAACCGCACAGCAGCAGGGACGAGTGGATCAGCCGATGCAGAAAACGGGTGCGGTCCAGCCCGTGGGCCCGGACTAGGTGCCGGCGGGGCAGGGATTCCGGCCGGGCCAGGAACACGTCCAGACGCCGTAAGCCAGGGCATCCCGCCAGCGCCGCCGCCAGGCCGGGGGTGGCGTCGGCGGCCAGTTGGGAGCCCCCCAGGGCCAGGGTGACGGCTCCTTCCTGGGGCCGGACCCGCGCCACCAGGGGCGCCAGGCCCGCCTCGTCCAGCAGCGCGGCGCCGGCGCCAGCCAGGACCTGGACCCCGGCCAGGGGCAGGGCGGTGGGGTTGGCCAGCAACTGCACGCCGTCCAGTTCGCCGTCCTGCACCGCCAGCGCCAGCAGAACCAGGCCCAGGTCCCGCAGGGCGTACACCTGCTCCCGGCGAATGCCGTGGAAATCCAGCACCGCGCCCCGCAGCCGCAGGCGCCGCGCCGCCTCGGCGAAGCCGGGCCCATCCCAGGCCGGGCACAACTTGACCTCGAAGCCGGCCGCCCGCGCCCGGTCCAGATAGGGGGAGGGGCCGGGCGCCAGGATCAGGCAGCGCAGCCCTGCTTGGGCCAACTCCCTGGCCAGGGGCAGGCAGCGGCCCCAGTGACCCAGGCCCGTCTCCTCGTCTAGGCGCAAGAATATTCCGATACGGGGCTTGCCCATGGCCGGATTACCTGGGGCTCACCAGGGACCAGTCCAGGGGCGTGGCGAACGGGATGTCCCGGCTGGCCCGCCGGCCCAGCAAGTCCGGCAAATGCCGGGGCGCCAGGCCCAGGCCAGGGCGCACCGAGCCCAGATTGTCATGGGTGAACAGTTCCCCCTGGGCGATGTCCCGCAGGGCGTACAGGGAGCGCCGGCGTTTGACCCCAATCTCGCTGGCCACCGGGCCATACTGAACCCGGCCCAGGGCTTGCCAGGCGCGCCGCGCTTCGCTGACCAATAGGTCCAATTCCGGGGGCTCCAGGGAAAAGGCGGCGTCCGGCCCGCCGCCGGAGCGGGCCAGGGTGAAATGTTTTTCGATCAAACAGGCGCCCAGGGCGGTGGCCGCCAAGGCCACACCCAGCCCCAGGCTATGGTCCGACAGGCCCACCGGACAGTCGAACAGTTCCGCCAGATGGGGCAGGGTAGCTAAATTGGCCTGGTCCGGGGGCGCCGGGTAGGCGCTGGTGCATTTGAGCAGGATCAGATCCCGGCAGCCCGCCGACCGGGCGGCCTGCACCGTGGCCTCGATGTCCGACACCCGGGCCATGCCGGTGGAGACGATCAGGGGCTTACCGGTGGCGGCAGCCTTTTGTACCAGAGGCAGGTCCTGGGCCTCGAAGGAGGCAATCTTGAAACAGGGCACTTCCAGCCGGTCCAGAAATTCCACCGACTCCGGGTCGAAGGGCGAACTGAAGCCGATCAAGCCCAATTCCCGGCAGCGCTGGAACAGGGGTGGGTGCCAGTCCAGGGGCGTTTGGGTTTCCCGGTACAGGTCGATGAGCTTGCGCCCATGCCAAAGGCTGGCCGGATTGTCGATGCGAAATTCCGGCCGCTCGCTATCCAGGGTCAGGCGTTCCGGGATGAAGGTCTGGAGCTTGATGGCATCGGCGCCCGCCGCTGCCGCCCGCTCCACCAATGCCAAGGCCTGGGCCAGGGAGCCATGATGATTGCCGGAAAGCTCGGCGACGATCAGGGGCGGCTGGCCGGCACCCAGCGTACGGCCGGCGATTTGAACTGGCTTGGGCATGACAGGTTTCCCTAGCGATAGGATGGGAGGGTCTGGACCCAATCCGGCAACTCCAGCCCAAACCGGAGCAGGGGCGCCGGGTCCGGCAACTGCTCCAGCCGGGCCAGATCCAACCCTTCCAGACGGGTGACTTGGTTGGCGGCTGGCAAGGGAATCTTGCAGGTGCGCCGCCCCCCCGGCAAATAGCAGAGGGCCGGCAAACCCACCAGATAGGCGGCGAACAGGGCGAAGGAATCGGGTCCCAGCACCCAGCGGCAGCGGGCCAGGCTGGCGCCCAGGCTCCGTTCGGCGACCCTTTCCAGTTCCCAGGGCAGGGCAGTGTGGCGGGACAAAATTGATTGGTAAACCGAGGCGTTGTCGGATGGATGCAGCCGCAGTGTCAAGGATTCGACGCCAAAGGCGTCCAGGTTGCCCAGCACCGAGGACAAGAAATCCGCCTCGGTGAAGCCCCAGTAATCCGCCACCCCAAAGCGGGCCAGGGCCGCCTTGGAAGTGGGTTCGGTCAAGAGTAACAGGCGGTTCTCCCCAGCCCCCAACCGTCGCTGGGCCTGGAACTGGTCCAACAGTTCCTGAAAATAGGGATTACGCAGACTCACCAGACCGGGTAGTGCCAAATCCTGGGCCAGCGAGCGGGCCCAGGGGTCCCCGACGCCGATATGCTCCGGCAGCCGCTCCCGCCAGTGGGGCGCCGGATAGCCGAACCGCTCCCGGTAATTCACCCAATGGTCTAGTAGCGCCAGACTGGGGACGCCCCGGACCCTGGCCAGGGCCAGCCAGGGGTCCTGAAGCTGGCGCTGCCAGCCGGTGCCGAACAGCAGCAGATCCGGATTGAACTGGTCCCAGGAGTCGTTGGGGTTCCCTATCTGGTCCCCATCCCACAGCCGTTCCCCCAGGCCCCGGCGCTGGAATTCCCCCCAGGCCGGCGCCCCCGGTACGCTCATCAGCCGCCAGTCCAGGGTATGCCGGTGGGTGCTGGCCAGGGCGCCGATCAGGGCCGCCGCGCCGGCGTCATGGCAAACCGCCAGGATGCGCCTGAGCTGGGTGGAATCCGCCATGCCGGGGCCTGGTCAGGGGGCCACCATGCCCGTGGCCGCACCAGACGCCAGCAGTTGGCGCAGATCCTCCAGAGACAGCCACTGGCTATTGGTGTTGG
>CAZIHO010000131.1:0-8600 GCA_964538875.1 uncultured Chromatiaceae bacterium
GACCTGGTAACAAATACGGCCTACAATTTAAGGGCACCTTGAAAAATTCAAGGTGCCCGTGCGGGGTAGGGATACCCCGCCAGTTTCAAGCAGGCAACTGCTTAAAAATGAAGCAAAGCGGAAATCACATTTGCGCTTTGCGTCTTGAAAAATGGCCTGGATGGCCATTTTTCAAGGTCCCCTTAATTTGGAATCTGGTCTCCGAGTTGGGGTACTCCATCTATGGGGGTCAGGGTTGTGTCCATGCCGGTTAGGTCTGCTGTTAACGTCAACGAGGATTTGGGCAATTTGCCCGGCGCGGAGGTACACATGACTAAACCCTTCCTGGTGTGGCGAGAGGGTTGGCTGGTGGGGATAGAACGCATCGATGCCGATCACCAGAAGCTGCTGGAATTGCTCAACCTGCTGGCGCGGTGCCCGGATGGGGATGCGGGGGATTCCGTGCTCCAGCGGCTGGAAGCGGTGATTGCCCATTTGCGGCAGCACTTTGAATACGAGGAGGCGTTTTTGCGGGCTATGGCCTATCCGGAGTATGAAGCCCATAGCCGCGCCCACGCCTTAGAACTAGCGGAATTGACCGTAATGATGCGCTCGGTACGGGAACAGGGCGGCGGCGCCCTGGGTGATGAGTCCCTGGTGGGGCTCAAGCATTGGTTTTGCGATCACGTCATCGGCGAGGACCATCGGTACGCCGAATACTATTTCCGGTTACTGGACGAACAGACCCACGCCCAAGTAGCGGCCAGCGGGTTCGATCACCGGCCCGCCCACCGGCCGCCTTGCGACTAGCAGGCCGGCCCGAATGGACCTTCCAGGTCCGTCCGGGCGGTATCTCGCACCCTGGGTCCGGCATATCCTTGTGCCCATGCGCCCGGATGCCGGGCGCGTCCTCCAACCTGGGCCAAACTGAACAGCAGCACCCCAGCCAGTCAGTTTAGCGGACGAACTCCTGATTTTCCGGACGGCCGGAATTGCTGCGCTGCACAATAACGGGCTACAATATCCATAACGCCGACTAAGGGTGGCCGATGAGTTCGTCCAAATGAACGTTTACGCTGCGTCCTAGGGATGATAATTCATATCCACCTTCTAGGCAGGATACGATGCGACCGGCGGCATGCCGGTCGGCGAGTTTGACGAGCTGCGCGGTGATCCAAGCGTAGTCCGGTTCCCGCAGGCGGAAATGGGCCATCTGGTCTTCCAGGTGCCCGTCGAAACCGGCGGAAATCAGGATCATTCCCGGTGCGAACTCGTCCAGGCGGGGCAGCCACCGGTCCTCGACCGCGCGCCGGAAGGCGCTGCCGTCGGTGCCCGCCGGTAGGGGCAGGTTGATGACGTTGGGTGCCGTGGAATCGGCTCCTGAGTAAGGATAGAACGGGTGCTCAAAACTGCTGCAAAACAGAATGCGCTGATCGCCGGCCACGATGTCCTCGGTGCCGTTGCCGTGATGCACGTCGAAATCCACGATGGCGACCCGGTCCAAGCCGTGGTGGTCCAGGGCGTGGTAGGCGGCGATGGCCAGGTTGTTGAAGAAGCAGAAGCCCATGGCCTGGTTGCGGGTGGCATGGTGACCCGGCGGGCGGGTGCAGGCAAAGGCGGCCCGGACTTTTTCTCCCATTACCAGGTCGGTAGCCAGCACCGCCGCGCCCGCCGAGCGGAACGCCGCCGGCAGGGTGTGATGGGACAGGGCGGTGTCCCCGTCCAGCCAGTGCAGGCGGTCGTTGTCGTGATCCGGCGCGGCGGCTTCCAGGCGCCGGATATAGGCCGGGTCGTGGGCGCGCACCAGTTGATCGTAATGCACTAATGGCGCATCAAAATGGCTCAAAAGAAATTCGAGGCCAGATGACACTAGGCGATCCTGAATGGCCCGCAGGCGTTCGGGACCTTCTGGATGATGGGGTCCCATGCGGTGGTCCAAGCAATTGGGATGAGTGATGTAGGCGACGGTCATGGCGGAAGGCTTTCATTGGCAGTTAACGAATTCATGATGTGCAGAAGCCGGCCAAAAGACAAGCTGCCCGGCTACCTGACTAGGAATGTTAGAGCATCCGCCGGGAAAGGGGCTGGAATCCAAGCCTCGCCATGGCAGGACGCACAATTAGGGCCGGCGCGGCCGGGGATGAAATTCCCCTGGACGGGCAGGTCATGAAGACCAAGGTCAACCAAGAAGCCCAACTGAGGCGACAGAGCATAGCCATGAGACTAACCGATCTGGACAGGCTGTTCGAGCCAGACTCCATTGCCGTATTCGGGGCCAGCGATCGGCCGGGCTCGGTGGGCAATCGGGTGTACCGCAACATCCTGGCGGGCGGCTACAAGGGTGGCTGCTATGCCATCAACCCCAAGCACGCCAAGGTAGCGGGCAAGCCCTGCTATAAGTCATTGCAAGAGCTGGGGCGGCCCCTGGACCTGGTGGTCATCGCCTCGCCAGCCCGCAGTGCCATCGAGATCCTGGAACAGTGCGGCGAATTTGGCGTCAAGGCGGCGGTGGTGCATTCGGCAGGATTCGCCGAAACCGGCGACTTCGGCGCCCAGTTGCAGGAGCGCCTGGTGGAAACCGCGCGCATGAACCGCATCCGGGTGCTGGGGCCCAATTGCATGGGCATCATGCGCCCCGGCCATGGGTTGAACGCTACCTTCGGCGGCGATTTGATCCGGCCCGGTGACGTGGCCCTGGTATCCCAGTCCGGTGCCATTTGTAGCGCCATGTTGGACTGGTCCGGGACCCGGCAGCTGGGTTTCTCGGCGGTGGTGTCCCTGGGCGCAGCGTCGGACGTGGATTTTGGCGACGTGCTCGACTATCTGGCCCTGGATCCCAAGACCCATTCGATTCTCTTGTACGTGGAGGGCATCCAGCAGTCCCGGCGCTTCATGAGCGGCCTGCGGGCGGCGGCGCGCCTGAAGCCGGTGATCGTGGTCAAGGCCGGACGCTATCCGGCCGGCTCCCGGGCCGCCAAGTCCCACACCGGCTCCATGGTGGGCAGCGACGAGGTATTCAACGCGGTGCTCCAGCGGGCCGGCGCGGTGCGGGTCCATGCGGTGGAACAGTTGTTCGCTGCTGCCCAGGTGTTCGGTACCGGCAAGCGCGTCCACGGCAGCCGTTGCACCATCATCACCAATGGCGGCGGTCCCGGCGTGCTGGCGGCGGATCGGGCGGTAGAGTTGGAGTTGCAGATGCCCGAGGTTTCCGAGGGCACCCGTAAGCGTCTGCGGGAAGTCTTGCCGGCCCATTGGTCGGATGGCAACCCGGTGGACATCATGGGCGATGCCCCTCCGGAGCGGTTCCGGGACACGGTGGACGCCTGTCTGGATGATCCGGAAGTGGACGGCGTGGTGGTGTTGCTGACGCCCCAAGCCATGACCAAGCCCACCGAGGCGGCCCAGATGGTGGTGGACGTAGCCAAGACCAAGACCAAGCCGGTGTTGTCCTGTTGGATGGGTGCCACCCAGGTGGCGGAGGCCCACCGGGTGCTCGCGGCGGCCGGCGTGCCCCATTTCGATTCCCCGGAAGTGGCAGTGGAGGCCTTCTCCTATCTGGCCGCCTACCATCGGCATCAGCAACTGCTGATGCAAGTGCCTGGACCCCTGTCCCGCCAGGAAGTGCCGGACGTGGAGGGCGCCCGCCTCATCATCGAGGGGGTGCTGGCTGAGGGCCGTTATTCCCTGGGAACCCTGGAGGCCAAGGCGATCTTGTCCGCCTTCAATATCCCCACCATGCAGGCGGTGCATGCCCGTACCGCCAACGAGGCACTGATGGCGGCCCAGGTGCTGAGCTTTCCGGTGGTGATGAAAATCAATTCGCCGGATATCCGCCATAAGTCGGACGTGGAAGGGGTGCGCCTCAATATCCACGACGCCCAGTCGGTGCGCCGCACTTTCAGCGAACTGATCGAGCGGGCTTCCAAGCTGCGCCCGGATGCCCGTATCGACGGCATCACCGTGGAGCACATGGCCCCCACCCGGGCAGCGCGGGAACTCATGATCGGCGTCACCCGGGATCCCATTTTCGGTCCGGTCATCAGCTTCGGTGCTGGCGGCACCGAGGTGGAGGTGCTCCAGGACCGGGCGCTGGCGTTGCCGCCCCTCAACCACTTCATCATCAACAACATGATCGACCACACCCGGGTCGCGCGGTTGATGGGGGCGTTCCGCCACATGCCGCCCATGAATCGGGAAGCCCTGGGCCGCATCCTGCTGCGGGTCTCGGAAATGATCTGTGAATTGCCGGAAATCGTGGAAATCGACATCAACCCCCTGATCGGCAACGATACCGGGGTGGTCGCGGTGGACGTGCGCATCAACGTGGAATATCGGGCGCCCCAGGCTCCCCGGTATGCCCACATGGCGATTCATCCCTACCCGAGCCACATGATCGAGCGGGTGCAGTTGCCGGACGGCACCGACTTGACCATTCGCCCGATCCAGCCGGAAGACGCGGAGATGGAGCAGGAATTCGTGCGCGGCCTGTCCCAGCAGACCAAGTATTTCCGCTTCATGCAGGCGCTCAAAGAGTTGACGCCGGAAATGCTGGTGCGCTTCACCCAGATCGACTACGACCGGGAGATGGCCCTGATTGGCGTGGTACGCAAGGAGAAGGGGGACGAGCAGGTGGGCGTGGCCCGCTACATGACCCGGCCCGGCGGCGACCGCTGCGAGTTCGCCATCGTCATTTCCGACCAGTGGCGGGGCCGGGGCATCGGCTCCCGACTGATGCGTTCCCTGATGCAAAATGCCCGGGACCGGGGTCTGAAGGTCATGGAAGGGGAGGTGCTGTCCGCCAACACCCGCATGTTGGAGCTGATGAAATCCCTGGGCTTCGGCATTGAACGGGATAAGAACGATCCCGGCATCAAGCGCGTCTCCAAGATGCTCTAGGAACCAATCCAGCGGGCGGGGCACCGTGCTCCGCCCGGTCTCCCAAGCCCCAAACCACCCTGGGTTGTAAACTAGGGCCACCCCCCATGATGGGTGTCTGCCTAGGCCAGGAGGGTCTAGGCGGGCCAGATCAATCAGTCATTCTGGAGCAACCGATGGTCACTCTGAACATAGAAGGCATGAGCTGCATGCATTGCGTGAAGGCGGTCACCCAAGCCCTGGCGGCGGTACCCGGCGTGAGCGGAACTCCCCAAGTGGATCTGGCCGCCGGCCAGGCCAAGGTGGACGGTGCCGTTAGTGCCGAGGCACTGATCGCGGCCGTCAAGCAGGCAGGCTACCCGGCGGTGCTTGCCCCTTGATTTAGGCAGCCGGCGCGCGTCTGGTTCAGCCATGAATGAGATCCGCTTCGGCGTCGGCGGGCTGTCCTGCGCTGCCTGCGTGGGCCGGGTGGAACGCACCCTGGCGGCCCAGGCCGGCGTGGTGTCGGCCCAGGTGAACCTGGCCGCCGAATCGGCCCTGGTGCGCTACCAGCAACTGGACCTGCCTGCCTTGCTGGCAGCGGTGCGGGACGCGGGTTACGAGCCCCAGGTCCGGGAACTGCGGCTCCACATTAGGGGTATGAGTTGCGCCGCCTGCGTGGGACGGGTCGAACGCCTGCTGCGGGGCCTGCCCGGCGTGGTGAGCGCCACCGTCAACCTGGCCACAGAATCGGCCCACCTGGAATATTTGCCGGAAACCCTGGGTGTGCCCCGGATTCTGCGCGCCATTCAAGACGCCGGCTATGAAGGGATCGCCCCGGATCAGGTGCGGGACGATCAGGAGCGCCGCGCCCGCGCCCAGGAATTGGGGGATCTGCGCCGGGATCTAGGCATCGCCCTGGCCGGCGCGCTGCCTCTGTTGCTCATCAGCATGGGCCCCATGCTGATTCCCGGCGGCCATGAATGGCTGCACCGGCTGCTGCCCGCCGGGGTTTGGGACTGGCTGCAAGCCCTATTGGCGGCGCCGGTGCAATTCTGGGCCGGGCGGCGCTTTTACCGCACCGGCTGGGCAGAACTGCGGCATCTGAGCCCCGGCATGAACAGCCTGGTGATGCTGGGCAGTAGCGCCGCGTTCGGCTATTCCCTGCTGGCGCTACTGGCACCGGGACTGTTTCCGGCCGGTACCGCCCAGATTTATTTTGAGTCGGCGGCGGTGATCGTGGCCCTGATTCTGCTGGGCCGCTATTGGGAGGCCCTGGCCAAGGGCCGGGCGTCGGAGGCGATTCGTGGCCTGCTGGGCCTGCGTGGCCAGACCGCCCGGGTGGTCCGGGAGGGGGGTGAGACCGAAATTCCGGTGGATGCCCTGGTGCCGGGCGACCTGATCGCCCTGCGGCCGGGGGAGCGCATCCCGGTGGATGGGGAACTGGTGGCAGGCTCCAGCTATGTGGACGAATCCATGCTGTCCGGCGAGCCCATCCCAGTGGCCAAGCAACCGGGGGACGCCCTGGTGGGCGGCACTCTGAACCAGACCGGCGCCCTGCGTATGCGCGCCACCCAGGTTGGGGAAGACACGGTACTGGCCCATATCGTGCGGCTGGTCACCGAGGCGCAAACGTCCAAACCACCCATTCAACAACTGGCGGACCGCATCGCCGGGGTCTTCGTGCCCCTGGTGCTGGGTCTGACGTTGCTGACCTTCCTGGCGTGGCTGATTCTGGGACCTGCGCCGGCCTTGGGCCAGGCGTTCGTCGCGGCGGTCAGCCTGCTGCTGATCGCCTGTCCCTGCGCCATGGGGTTGGCCACACCCACGGCGGTGATGGTCGGCACTGGCCGGGGCGCGTCCCTGGGGGTACTGTTCCGGCGCGGTGGCGCCCTAGAAAGCCTGGCGCGGGTGGATACCCTGGTGTTAGATAAAACCGGCACCCTCACCGAGGGCCACCCGCGCTTGACTGATCTCATCAGCGACGGTCTGGACCAGGATCAAGCCCTGGGGTTAGCCACCGCCCTGGAGCGGCACAGCGAACACCCCATCGGCCGCGCCCTGGTGGCCGCCGCTGAGCAACGGAGCCTGAGTGTGCCGGACGCGGACCAGGTGCAGGCCCAACCCGGTTTCGGCATCCTGGGGCGGGTGGCTGGTCAATTCCTGGTGTTGGGTGCCGAGCGTCTGCTGGTCCGGGAGGGCATCCCCCTGGGCGACCTGGGCCAGGAAGGCCGGCGGTTGGGGGCGGACGGCAAGACCCTGCTCTACCTGGCGGTGGATGGCCGGACCCGTGCGGTGCTGGCGGTGGCGGACGCCATCAAGCCCAACAGCCGGGCGGCGCTGGCGGCGGCCCGGGATCTGGGGCTCCAGTTGGCGCTCCTGACCGGCGACGGGCGCGCCACTGCTGGTGCGGTGGCCCGGGAACTGGGCATCGACCAGGTGATCGCCGAGGTGACCCCGGACGGTAAAGCTTCTGAAATCAAACGGTTACAGGGGTTTGGACGGCGCGTGGCCTTTGTTGGAGACGGCATCAACGACGCCCCCGCGTTGGCCCAGGCAGATGTGGGTATTGCCATTGGCACCGGCACCGACGTGGCCATCGAAACCGGCGACCTGGTGCTTATGTCCGGGGATCCCAGGGGCGTCGTCACCGCCCTGTCGTTGGCGCGGCGTACCCTGGCCACCATCCGGCTCAATCTGTTTTGGGCCTACGCCTACAACCTGGCCCTGATTCCCCTGGCAGCCGGTGTCTTTTACCCGCTGCTGGGCTGGCAGTTGAACCCCATGCTGGCGGCCGGCGCTATGAGTCTTTCCAGCTTATTCGTGGTCAGCAACAGCTTGCGGCTGCGGCGCTTCCAGCCACCCCCGCTGGGCGACCGGGAACCCCTCGGTTCGACTTAGGTACCGGCACGGCTTGATGTCACGCCGGAGTATCCCTACTCTGAAAAATATTTAAAATTCTTTAAAAGTCCCGTTAATCATCTTTTCAGCCAGTAACCTGGCCTTTTCCGTCATGCCGATTTCAATGGCCACCGAGGTTGGTCGGTTCAGGTCCTGAGGTAGGTCGTCGCCGGGAAACCAGCGCGCCTGGCTGTGCTCCGGACCCAGCTTGGGGTCCAGTTCCCGCTCTGCGAACAACAAGAAATAGTGAAACTCCCGTAAGCCATTGGCATAGCCGATTTCCTGCAAGCCGGCGTCGCCTAGGGGAAACAACTGATCGCCGGACGGTGCCAGTCCGGTTTCCTCCATGAGTTCCCGGAGGGCGGCGTCATGGGGAGACTCATCCGGGTCGATATGGCCGCCAAACAGGTTCCAATAGCCAGGTTTGTGGACCTGGTTGCTGCGTTTCCCCAGCAAGAATCGGTGGGTCTTGAGGCAATAAATGATGATCCAGGCGCCTGGGTCGATGTTCATGGACAGTTCCTGCGAGCACCCAAGAATCCAAGTGGGACAATGCCGGGGCGAGCGACCCGCTCCATGGTAGACAACCCTAAACCGTTCGGCAGTGACCGGGAAGCCCCGGCCGCAGCTACCCGCCAACCGGATCGATCCATGACACTCGCACGGCCGGCCGGTAAGATCACGGCTGCCGTTGCCGATGGGAGTCTCCCGCGCCATCATCCCCGGAGCGGGCTACGATTTTACCCGTTCGGTGAGCTTCCGATACTGCCTTGGCGCAACATCCGGGCGCGCCAACCAGCCGGACCGGGGCCTAGTATTTGGTGGTCCCACGGCGGCCGGTCTAGGGGAACGACAGGCCAGGGAGC
>CAZIHO010000132.1:0-4900 GCA_964538875.1 uncultured Chromatiaceae bacterium
ATCCAGCGGATTTGTCGGCTTTGGCGCTCATCCAAACGCTGAGTGCCTTCACGCCATCATTGAGGTTAGGCAAAAATTTTACGCCAGATAACGAAGGGCTCCGGCCGACGCCACCTCCGCCAACCCAGAGTTCGATGCCGGGAGAGAGTAACTGACGCAACTGCTCAAGGTGCCCTGGAATGAGCCTGCGGGGGAAGGCGACCGAGAACGAAAGGGCGACGATGTCGGCCCGGTGCGCCAGGGCGGCGCGGGCGATCTCGGTCAGCGGCATCTGGGTTCCCAGTGGAACACAGTCCGCCCCTTCGAGCGCGAACAGCGCTTCCACCATGAGCAGGCCGAGCACGTGCTGTTCGTCGGGCACGCTGGTCAGCAATACGCGCGGCGTGCCGGTGCTGTTCGGCAGGGCGGCGATCGCCTGGCGCATGACCCGTTTGGTCAGTTCCGTGAACAGGTGTTCCTCGAACACTTCAAAGCGCCCATCCTCCCAGGCTTCGCCGACGCGCCGGGTGAGCGGTGCAACGATGTCCTGGACAAAACGCTGTAGGCCCTGCCGGGCCAGCCGTTGTTGCAGGGCTTGCACGTAGCCGCCGGCGTCGTGCTGCTTGATCAGCGCCTCCAGATCTTCAAGACCCTGTTCGTCAACCGTGGCGGCCTCGCTGCGGGCCGGGCGGGCGTGACGCGACGCCAGGCCGCTCAGTGCCTCGGCCGGAAGCGCGAGCAGCTTGCCGGGGCGATGTCCTTGATCCATCAGGCGTTTGATCTGGCGCAGGCGCTCGACCTGGTCGGCCGGATAGGCGCGTTCGCCATTCGCGTCCCGCGATGGCAACGGAAAGCCGTAGCGTCGCTCCCACATGCGCAGAACGTCCTTTGATAGGCCGGTGTCGCGCTCGACGGCAGCAATGCTGAAGTTCGGTGTGCTCATAATTTGTCCTGAACAAAAGCTAGACAAACCGTTGACAAGTGCTCATTTGACCTCTACTGTACGGACAAAGACGGGTTTTGTCTAGGACAAATAAAGGTGGTTGAACATGAAGACTGTTCTGATGCGATGGTTGGGAATGGCCGGTCTGATCTCGCTGGGCATGGTGTCGGGCGCTGCCGGTGCGGCCTGTCCGAGCTTGCTCGATCACCGCTTTGCCAGCCTGCAGGACGGCAAGCCGGTGTCCCTGTGCGAGTACGCGGGCAAGGTGATCCTGGTGGTCAATACCGCCAGCCGCTGCGGTTTCACCTCCCAGTATGACGGCCTGGAGAAGCTGTACGCCCGCCTCAAGGATCAGGGGTTGGTGGTGCTCGGTTTCCCGTCCAACGACTTTGGCGAGCAGGAGCCGGGCAACGACCAGGAGATCGCCGATTTCTGCCGCCTGACCTATGGCGTCGAGTTTCCGATGGTCGGCAAGACCCTGGTCAAAGGCAAGAATGCCAATCCCTTCTACCTGAAGCTGGCGGAGATCACCGGCAGCCGGCCGAAGTGGAATTTCCACAAATACCTGATCAATCGCGATGCAACCCAGGTCGTGGCCTACACCAGCTTCACCAAGCCGGATGACAAGGACCTGTTGAAAAAGATCGACGAATTCCTGAACCATTAGGAGCCTTCAATGAATGGCAGATTCCATACCGGGCAGCGCATCGCCGTAGTCGGCGCCGGCATCTCCGGCCTGGCCACCGCCTGGCTGCTGTCGAGCCGGCATGAGGTGACCCTGTTCGAGGCCGGTAGCTATCTTGGCGGCCATACCAACACGGTCGAGGTGACGCTGGAAGGCAAAACCCATCCCGTCGATACCGGCTTTCTGGTCTTCAACGAAAAGACCT
This sequence comes from uncultured Chromatiaceae bacterium, assembly GCA_964538875.1. Lineage (GTDB taxonomy): Bacteria > Pseudomonadota > Gammaproteobacteria > Chromatiales > Chromatiaceae > CAZIHO01. Next base: position 1,813 of record CAZIHO010000132.1, read on the forward strand.
ATCCCAACCTGATCGCGCTGTTTGCGCTGCTCGGCGTCGAAAGCGTCGAGACCGAGATGTCCTTTGCGGTCAGCCTGGAAAACCCGGACCTGGAATGGGCCGGCAGCAACCTGGCGACCATCTTCGGACAGAAGCGCAACCTGGTACGCCGCCGCTTCTGGTCCATGCTGTCCGACATCCTGCGCTTCAACCGCGCAAGCACGGCCTGGCTGCTCAGCCATCCGGACGACGGGCGCAGCCTGCGGGACTTCCTCGCGGCCGGCCGCTATTCGTCCGCCTTTACTGACTGGTACCTGCTGCCGATGGCGGCCTCGATCTGGTCCTGCCCGACCGGGCAGATGCTCGATATGCCGCTGGCTACCTTCATCCGTTTCTGCCAGAACCACGGGCTGCTGCAAGTTTTCGACCGGCCGCTGTGGCGCACCCTGAAGCGCGGCGGCCGGGAATACGTCAGCAAGCTAGCCGCCCAGCTTGCCGACGTCCGCCTTGCCTGCCCGGTGAGCGCCGTGACCCGCGACACCGAGGGCCTGCGCGTGACCCATGCCCAGGGCAGCGAGCGTTTCGACCAGGTCGTGCTGGCCTGCCACAGCGACCAGAGCAAGGCCATCCTCGGCCCGACGGCCAGCGACGGCCAGCGCGCCCTGCTCGATGCCATCCGCTACCAGCCCAACCGCGCTCTGCTGCATACCGATCCCGCCCTGCTGCCCCGGGACCAACGGCTATGGTCGGCCTGGAATTACTTCGCCGGCCGCGGCGAACCAGGCCATCAACCGGTCGGCGTCTCATATCTGATCAACAAGCTGCAACCCCTGCCCTTCAAGACGCCGGTGGTGGTCACGCTGAACCCGGCACGGGAGCCGGATCCGGCCAAAGTAATCGCCGGGTTCGACTACGCCCATCCGGTCTTCGATGGTCCGGCCATCGCCGCCCAGCAGCGGTTGGCCGAGGTGCAGGGCGAGGGCGGCATCTGGCTGGCCGGCGCGTGGGGCAGCTACGGTTTCCATGAAGACGGCCTGAACTCGGCTCTGCGCGTGGCCAACGGCCTGGGAATCCAGGCGCCCTGGCAGGGCGGTGTCGCCGAACTGCGGCGCGACACGGAAAGCGCCTGAGCATCGCCATGAACGCCTGGCCCCAACTCTGCCTCGGCCATGTCATGCACCGGCGCCTGCGTCCGGTGGTCAATGCCTTCGTCTATCCGGTGTTCTATGTGCAACTGCCGCTGCGCAACCTGGCAGCGGCTGAGTGTGCGCTGTTCTCGATCGACCGCCGCAACCTGCTGAGCTTCCACCGCCGGGACCACGGGCCGCGGGACGGCAGCCCGCTGCTGCCGTGGATCGAAAAGTTGCTCGCCGGGCACGGCCTGCCCAGCGACGGCGAGATCCTGCTGCAAACCTTCCCGCGGGTGCTCGGCTTCGTCTTCAACCCGGTCAGCTTCTGGTATTGCCATGACCGCAGCGGGCACCTGATCGCCATCCTGGCTGAGGTCAACAACACCTTCGGCGGCACGCACAGCTACCTGTTGCACCGCTGCGGCGAGCCGCTGGTCGATGGCGAGGAGATGCGCGCCGACAAGCGGTTTCATGTCTCGCCCTTCAATGAAATCAAGGGCGGCTACCGCTTCCGCTTCCAGCTTGAGCGTTCGGTACAGCTCTGCCGCATCGATTACGACGACGCCGAGGGCGAACTGTTGCTCACCTCCATCTCCGGCAAGCCGCAGCCCTGGTCGGCCGCGGCCTTGCTCAAGGCTTTCTTGCGCATGCCTTTCCTCACCCTCGGTGTCATCGCCCGCATCCACTGGCAGGCCCTGAAACTTTGGCTGAAAGGCGTGCCCTTCCGCGGGACGCATCCCGCGTCTCAACCCTTACAGGAATCGACCAAATGAACCAGACGCTTGACCACGCACTGATCCTGCGCGGCACGGAACCGCTGGCGCGCGATACCCGTACCCTTTTTGAACTGCTCGAACAGTTGAGCGGCGGCCTGCTTGAAGTGCGCCTGCCGGATGGCTCCTGCGCCCTGTTCGGCGAAGGCGAAAGCGGCGTCACCTTGCAGGTGCACGACGAAGCCATGTTCAGCCGAGTGCTGGCGCGCGGCGACATCGGCTTGGCCGAGGCGTACCTCGATGGCCAGTGGGATTCCCCCGATGTCACCGGCCTGCTCACCCTGCTGGCGCGCAACCGCGACGCGCTGGCCAAGGCGGTCTATGGCTCCTGGCTGCAATTGCTGGTGGCGCGCGTGCGCCACTGGTTCAACCGCAACAGCCGGGCCGGCAGCAAACGCAACATCATGGCCCACTATGACCTGGGTAACGATTTCTACCGCGCCTGGCTCGACCCGAGCATGAGCTACTCGTCGGCCATCTACCGGACCCAAGACGACGGCTCGCTGCTCGCCGCCCAGCACGCCAAGTACCGGCGCATTATCGACCGGCTGCAGGCCAAGGCCGGCGACCGCGTGCTGGAAATCGGCTGCGGCTGGGGCGGCTTTGCCGAACTGGCGGTACAGGACGGCCTGAAGCTCACCGGCCTCACCCTCTCGCCGGCCCAATTGGCGTGGGCTCAACAGCGCGTGCCGCAGGCCGATCTGCGTTTGCAGGATTACCGCGACACGCAGGAGCAATTCGACCACCTCGTTTCCATCGAGATGTTCGAGGCGGTGGGCGAGCAGTGGTGGCCGACCTATTTCGCCACCGTCGCCCGCGCCCTCAAGCCGGGCGGCACGGCGGTGATCCAGAGCATCAGCATCCGCGATGATCTGTTTGCCGCCTACCGGCACGGCACCGACTTCATCCAGCAATACATCTTCCCCGGCGGCATGCTGCCTTCCCGCAGCGCCTTCCGCGCTGCCGCCGAGCGGGAGGGACTGCAAGTCACCGGCGAATTTGCCTTCGGCCTTGATTACGCCCGCACGCTCGCCGAATGGCGTGCTGCCTTCGAGGCCAACTGGTCGCACATTGCCACCCTCGGCTTCGACGAAACCTTCCGCCGCCTGTGGCGGCTCTATCTCAGTTACTGCGAGGCCGGCTTCATCGCCGGAAATATCGATGTGGTCCAATTTGAACTCGCGCATCGTTGATCTCGTCGCACCG
>CAZIHO010000132.1:5000-8578 GCA_964538875.1 uncultured Chromatiaceae bacterium
GCCCTGCTGTTGGCCCTCGGATTGGCGGCCATTGTCGGCCTGCCCAAGCCGGCCCGCGCCAACAGCAAAGCCTTCACCGGCCTGAAACGCTGGGGGAGCGGAGAATTCCGACGCTTCGGCTTCCTCGTCTATGAAGCCACCCTATGGGCCGGCGACGACCCGCAACGCCCGCCGTTGGCGCTACGCCTCGACTACAAGCGCAACATCGAGGGCAAGGCCATCGCTGAGGCGAGCGTCAAGGAAATGCGCCGCTTCGTCAGCGACGAGTCCTTGCTGCACCAGTGGGGCGAGCAGATGCAGCGCATCTTTCCCGACGTCAAGCCGGGCGACCACATCCTTGGCGTCTATCGCCCGGAGGGCGCCCACTTCTATCAGGGCGAGCGGTTGCTCGGGGCGATCGGCATGCCCGGCTTTGCCGAAGCCTTCTTTTCCATCTGGCTCGATGCGCGGACGAGCGCGCCGGATCTGCGGATGGCCCTGCTACGCCGGCCGGGAGCCTGAGATGAAGCAGGGCCACAGCCTGGCCTATGGCGTTCTCGGCCTGCCGCTGGCCTTCGCTGCGCTGCCGATCTACGTCCACGTCCCGCGCTACTACGCCGAGACGGCCGGTATGGAACTGGCCCTGCTCGGCGGCATTCTGCTCGGTGCGCGGCTGCTCGATGCCTTTGTGGACCCCTGGCTGGGCTGGCTCGCCGACCGCGTGGCGCGGCCGCGCATGGTCGCCTTGTCCTTGTTGCCCTTTGCCTTGGGCTTCGTCGCTTTGCTCAACCCGCCGGCGAGCTATGCCGGCCCCTGGCTGCTTGGCGCCTTGGCCTTCACCTATCTTGGCTTCTCGTCGGCGTCCGTCGCCTATCAATCCTGGGGCGCGGATGTCGGCGCCGACTCGCCGGCCCGTACCCGGCTGACGGCCGCGCGGGAGGGCTTTGGGCTGCTCGGCGTGGTGTTGGCGGCGGCGTTACCCGGCGTACTGGCCGATGGGCTGAATCAAGGGCTGGAGCGTCTGTCCTGGATATTGCCACCCCTGCTGTTGCTGGCGGCCGGCATCACCTTCTCCTACACCGGGCCGGGGCGTCCGCAGCCCGTCTCCACCGAGCGCTTGCGTGACAGTCTGGGGGGCGCGTTGGCCGATCCGGCTTTCCGCCGCTTGTTGTGGGTTTTCGTGGCCAACGGCATCGCGGCGGCCTTGCCGGCAACGCTCTTTTTGTTCTTCGTTGCCGATGTGCTGGTCAGCGAGCAGGCGAGCGGTCCCTTGCTCGCACTGTATTTCGTCGCCGGCGCGGCTTCACTGCCGGTGTGGGTGCGGCTGGCGGCCCGTTTTGGACGCGTTCTGGCTTGGGGCGTGGCCATGCTGCTCGCCATGTTCGCCTTCGCCGGCGCAGGCCTGCTCGGTCCCGGCGACTTGTGGCCCTTTGCCCTGATTTGCCTGGCCTCCGGCCTCGCCCTCGGCGCCGACCTCGCGCTACCGGCGGCCATCGCGGCCGATCTGGGCGAGCGGCAGGGTCGCGCCGGGGCCTGCTTCGGCGTATGGAACTTCGTCGCCAAGCTCAATCTGGCGCTGGCTGCCGGTCTGGCGCTGCCCTTGCTCGACCTGCTCGGTTACCGGCCAGGCGGCGCCCAGGGGCTGTCTTCCCTCACCTTTGCTTATGCCTTGTTGCCGCTCGGCTTCAAGTTCCTGGCTGCCGGCCTGCTCTGGCGCTGGCGCACGTTCCTGGAGATACGATCATGAAACTGCTGACTGCTGCCCTGCTTTCCCTCGGCCTCACGGCCTGCGCGTCGACCGGCGTCGAGCAATATAAGGCCGAGCAACCTGCCCTCGACCTCAAAACCTACCTTAACGGCACGCTGGATGCCTGGGGGATGTTCCAGGGACGCTCAGGCGAGGTGAAGAAGCGCTTCCATGTGGTCATCGACGCCAAATGGGAGGGCGATACCGGCGTGCTGGACGAGAATTTCAAATGGTCCGACGGCACGACCTCGCGCCGGGTGTGGACCTTGAAGCGCCAGGCTGACGGCACCTATCGCGGCACGGCCGACGACGTAGTCGGGGAGGCGCTGGGTGAGCTTGCCGGCAACGCCTTGCGCTGGCGTTACGTGCTGGCGCTGCCGGTGGATGGCAAGACCTACCAGGTCGATTTCGACGACTGGATGTTCCTGATGGACGACAAGGTGATGATCAACCGATCCTATATGTCCAAATGGGGCGTTAATCTCGGCGAAGTGACGCTGACCTTCGTCAAGCGTTGACGCCACCGGACAGGAGGGTGCGATGAACCCGAAAATCAGCGCATGGAGAGGCCGCCGCGTCTGGCTGGTGGGCGCATCAACCGGCATCGGTGCAGCGATGGCCAGGGAACTGGCGGGTCGCGGCGCCAAACTGGCGCTGTCGGCCCGTTCGGCCGATAAATTGCAGGCGCTGGGCATCGAAGGTGCGTTGATCCTGCCCTGCGACGCCACCGATGTGGATAGCCTGGCCGGTGTGCGCCAGGCGCTGTTGGCTGCCTGGGGTGGAATCGATCTGGCGGTCTATCTGGCCGGCGATTACGTGCCGATGCGTGCCCAGGAGTTCGACCTGGCACGCGCTGAGCAAGTCATCGAGGTCAATTTCAATGGCGCGTTGCGCCTCGCCGCTACCCTCCTGCCCGATCTGCAACCGGGCGGCGGCATCGCCTTCGTTGCCAGCGTGGCCGGCTATCGAGGCCTGCCCAAGGCAGTGTGCTACGGCCCGGGCAAGGCGGCGCTGATCCATTTCGCCGAGTGCCTGCATCTCGATCTGGAAGAACGCGGCATCGGCGTCTGGGTCATCAACCCCGGCTTCGTGCAGACGAGGCTGACGGCCAAGAACGATTTCGCCATGCCGGCGCTGCTGACCCCCGAGCAGGCGGCAACTGCTGCGGTGGACGGTTTCAAGACGGGCAATTTTGAAATCCACTTCCCCAAACGGTTTACCTGGGTGCTGAAGCTGTTGTCCCTGCTGCCCTACCGCTGGTATTTCCCGCTCATTCGCCGCTTCACCGGAGCCTGAAATGGACCAAACGCCTGACCTCGACCGCCTGATTGCCTTCTTCCACCAGTTGACGCCGGAGAGTATCGGGCGCTTTCCCGAGTTCTACAGCGCCGATGCCTATTTCAAGGACCCGTTCAACGAGGTGCGGGGTATCGATGCCATCCAGCACATCTTCCGCCATATGTTCCAGCAGGTGGAAACTCCGCATTTCGTCATCACCGAGCGCGTGGCTGATGCCAATGGTGTCATGCTGGGCTGGACATTTTGCTTCCGTGCGCGGCTAGGGTGGCGGAACCAGACCCAGTTCATTCGAGGCGTATCGCACCTTAAATTCACCATGGACGGCAAGGTAAATTACCACCGTGATTACTGGGATGCCGCTGAAGAGCTATACATGAAACTGCCAGTTGCCGGGGGGATGATGCGATACCTTAAAAACGCATTTGCCTGCAAGCAGGTCATTGGATAGGGGATTGAAGCGATCCGGGTGGGTAGACCGGTTGGCACCAGCACCTCACCTAAGGGGACCTTGAAAAATGGCCATCCAGGCCATTTTTCAAGACGCAAAGCGCAA
>CAZIHO010000133.1:0-8524 GCA_964538875.1 uncultured Chromatiaceae bacterium
CCGGGCTGGTCCCCAATCCGGCCCTGCCCAGCCTGGCCGCCACACCCCTGGTGCCTGGCGCCCCGGTCAGTGCCCAAGCGGCTCCGCCTCTGCCCGCTGCCGGGTTGGATACGCCGGCACCGCCCCCACCCCAGCCGGCCACGGCCGCCGCCGGCAGCGACGCCAAAGCCCAGGCGGCCCAAGTCCAGGCCGACCCGGAAACGGCCCGCCTGAGCCAGGAGTTGGGCCGCCAGGTGGAAGGCGCCATCGCCCGCATCCAATACCATCAACTGGCGTCCCTGCCATCCGGCGACCCCAATCACCAGGTCTGGCAACTGGATCTGCCCTGGCGGGATGGCCAGGAGTTAGGCCACTGGCACCTGGAAATCGAAAAGGATGGCCGCCGTCAGGGGGCGGGCGGGAGCGCCGCCTGGACCGTGATCCTGACCCTGGACCTGGAGCCCCTGGGACCCGTGCATACCCGGATCAGCTTGCAGGGCGAGGCGGTGACCAGCACCTTCTGGGCCGAACGGCCGGAAACCGCCAGACTGATCGGCGCCCGGCTGGATGAGTTGCGGGCCGGGTTGGAAGGGGTGGGGCTGGAAGTCAAGGGCTTGGCGTCCCATGCCGGCGCCGGTCCCCAACCCCGGCCCTTGACCGCGCCTGGCCCCCTGCTGGACGAGCAGGCATGAACCGCCGTGACATCCAGGGCGCGGATCTGGCCATCGCCCTCAGCTATGACGGCCGCCGGGCGCCGCGGGTCACCGCCAAGGGCCGGGGCGCCATCGCCGACCAAATTTTGGACCTGGCCAGGGAACACGACATTCCCCTGGAATATGACCCGGAATTGGCGGGCCTGCTAGCCCAGATCCCGGTCGGCGACGAAATCCCCCAGGCCCTGTATCTGGCGGTGGCGGAGGTGATCGCCTTTGCGTTCCTGCTGTCCGGCCGCATACCGCCGGGCTTCGACGCCGAGGGAAGGCGGCAAGCCGAGCCGCCTGCCGGGGAATCCTGATCCCGGCCTAGGGGTTCCCGCCCCGTAGCTTGGCCAGAGGTCCTTCCAGCAACTTGACCAGACCCAGCACCAGGGCGCCGCTCAGCACCCCGGCGATCAGGTTGAACAGCAGGGGCGTCACCGGCGCCAGCAGGCCGATCCCTGGCAGTCCGCCCACCGCCGCTTGCGCATGCTCCAGCCAGACGTGGACCAGGGGCAGGCCGTGGGTGAGGATGCCGCCGCCCACCAAGAACATGGCGGCGGTTCCGACTAGGGAGAGGAATTTCATCAATAGGGGCGCCAGGCGCAGAATGAGGCGGCCCAGCCATTGTGAGGAACGTCGGCGGGAACGGATCAGGTACAGGCCGGCATCGTCCAGGCGCACGATGCCCGCCACCAGGCCATACACAAACACCGTCATCAACAAGGCGATGCCGGCCACCACCGCCGCCTGTACCGGGAAACTCGCGTCCTGCACCGTACCCAGGGCGATGACGATGATTTCCGCCGACAGCACGAAGTCGGTGCGGATGGCGCCCTGGATCTTGTCCTGTTCAAACGCCACCAGGTCGATGTCCGGGTCGATCAGGGCCTGGATTTCTTGCTGGTGATGGGCGTGATCCTCCGGCGTCGGCGGATGCAGCAGGGGATGAATGATTTTCTCGAAGCCTTCGTAGCAGAGGTAGGCGCCGCCGATCATGAGCAGGGGCGTCACCGCCCAGGGCGCGAAGGCGCTGAGGGCCAAGGCCGCCGGCACCAGAATCAACTTATTCCGCAGCGAGCCCTTGGCCACCGCCCAGACCACCGGCAGTTCCCGTTCCGCCTTGACCCCGGAAACCTGTTCCGCGTTCAGGGCCAGGTCGTCTCCGAGCACGCCGGCGGTCTGCTTGGCCGCCACCTTGGTCATAAAGAATACGTCGTCCAACAGGGTGGCGATGTCGTCGAGCAGGGCAAACAGACTTCCAACGGCCAAGGGGGATTCTCCAACAGGAATAAGGATGCGAGATTATACGAGGGAAGCGCCACCGGATACCTGGCCTAAACCGGCATCTGGCGGATTTTTTGCCCGCTGGCCCAGAAACCGCCCCAGCAGTAGACCCAGCAACGTCAGCCCCGCCAAGGCTTCCGGTTCCGGCGCGGCGGACCCCAAGAAGTTGCCGGCGCCGGTGACGGGCGCGCTGGGTTTGCCGTAGGCGCTGGCGGCGACCCCCTGCACCTGGGGCAGGGGCACCGGCAGGGTCCCGGTACTGGCGGCGTCCGGGTTACGGATCTGCTCGGAAACAGCGACGAACGAGGTCCAGGGCGTGACCAGGGCGAAGTCCAGACCCAGTTGGGTGATGGCCTGCTTGAGCAAATCCTCGTCGTCCTGGTTGTCTTGTCCCGGTCTGCGGCTCTGGGTGCTGAGCTGATATTGGAAATCAGCGATGCGGGAGCGGGCCCAGATGACCGGCACCGCGCCGCCGTCGCTGGCGCCGTCCGGCAACTCCACCAGCAGGGACAGGGTCGCCGGACGGCCCTGGGCCCGGCCCTGGATCTTGATTTGGTGGCGGCCCGGCTGGCCGTAGCGGCCCTGGATGCGCAGGGATTGGCCGGCGAACAGGTCCGGCAGGGACTCAGGACTGGCTTCAGTCACCTGCATGTCACCCCAATCGATCCGGATGTCGGTCAAGAGGGGCGATTGCAGCCGCCCGGCCAATTCCTGAGCCACTTTTTCCGGGTCCTCGGTGGGATCCATGTAGCGGGTAAAGCCCCGTCCGACCCGGCCCATCTCGTTCAACAAATAGCGGTTGACGCCGGTGCCGACGCCGAACGCAAACAGCCGTGCGTCCCCTAGGTTGTGCTTGATGAGCTTGAGGATTTCCACCTCGTTGCCGATGTAGCCGTCGGTGAGAAAGGTGACGATGCGCAGCGCCCCGGCGGGCACCGGCGTGGTCAGGGCCTGGCGAATGCCGGTGCTCATTTCCGTGCCCCCCTCGCCGCGCAGGCCGTCCGTGTACTGGAGACCGGCCTGGACGTTGGCGGGCGTGGCGCTCAGGGGTTGGGCGGAAAACTCGGTGGCCGAGTCGCTGAAGCGGATGATGCGAAAGCTGTCCGTGGGCCGCAGTTGCCGCAAGGCGGCACGCATAAAGGCTTTGCTGGCGTCCAGGGGCAGGCCGGCCATGGAGCCGGAACAATCCAGCACGAACACCATTTCCCGGGGGCTGATCTCCTCCGCCGCCGGCATCTGGGGCGGTTCCAGCAATAGGCTGAAAAAGCCGCCCCGGTCGTCCCGGTGAGCCAGCAGGCCGGCCTGGGCGCGGCTGCCGGCCAGCCGGTAGCGCAGCACAAAGTCCCGGTTGTCCAAGGTGCGGCCATTGGCCAGGCGGATTTCTGCCCGCCCCTCACCGGCGGTACTGGTACTGAGGGGATGGCTGGGACTGCCGATGTCCGCCACTGGCATACCTCCGTTCAAATGAATTGCTAGCCCCACCCGGTCCGGATCGATCTGGCCCGGCCAGTTGAGTCCCGCCACCGGCGCGTAGGCGGGCAGTTGCTCCAGTTCCCATTGGCCATGGGGGGTTTGACTCTGGGCCGCCCCGGCACCGCTGGCGGTGCCCAGGCCCGGCTGCCAATGCTGGACGCCACCGGGCTGGGCCGGCTGGCCCGGCGCCACCCCCGCCCCCTGGGGCTGGTACCTGGGTCCCACCACCAGGGGAATCACCAGCTCATAGGCGCCGTCCTGGCGCGGCACCGTCTGGGCGTAGCTCAGGGTCACTTTGATCGGCACCCCCGGCATCAGGTTGGCGATGTCCTGGGTGAACATATTGGGCCGGTGTTGGTTGAGCAGCGCCGCGCTCTTGCCCTCCTGCTTGGCTTGCTCGAAGGTAGCGCGGGCTTGTTCGACCCGCTGGATGCGGGCCTGGATCCGCTCGTCTCCCACTTCCATGCTCATGGCGTGGACGGCGGCCTGGTCGTGCAGGGGGAACAGGTAGGTGGCGTGCACCGGCCGGGACAGAGGATTGGCGAAGGTCTGGGTCACCCGCACCTCGGCCAGGTCGCCCTGGATGTCGGCATCGATGTCGGTCTTGAGCAGGGGCAGACTGACGGCGGTGCCGTCCACCTGGGCCTGGACTTGGCCCCCTAGGTCGGCAGGAACGGCGGCGCGGGCCGGAACCGCTGACAATCCGCTTAACAGGGCGAGCAGAGCAAGGGATAGGTGCTTCATGGAAATTCTCCAACGGTTAGGGTTGAGGAGCGGGGGATTGGGGCAGGTCCAGGGCCCGCCAGAGGGCCAGGTCGAATTGCACGGCGTCGTCGGCCAGGTCCCAGGGAGTGGCCCGCTGCACCATGCGCCAGCCGGTTCCCGGCGCCTGGAGCCACAGCCACACCGCCTGCGCCACCTGGGTAGCCCATTCGCCCCGCTCGGAGACGTAGCTCACCGCCACCCGCCAGTCCCGGCCCTGGGGATCGGTGGCCTGATACAGGGCGCTGGGGATGGGCGCGCCGGTTTGCCCCAGGTAGCGGACCCGGTGGCCGGCGCCGGTCAGACATTCCTCGGGGGCGTGCAGATGACGCAGGGGCGCGCTGGTGCTCACCAGCAGCAGGCTATGGGGACCGAAGCCGGCCCGCGCCGCGCCGCCGCCGTAACGGGTGAAATAGGCTTGCTCCTGGGCATCGAGGCTGCCGGGCTGGGCCTGATACAGGGCGATCCGGGCTGGCAGGCTGGGATCCGGTTCCGGCCGGGCCACGTCCAGGGGCCGGGGCGTCAGCCAGGGAATGGCGCAACAGAGGGCCAGAAAGGCGCTCCCCACCGCCGGATGGATGACGATCGGCGGCGGGGTGGGCAGGGGCTGGCTAGCCTGAACCGGGGGCCGGGCCGGCACCCGGCGCGCCCACAACAGCAGGGGCAGCGCTGCCAACCCCAGGGCCAGCAGCCCGATGCCACCGTGCCAGGGCTCCGCCAGCAGGTCGATGCCGCCTAATTCCTGGCCATGGGCCATGCCCCAGGCCAGCAGCATCACCCGCAGGCCATTGGCCAGCAAGGCGGCGGCCAGGGCCAGCAGTACACCCGCCAGGGCCCGGACCAGGCTGGGCCGGGTGACAGCGGCCAGGGCGGCGAACAGCATCAGCAACAGCACCAGGCCCCGGGTCCCGGAACAGGGCAGGTCCACCAGCAGGGCTTGGCCGTGCCACTGGATCTGAATGCCCTGGCACTGGACCGGCGCCCCCAGTTGCAACAGGGCGCAGGCGCCGGACGCCGACAGTTGCTGCAAGCCGAAGCCCAGACCCCGTTGCAGCACCCGCTCCAGGGGCAGACTGAACAGGAACAACAGCGCCAGCCAACCCGGCGCCAAAGCGCGGGTCCGCCCGTCCAGCCCCAGCAGTAGCGCCAGGGCGTACAGATCCAGCACCAGGGCCACGGCGCCCAGCACATTGATCCCCAGGCCCTGGCCCAACAGCCGCACGGCGGCGGTGAGGGCCAGGATGACCAGGGCGGTCCGGCGCGCGCCAGCGGTCGCCGTTACCAGGGGACTGGTGGCGCTCCAGGCCAGTAGCCCCAGGGTCAAGCCGGCAACCCAGATCCCTTGGGAGTCGTAGCCGGGGTCGAACCAGGTCCCCACCAGCCAGCCGAGGGGCTGGGCGGCGAGCACCAACAGCCCAGTCAAGAGGGCGAGTTGGCCAAAGGTGGGCAGGGGGGATGAACGCATGGCGGCTTGCTCCGGTGACCTGGCCCCAGTATGGAAAGGGCCGGTGCCCAGCCGGTGACAAGGTGGTGCAAAGAAGCGGAGAAATGGTGCAAACCGGGTGCAATAGGTTGGCGGGAATGGGTCATTGGGCAAGCCCCCGGCCCGCTGTTAAGCTGTCGCCAATCCCCTACTCCCTGGGTTGCCATGGCCAAGATCCTGATCGTCGATGACGACCCCCATATCCGCGCCGTGCTGGACTTCGCCCTGCGCAAGGCGGGCTTCGAGGTGGTGGAGGCCAACGACGGCGCCCAGGCCCTGGCCCGTTTCCAGGCCAGTCCGCCGGATCTAGTGGTGCTGGACATCCTGATGCCGGAGCTGGACGGCACCGAAGTCTGCAAAGCCCTGCGGCGCTTCAGTGCCACGCCGATCCTGTTCCTGTCGTCCCGGGACGACGAGCTGGACCGGATCCTGGGCCTGGAGTTGGGCGGCGACGATTACATGACCAAGCCGTTCAGCCCCCGGGAACTGGTGGCCAGGGTGCGGGCCATCCTGCGCCGGGGCCCCCTGACGCCGCCCCCCGGCGGCCCGGCACCGGCCAGCCTGCGCCATGGCCGCCTGCACCTGGATCCGGATCGCTACACGGCGTCCTGGGATGGCCGGGAACTGGCGCTGACCCTGACCGAGTTCGGCATCCTGCGCACCCTGATCGCCCATCCCGGCAAGGTGTTCAACCGGGACCAACTAATGGACGGCAGTTATCAGGACTACCGGGTAGTCAGCGACCGCACCATCGATAGCCACGTGCGCCGGGTGCGGGCCAAGTTCAAGACCTTGGGCGCGGACCCCATCGAAACCCTGCACGGCATCGGCTACCGGCTGGGTCCCTGCTGAATGGCCCTGTCCTGGCCCCGGCTCAAGCTGGGTCATTTGCTGCTGCTGGTCAACCTGGCGGTGCTCTGGCTGCCCCTGCTAGGCCTGGAAGCCCTGCGCCTCTACGACAGCGCCCTGGTGCGCCAGACCGAATCCGAATTGATCGCCCAGTCCGCCTTCGTGGCTGCCGCCTACCGCAACGCCCTAAAGCGGCTGGCGCCGGACCTGCTGGCGGACCCAAATCACGGGGCGCCGGTGGCGGACGCTTGGCGCCAGCCAGACGACCCGGAGCAACGCTGGCACCCCCGCCCTGCCCGCCTGGACCTGGCCGAGGACCAACTGCGGCCCCCGCCTCCCAACCCCCAGCCCCCGGACCAGCCCCCGGATCCCCACGCCCAAGCGGTGGGGGATGAGTTGCAACCCCTGCTGGAGGACGCCCAGCGGGTGACCCTGGCCGGCATCGCCGTCACCGACGCCCAGGGCACCCTGGTCGCCAGCACCGGCCCCGGTCGGGGCCAATCCTTGCTGGCGTTCGAGGAAGTCCGGCGCGCCCTGAGCGGCGAACCGGTAAGCCTGTTGCGGGCGCGAACCCCGAGCGGGCCGGCGCCAGCCATTGATTCCATCAGCCGGGGCACCCCGCTGCGGGTATTCCTGTCCATGCCCATCATCCAGGGAGAACGGGTGTTGGGCACGGTGCTGCTGTGGCGCACCCCCATCGCCCTGTCCCAAGTCCTGTACGGCAAGCGCCACCACTTGCTATTGGCGGCGGTGCTGGTGCTGGCCAGCGTGGTGTTGCTGTCGGTACTCACCTCGGTCACGGTGGCCCGGCCACTCCAGGACCTGGTGCGCCAGGCGCGCCGCGCCACCGCCGGGGAACAGGGCGCCGTCACGCCCCTGGCCCGGCCGGTGACCCAGGAAATCGCCGAACTCTCCGCAACCCTAGCCACCATGGCCCGCCACCTGGAGCAACGGGCCGACTACATCCGCACCTTCGCCGCCCAGGTCTCCCACGAATTCAAGACCCCCCTGGCGGCCATGGCGGGCGCCCTGGAACTGCTGCGGGAGCATGGCGCGGACATGAGCGTCCCAGAGCGGGAGCGCTTTCTCGGCCACCTGGAACAGGACGTGGCGCGCCTAGACCGGCTGGTGCGGGGACTGCTGGAACTGGCCCGGGCCGACGCCCCCCAACCGGCCCTGGACCAGCGGGTGGATGCACTGGCCCTGATCCGCCGCCTATTGGACCCCTACCGGGACCGGGGCTTGTCAGTCATTTTGACCGATGCCCCGCCGGCCCTGACCCTGGCCATGAGTGAGGACACGCTCCAGTCCATTCTGGTCAACCTGCTGGACAACGCCCGGGACCACGGCGGCCGGCAAGCCCGTATCACCCTAGGCCAAGCCGGGGACCGGGCCTGGCTCGACATCGCCGACGACGGCCCCGGCATCTCCCCCGCCAACCGGGAACGGGTGTTCCAACCCTTCTTCACCACCGCCCGGGAGCGGGGCGGCACCGGGCTGGGCCTGGCGCTGGTCCGCTCGCTGGTCAACGCCCATGGGGGAAGCATTCAGTTGATGAACCCGGACACCGGCACCCGCCTGCGCATCGAGTTGCCGCTGGCCAGCCCGGTGCCTTAGAGGTTAGGTAGGGCAACCGCCCCCATGAACGAAATAGGATTGAAAGACTGTTTCAACGACCATCGCCATCACCCTTCACGGTTCGCCGGGCCGACCACCGCGAGGGGTTACTGCTCCATGGCTTTGCCCAAGGACCAGCACCCGCCGCAGCACCCTGGGTTACGTATTCCTCAATCCAACATCCTGATTGGCATGACCATGTTGGGGTTCCAAACGGCGGCAACCCAACTTGCCCTTTTGGCAGTGATTGGCCCTGCCGCTCGCACGGCGTTCTCACTCGATGCTTGATTGCAGGACCGTAACCCCGGTCGATCTGCGCCACGGTATGGCGCACGTCCCTAGCCCTTCAGGAAGCTAAGCAGGGAAGGATGATGTTATT
>CAZIHO010000134.1:0-8485 GCA_964538875.1 uncultured Chromatiaceae bacterium
TGCTGCGCCGCCCGCCAGCTGATCATGGCGTTGGAGCGCACTATTTACGAAGAATTTACGGCAAGAGAAACAGGCGAGGATAGAGAATTTACGGGGTGATATCCGAGAATTCCCCCAGATAAATCATGGTGGAGGTTTAGATGAGCGAATTGCTTCTGGTTTTTGCGCTTGCCATCCTGCTCGGGTGGCCTTTGGGGCGATATTTGGCCGCAGTGATGCGGGGTGAGTCTATGTGGGCCGACCGGCTATTCGGCTGGGTCGAAAACCCCATTTATCACCTGCTTGGCGTGAATCCGACACAAGGGATGGGCTGGAAATCGTATATGCGAGCATTCCTGTTCAGCAATTTGCTGTTGGCTGTCCCGGTCTGGCTCATATTGATGAACCAAGCATGGCTACCACTTAATCCCGATAACGCGCCGAATATGCGCTGGGATTTGGCACTGCATACGATGATTTCATTCCTGACCAATACCAATCAACAGCACTATTCGGGGCAGGCTCAGCTTTCTTATTTAGCCCAGATGGCCGGTATCGTCGGTTTGCAGGTCATTACCCCTATGATGGGGCTTGCACTGGTTACCGCGACGCTGCGCGGCCTATTCGGCGGACGGAAACCCCAAGGCGAGCCTATTGATATCGGCAACTACTGGGCCGATGTGATACGCCCTACGATACGCCTGTTCTTGCCGCTGGGGCTCGTATTGTCCTTGCTTCTGACCAGCCAGGGCGTGCCCTCTACTCTAGACGCTGGACCGGTAGCTGCGCCCGTTGATTCGACAGCGCAGATGACGGAGCAGAAGATCCCCCTCGGCCCCGTTGCTCCTATGGTTGCTGTCAAGCAACTCGGTACCAATGGTGGCGGCTGGTATGGCCCAAACAGCGCGGTTCCGCTGGAAAACCCAACACCGCTCTCGAATTTGCTAGAGACACTGGCCATCATCCTGCTGCCGGTCTCCGTGGCCTTCATGGTCGGTTACTTCACCGGGAGAAAAAAATTTAGTGCGCTGGTGCTGGGTTGCATGCTGGCGATGTCACTGGCGTCTTCTGGTGCCGCCGTTTGGTTGGAAGGTCATTCATCCACGGCGGCTGACGTTGGTCTGATGGAAGGTAAAGAGGTGCGCATTGGTGCGGATGCCTCCGCCTTATGGGCGGCACTGACCACGCAGACCAGCAATGGATCAGTCAACGCTATGCATGACTCGATGAGCCCGCTGACCGGCCTAGTTGTGATCAGCAATATGCTGGTCAATGCGGTCTGGGGCGGCATTGGTTGTGGTTTGCAGCAGTTTCTCGTCTACCTTCTGCTCTCGGTATTCCTCGCGGGATTGATGACCGGGCGCACACCGGAACTGTTTGGACGCAAGATCGAGGCACCGGAAGTGAAGCTAATCGCTGTGCTGGTGCTATTGCAACCCTTGGTGCTGCTGAGTTTGACGGCCATAGCCCTTGCCGTGCCATCAATTACGGCCAACTCCAACCCAGGGTTTCACGGCGTCAGTCAGGTGTTCTACGAGTACACCTCCGCCTTCGCCAACAACGGCTCCGGTTTCGAAGGGCTTGGCGATGCGACATATTGGTGGAACCTGAGTTGCGCTGCGGTGCTGCTGCTAGGGCGCTATCCCGCACTGATTCTGCCGCTTGTCATCTCTGCAATGTTGGCGAAGAAGCGGATCGTGCCAGAGAGCGCTGGGTCGTTGCAAATAGAGACTCCCACTTTCGCACTCACACTGATCGCCGTAATAGTCATCTTGACATTACTGCAATTCATGCCCGTGCTGGTGTTAGGGCCGGTTGCCGAGCACCTGTCAATGACTACGCACTGAGGAACAATTAATGAACTCATCCACTACTCACCATGCACGTTCAGCCAGCCATCAAGCGCTGCTAGATCGAGCAGGATTCAAATCCGCCCTAGTCGAATCCTTTGTCAAACTGGCCCCAAAACATGCGTTCAGCAATCCCGTCATGGCAGTGGTCTGGTTGGGAACGGTCTTGACCGCTGTACTGACGGTAACCGGTGTTTCGGCACACGCCCTTGGCCTGACAGTAACGGTGCTCCTGTTCGTTACGGTGCTATTTGCTAATTTTGCCGAAGCTGTGGCCGAAGCCAGGGGCCGCGGGCAAGCCGCTTCGCTGCGTCGCGCCCGTAAGGATTTGATGGCTCGGCGTGTTCCCGATGCCCACAACACCAGTCATGCGGAGACTGTTCCGGGGGCGGAGCTGCGGCCTGGAGATCTGGTGGTCGTCTCGGCTGGAGAGATCATACCTGCCGACGGTGAGATCGTGCGCGGATTGGCGACCATCAACGAATCGGCGGTGACGGGCGAATCCGCACCGGTGCTGCGCGAAGCGGGAACCGACCGCTCCGGCGTGATTGGTGGCACCAAGGTACTGTCCGACGAAATTGTGGTGCGCATCACTGCCGAATTAGGCCATAGTTTCCTGGATCGCATGATTGCGCTGGTGGAGGGAGCAAACCGCCAAAAGACGCCAAACGAAATCGCGTTGGGTTTGCTGCTGTTGACGATGACGTTGACTTTCCTGATCGTCGTTATCACGCTGCCGTTCATCGCGTCCTTTGTCGGTGCGACGCTGGACCCGCTGCTGCTGGTCGCATTGCTGGTCTGCCTGATACCGACCACTATCGGCGGACTCCTGCCCGCCATCGGTATTGCAGGGATGAACCGTGCACTGTCAGCCAACGTGCTGGCCAAGTCCGGTAAGGCGGTAGAAGTTGCGGGTGACGTGGATGTGTTGCTGTTGGACAAGACCGGAACCATTACCCATGGCGACCGGCAGGCGACCGCTTTTCATCCTCTGGCAGGCGTGGATAGTGGCCTATTGCGCGAAGCAGCACTGTTGGCCTCGCTGGCTGACCCTACCCCGGAAGGGAAGTCCATCGTCAAGCTTGCGCGACAGCCCGGCATACCGCTAGAAGAGCCCGCTAATGCGCAGTTCATAGCCTTTAGCGCACACACCCGCATGTCTGGCGTGGATTTACCCAACGGACGGAGCATTCGCAAAGGGGCGATGGATGCCATCGTACGTCACGTGGAAGCATTAGGTGGTCACTCCGCGATAGAACTAGGCCATCGGGTTGAATCAGTGGCGCGAAAAGGCGCGACGCCATTGGTTGTCGCGGACGGCCGCCACCTGCTCGGCGTAGTTGAGCTGTCAGATGTCGTGAAACACGGCATTAAGGAAAAGTTCGCGCATTTTCGGGCAATGGGCATCAAGACGGTGATGATTACCGGGGACAACCCGCTGACCGCTGCCGCAATTGCCGCTGAAGCGGGTGTGGATGACTACATTGCCGAAGCCACCCCAGAGGACAAACTGATCCGAATCCGTAGCGAACAGGCCGGAGGCAGACTTGTGGCCATGGTTGGTGATGGCACCAACGATGCGCCAGCTCTGGCACAAGCCGACGTTGGACTGGCAATGAATTCCGGAACGCAGGCGGCAAAAGAAGCGGGCAATATGGTGGACTTAGACAATGACCCGGCCAAACTGCTACAAGTCGTGGAAGTAGGCAAGCAACAACTCATCACACGTGGCGCACTGACCACATTTTCACTTGCCAATGACGTATCCAAGTATTTCGCCATCCTGCCCGCGTTGTTTGCGGGCGCGATTCCTTCGATGGCGGCTTTGAACGTCATGCAACTGTCCAGTCCAACGAATGCCGTAATCGCAGCGCTGATATTCAATGCCCTTATTATTCCACTGCTGATTCCCTTAGCTCTACGCGGCGTTCGCTTCCGTCCGTCAAGTGCAACGGTTCTGCTGCGCCGGAACATGCTGATTTACGGCGGTGGCGGAGTGCTACTTCCCTTCCCTGCCATCAAATTGATTGACATGCTCCTGGCGACCACAGTTGGCGTGTGAGGAATTCATCATGAACCAAAATACTTTCATCGAACAGGGTACCGAAGGTTTCAGGCACCTAATCCGTGGATCAATAGGACTTGCCATTGTGACGCTGTTCCTGTTCGGCCTGGCCTATTCATTAATTGGAACAGCTTTAGGGCGAGCTCTGTTCCCCCACGCAGCCACGGGTAGCCTGATCGAGCGCAATGGCAAGATCATCGGCTCATCACTTGTCGCGCAACCTTTCGTCGCTGACAGCTATTTCCAGCCGCGCCCTTCGGCGTCGAACTACGATCCAATGGCTGTATCTGGCAGCAATCAGGCCCGATCTAATCCGGATCTGCACCAGCGTATTGACGAGGCACGGGCGACAGTTGCTGCGCGCGAAGGCATTGCGCTTAAGGATGTCCCCAGTGACTTCGTGACGCAATCAGGCAGCGGTATTGATCCCCATATCAGTCCAGCGGCCGCCCAGCTACAATTGGTACGTGTAGCAAAAGCCCGTGGACTAGATGAGGCCAAGATAGGCGCTATGGTGGACCGCTATACCCGAGATCCCCTATTGGGATTGTTCGGTCAATCACGCATCAACGTGCTGGAATTGAATCTTGCGCTGGATGCATTAACAGCGGACACCGGCGCCAAATAAATTCATGAACGATAATCGTGACGCAAAAGCGGATGCTTTGATGGGGGAGTTACGACGGCAGGATGCTGGACGACTAACTTTGTTTCTTGGTGCGGCTCCTGGCGTGGGTAAGACTTATGCCATGTTGTCGCGTTCGTTGGAACTACAAAAGCAAGGCGTTGACGTTGTCATCGGCTTGATCGAAACCCACGGCCGCGAGGAAACTGCGGCCTTACTCAGCGGACTAGAGGTGATCCCCCGCCAGCGCATTGTGTATCAGGGCCGCGTGCTAGAAGAACTGGATATTGACGCGGTATTGATGCGCCAACCCCGCGTTGCCGTTATTGATGAATTGGCACACCGGAACGTACCTGGCAGCCGCCACGAACGCCGTTGGCAAGATGTAGAGGAGCTCCTTAACGCAGGTATTGATGTCTACTCCACCGTCAATGTCCAACATCTGGAGAGCCTTAATGACATAGTGCATCGAATTACCGGTGTGCGAGTCAGCGAGACCGTGCCAGATTCTGTGCTGGATCGTTTGCGCGATATACGGTTAGTTGATTTGCCACCCCGTGAGTTAATCGAACGTCTTAACCAGGGAAAAGTCTATTTGCCGGAGCAGGCTGAGCGCGCATTGCAAGCATTTTTTTCTCCGTCAAACCTTGCGGCGCTACGAGAGCTTGCCATGCAAACCGCCGCAGACCGGGTAGGTGACGATTTCCGCACCTCTCAGTTTGCCCGGGGGTTGCCCGGTATTGCTTTGCGCCGTCGCGTACTCGTGGCTATAGACGGCTTAGGGTCATCAGAATATTTGGTGAGGGCTGGCCGTCGCATTGCAGAGCGTAGGGACGCACCTTGGTGTGTCGTGACTGTTCAACGACCTACCACTTCAGATCCGGAACAGCAAACAGAATTGGATCACGCCTTCGCGTTGGCACGCAGTCTTGGCGCCGAGACCGACGTTCTGCATGGCCCGAGCATAGCGGTCGCATTGCTCAACTATGCTGAGCGGGAAGGTGTTTCCACTCTGGTCATAGGACGCACCCGAGAACGCCCTCTCGCGCGCATGTTCAACCAAACACTGACCCAACAACTGGTACAACGCGGTACATACTATGAGTTTGTGATCGTTGGAACACCCGATGCACGCGTTAAAGCAATTCGACAGAAGAAGCACAACAGAGCGCGGCTGAGTCGCTATGAAGTTTCTTTAGCTATTTTTGCCTCAATCCTTGCCACTCTGGTCGCCTGGGGAGCGGAGCAATGGGTGGAACTGAGTGACCTATCGATGGTCTTTATCGTCGCTGTGGTTATGGTAGCCGCCCGGACACGGATGGCGCCGGCCGGACTAGCGGCCACCTTATGCTTTTTAGCTTACAACTTCTTCTTCATCGAGCCGCGTTTCACGTTCTACATTGGTGCCAGCCAAGGTGTTGTCACCGTCCTGCTGTTTTTGGCCGCAGCATTGGTTGCCGGCCGTCTGGCTTCCGAACTTCGCATGCAGGTAGTCGCGTTGCAGGCAGCCAATGCACACGCAACTGCACTCCAGGGATTAGGGCAGTCCTTGAGTTCTGCGGCGGACCTCGGGGAAATACTTCGTGCCGGGAAGATTGCCTTGGAACGGCAAATGGGCGCCAGCGTATGGCTAGAAGTTGGAACAACCGCCACCTATACGGAAGGAGTCGCACTGGAGAGCATTGATCGCGGTGCTGCCGATTGGGCCGCTTCTCATGCCCAACCAGCGGGACGCTACACGGACACATTAGCCGGTGCCTCATGGTGGTTTTTGCCGCTGCGAAGCGACAGATCCGTAATCGGTGTGGTGGGATTGCGTTTTGCCAACAGTTCAGTACGTCTACTATTCGAGCAACGTCGGTTGGCGGAAGCGATGGTAGATGCCATTGCTCAGGCAGTGCTTCGCGCGAAACTGGTGGCCGACCTTGAAAGTGCACGAGTTAGCAACGAAGCCGAGCGCTTGCGTTCCGCCCTGTTGTCGTCCGTTTCCCACGATCTACGCTCGCCCCTGACGGCAATGATCGGATCAGCAAGCAGTCTGGTCAGTTACGGAAAAGCCATGACCGAGGACGACCGTAAAGGACTGCTCGAAACGATTCTTCTGGAGGGGGAGCGACTCGATCGTTACATCCAGAATCTGCTGGATATGACCCGGCTTGGCCACACAGGATTAAGCCTTAATCGAGACTGGATTGGCGTAGATGAATTAATTGGTTCAGCAACCGGAAGACTGCGCCGCTACCAACCTGATGTGAAGTTTAATCTGGCCTTGGTGTCAGAACTGCCGCCAATCTGGGTTCATCCCGCTCTGATTGAACAAGCACTGTTCAATGTACTGGAAAATGCGGCCAAGTTTTCTGACCCGAATGAAGTGATCGATGTGTCTGCTCGCTTGACGGATGGACAACTACAGGTGGATGTTCATGACCGGGGGCCAGGTATTCCAGAGGAAGAGCGAAGTCGCATTTTCGACATGTTCTATACGGTAGAGCGTGGTGACCGGGGACGTGAAGGTACGGGCCTTGGTCTTACCATTGCGCGGGGTATGATTGGCGCCCATGGGGGTAGCGTCCAAGGCTTGCCGGGACCCGATGGTTGTGGCACACTGATTCGCATTACTATTCCATTGCTGGAACCCCCTTCCCCGTTGACACAGACTGATGCCAATTGAGCCCATTTCCACGCCTACGCGTATACTGGTTATCGACGATGAACCGCAAATTCGCCGGTTTCTCGAGATCGGCTTGCGTGCCCAAGGTTACGAGGTCCTTCAAGGCGCCACTGGCAAAGAAGGTCTACAGATCCTCGCCACTCGCGGTGCAGATTTGGTGATTCTTGACATTGGCTTGCCCGACATTGACGGGCACGAAGTGCTCAGGGAATTACGTCAATGGTCACAAGTTCCAGTCATCCTGCTCTCAGTTCGTTCAGGTGAGCAAGAAAAAGTTCAGGCACTTGACGCAGGTGGCAATGATTACGTTACGAAACCATTTGGTACTCAGGAATTGATGGCCCGAATACGGGTGTTGCTCCGGCAGCATTCCGCAGCAAAAGATGAGATTTCTGCTTTCGATGATGGCCATCTACGTATCGACATTGCTCGACGTGAGATTCGGTTAAACGGTGAGCTAGTCACCTTGGGGCGCAAGGAGTATGCGCTGCTTGCCTTTTTGTTCAAGCATGCGGGGCGCGTGGTAACGCAACCCCAGATACTGCGTGAAGTATGGGGTTCGACCCATTCGGCCGACACGCACTATGTTCGCATTTTGGTCGCCAAACTGCGGCATAAACTGGGTGACAACCCCCTATCGCCACGCTATATCGCAACAGAGCCTGGCGTTGGACTTCGATTCATTGACAAAAGATCCGGGGAAGAATGAACAGCTGAACACTGCGAACGTTTGGCGGTCGCCAACTGCCCCGTGAATTGTTTACCACAACCGACGCCCCCTCTGCCAATATGGCCTGAGACACCGAGCCCCTCGGGGTCTTGATGTCATTGACGTTTTCCGCAGCACCGACGCCAGCCCAGATCGTTGGGCAAGTATTGGGCTACTACCCCGTGGGCTCGGATGATCCATTCTTGGAACCGGCGGCCGTTCGCATTGCCCTTAGAAAGGATTTTGTTCCGTTAGACGACCCGGATGCGGTGACGCTGTAGTGGGCGAGGTGAAAGGCGTAGCGCTTGGGGCGGCGAGCCCGGTGCGGCCACCGAGTTCAAGCGGTAGTCGGCGGCGCCAGCGGGAAGTCGTGCTGCGCCTGTTGCGCGGCGAACTGGTTGAGCGACAACTCGACGAGGCCAACCGGCGCATCGGCGAGTCGGTCGTGAAAATCGAGATTTTGCAGAAAAAACGGCGGGCGAAACACCCTTTAGTCGGCCGAAGGTCGCAATAAGCCGCGCAATCTCGGTTGACAGGGGCCAGCCCGATGGCCGTCGCCACCTTGTGGCAACTGCTGGAGCGGGCC
>CAZIHO010000135.1:0-2580 GCA_964538875.1 uncultured Chromatiaceae bacterium
CCGCCCCGGTCGGACCCGATGCCAAGGCGCTGGGTCCCAACCTGGTGGCACGACCGGGACTGCGCTTCGCCTTCCGTGGCGGGAAGCCTGGAATTAGGCCGACTGCAAGTACTCCTCCGCTATCGCACCCGGCATCCGGGACCGATACCCAGTTGCCGGGACCGCAGCAGATTCGAGGAGCTATTGCAGGTCGTGGCCGTTACACCGCCCCAGCCACTCCCCCTGGAGTCGGGTCCGAACGCTTGGCAGGACCCGGCAAATTGAACTGCTGACGATATTGCATCATGACGTCCTCCAGATGGTCGTAGAAGGCATCCTCGCCGAACAGTTCCCGTAACCGATAGTGGGCATTGCACTTCAGATCCTCCATTTCCTCCGCAATGACCAGGCGGATACCTTTCGCCTGCAACTTGGCGTAAACCGACCGGAGGGTTTCCGCCGCCGAGTAGTCGACATCGTCCACCGCGGATGCGTCGAGGCACAGCCAGCGCACCGGCGGCTCTGCGGCGTTGGTGAGAAACGAGATCTCATGCGCAAACTGCTGACAGTTCGCGTAATACAGGCTGTGGGTGAAGCGATAGATGACCAGGCCGGGCGCGGCCTGAGCGGCCGTGGCCACGGGTCGTGATTGCCGCCCACCCACTTCGCCCGGCACGAGCACCGCGTTCTTCGGACGATAGCCGTAGCGGGTATGCTCGGCGAGGGACATCACGATGGCAAGCAGGATGCCCTCTTGGACACCTACCACCACCACCGTCAAGGCGGTGGCCAGCGCCACCCAAAACTCTGATCGCCGTTGCTCGAAGATCTTCCGCATCCCGGCAACATCAATCAGGCCAACGCCGATAAGAAACACAATAGCTGACAAGGCCGCTTCCGGCATAAATGCCAGCGGTGCGGTCAGGAACAGCAAGACCAGCAAAACGATGCCCACCATCACCAAGAGCGACAGTTGGCTGCGACCGCCCGCGCTGTCGATGATTTGAGTCTTGGTTGGGCTGCCGTTGACGACGAAGGTGCCGGACAGGCCGGCGCCGATATTGGCCAGGGCCAGACCGACCAGGTCGGTATCCGCGCTGAAACTTTCGCCGTAGCGCGTGGCATAGGCGCTGGAGGTCGCCGCGCTCTGGGCCAGGATGACCACGAACATCGCAAAGGCCGTCGGAATCAAAGAGATGATGACTTGCCAGTCCCAATTCATCTTGGGCAGACCCAAGTAAGGCAGACCACCTGGCACGGCTCCGACTACATGCACCAGTTTGTCGAGGCCAAACGCCCAACTGGCGACGATGGCGCCGACCACCGCGATCAAGGCCCCAGGAATCTTTTTCGAGACCTTTTCCAGGCCCACGATCAGCACCAGCACCACGAGTGCGATCGTCAACTCCTGGCCCCTGACCTGTCCGAGTTGCTGAAAGGTGTGCCAAAGCTTGCCCAGGGTGCCGTGGCCGCCCCCCTCCAGACCGAGCATACCGTGGAGTTGCCCGAGCGCGACCTGGACGCCGACCCCGGTCAGGAACCCGATCAAGACGGTGCGTGAGAGAAAGTCGGCCAGGAATCCCAGGCGCATGATGCGCGCCAGAATCAGGAACCCCGCAGACATCAGCGCCAGCACGCCGGCCAACGCCAGGTATTGATCCGAACCGACGGCGGCGACCCCCACCAGACTGGCGGCGAGGATGGCTGCCGTCGCCGAATCGGCGCCCACACACAGGTGGCGAGAGGAGCCGAACAGGGCGAACAGCACCGCCGGGATGAGCATGGTGTAGAGGCCGGTGATCACCGGCGTGCCAGAGATCTTGGTGTAGCCCATGACCTCCGGGATGGCGATGGCGGCCAGGGTGACCCCGGCCAGGATTTCGGCCGGAACCCGCGCTGCCGTGATCGGCAACACCCCCTGTAGGATGGGGAGGCGGGAGGGCGCGGAGCGATCTGGTGTTGAGCTCATGATGACCTCGTCGGTGAGTTGATTAATCTGTTTATTCCATGACCGCCGTTACGGCCCCAGAACGTACCGCCTTCTCGAGTAGGGCATAATCCCGCTCGCTTTGGTCGGCGTAGGCCGTGGCGAAGGCGGCGATCGCCTTGTCGAAGGCATCGCTGTTGCCGAGGTAGCCGCTGATCTGTGCCGGCGCGCCGGAGCGCGCATGGGCCCGCGCCAGCGTCCAGCCGCACAAGTCGGCATACTCCGCCATCTCGGCGGCACGAAACTGGTCGACCAGAGCCCCCATCTTCATGTCCCGGAGTTGGCGGATGTAGACCTGGCGTCCGAGGGGGCCTTGTCCCCAGCCGAGGAAAATGTCGCTCGCCGCCTGCATGAGGTGGTAGCCGTTCACGACCCGCTGTCCCTGATTCTGGTAAATGCTCTTGCCGGCGTAGGCCTCCAGGACCGAGGCTCGGGCCTCCTTGGCTTGGAGCAATAAGAAATCCTGCTCGCCGGCCATCAGCAGCAGGACACAACAATAGGTACCGACGCTGCCGACGCCGACCACCTTGATGGCGATGTCTTTCAGCTCGTAATGGTCGATCAGCGCGCGCCGGTCATCCTGCAGCGATTCCAGGTAACTGGACCACTCTTTG
>CAZIHO010000135.1:2680-8358 GCA_964538875.1 uncultured Chromatiaceae bacterium
GCACGCGCGCAGGACAGCGCGGCATCCCGGGTGTCGCCTACGCTGAAACCGTTGTTGCGGCATGCCAGGACGATACTGGCGGCAAGGCGTTTGACGTCCCATTCCCAGGGCGCCGGGAGGGTCTCATCCAGATCGTTGATGTCGAAGACCAGCCGCCGTTCCGGCGTGGCATAGCCCCCAAAGTTGAGCAGATGACAGTCACCACAGGCCTGTACGCGCAGGCCGGATACCGGCGTATGGGCCAGATCTGACGCCATGTTGAGGGCTGCCCCCCGGTAGAAGGTAAAGGGCGTCTGCACCATGCGTCCGAAGCGGATGGGGATCAGCTCGGGGATGCGCCCCTCGTTGGATTGCTCCAGCAGGCGCAGGGGATCCGGGCGATGCTCCGGCGCCTTCCACTCCGCCTGTGCACTGAGTGGGCACTGGTCCCGCAGGCGCTTGCCCATGGCATAGAGCTCGGTCGGCGACGCTTGCGACGCCGGCCGCTTGTTGGTCGCCTTGGTCGGTTCTTTCTGTTTCATGGTTGTTTCCCTAGATCTTCTTCAACAGGATGTTCGTTAGAAGCGGGCTTCGCGCAGCCGGCCCCAGTCAATGGCGGCGGCATGGTCGGCAAAGGCGATGAGGCCCTCGGAAACACCGCGGTAGGCGCCGAGCAGCCGGATCATGTTTTCGTTGTCCTCGGCGGAGATGGCCCCGTCGTCGGCGCTGTTGACCACTGCGGCGATGCGTTGCTGGATCTGGGCCAGCATGGCATCGAGCCGGGTGCGCACGTCGGCGGGGTCCGCCGCTTCCGGGACTGCGGCGAGTTCCTCTAACAGCCGCTGCACCCCGGTGCGCCAGGTGCGCACGTCGGCCTGGAGTTGGTGCACCCTGGCCTCGGCTTGGGGTGCCGCGCGCGCCTCCAGCAATGCCTCAATCCGCAGGCTGAGCGCCTGCAGGCTGGTCACCAGTGCCTGCAACTGGCCGGGCGTCGCGGACCCGAGCGCCCCGGGCGGCAACCCCCGCCCCCATCCGGGGAGCTTCTGCGGCAGGGTCGCGATTTCATGCCGGTGGAACGCCGCCGGCCAGTGCGACGGGGTGGCGGCCGGCTTCCAGTCGAGGGACAGGAGATAGGCACTGCTGTTCAGCAACCGGCGTACCATCCGTGGGAACACCTGGTCCGGTTGCCCCGACACCGGGAAATACTGCACCAGAGTCAACAACCCGAGGAAGACCAACCATTGCAGCACCGTATTGGTGAAGGGGATGAAGTGGTATTGCTGCTCGTTGTTCACAGAGATCAACATCATGAAGAGCAGCAGGATGACACTGCGCGCGATCCCTTGCCGCGGCTCGTGCAAGACATAGGCGATCCCAAAGGTTGCGGTGAACAACACCAGGGCCAACTGGTAAAAGTCCGAAAGCGCGGGCATCAGGAATATATAAATCGGAAAGGTGCAGGCGGCGGCAACGAGTACCGGTGCCAGCATGCCCTTGACACTGAAGTTTGGCGTGACCGGGCTCGTCACCATGGACTGGACGACCACGGCCGTGGCCACCGTGGCGAGTCCGCCGGGCAGCCCCGGAATGTAGACCACAGCCAGAAAGATCAGCCAGGCGGACGCGGCGACACGTAGGGCTTCGGCCAGGCGGTCGCGATCCAGGACCAGGAGTTGGGGCGGCGGAGGCAGTGTGGCGGGCGCGGCAACCGGTGGCCCAAGACCCCGGATCTCGCTGAGGGTCGCGAATAGGGCGCGGGTCGTCCGTTCGAGATGTTCGAGCCGGTCCCGAGCCACGTTCACGGCTGCCTGGTCGAAAGGCGAGAGGGTGGCCAGGCCGCCTTGGTCCACTACCAGATCCAGCGGTGTCGGCTGCCCCTCCGGCGGTTGACCGGCCAACAGACGTTCGATCCCAGCCAGGCGCCGGTCGAGCTCTTCCTGAATGGCCGCAAAGGACGGTAGATAGGCGTCCAGACGAATGCCCCTGAGGTCATCGAGGCAGAGTCGCCAGCGATCCAGCATGCCCCCAAGGTCGGCCAACAGCGCCTGGACCCGCCGCCACGCCTTGCGTAATTCCTTGACTTCCAAACTGTCGATCACCGCGGCATCCAGCAGGATGCCAAATTGGCCCTGAAGTGCCGCAGCCTGGGCCCTGAGCCCGGCTGATGCCGTGCCGTTGTCCTCGCCGCGCAGGAAAGCCGTGTAGGCGTTGAACATCTGGTGCAAGCTCGCGCCCAACTTGGAGGCGATCGTCTCCAGGTCCTTGCGGGTGTCCTGGGGCCACAAGGTCACGGCGATGATGGTGTAGACGATGAGGCCGGTAGCCACCTCCTTGGTGCGCTCAATACCGATATGAAAGGCGTTGACGGGGTCGAGCCAGCCGCTGATGCCGACCAGCACAGCCAAAAAGCCAAACTGTACCCAAAAATATTTATATCTTACGGTTCCTAAACCCAGATAAATACACAGGGCGCAAACCAGCGACAAACTGCCGATGAACAGCCAACGGTCCTGGACGAAGTCGGCAAGCACAGCAAAGCCGACGATCGCCCCGCAGACCGCCCCAACCGTGGCCATGAGACCGTTCTGTATGCCCTGGCCCAGGGTCGTGAGGCTTAGAGATGCCGCCACGAAGCCGGCCCAATAGGGCTTGTTCCAATTCATCGACAAGGCGATGGCGTAGGCGATGACGACCGCCAAGGCGGTCTTGAACGCATGCGTGGAGCGGTCGGACAGCATCATTCGAGTCTGGTTGCCTTGGCGTTAGAGGGGGCTGACCGGTCATTCTGAACCGTCATTCCGTACCCTCAGTGTGCAGGTTCAATGGAGACCGATGCCGTTGCCCCGGATACCAGCAGGATGTCGTCCGGGATGTGCTCCAGACGAATCGCCACCGGAACCCGCTGCGCGAGTCGAATCCAGTCGTAGGTTGGGGAGACCGACGGCACCATGGCCGAGGAGGACTGGACGGTCGCGATGTTCGGGGGATTGATCGCCCGCCCGATGTCTTCGACGACACCCGGGAGGGGCCGGTCGGACAGCCCCATCAGCATGACCAACGCGTGATCGCCCGGCTTGATCCGGTAGATCTGGGTCTCCTTGAAGTACGCGGAGACACGCAGGGACTCCTTGTCCACCAGGGTGATCATCGCCTGACCGGGCTGCACGTAACTGCCGGGCTGCAAGAACAGGTTGGTCACCCATCCGCTGCGGGGTGACAGGACCTTGGTCCGCTCCAGGTTCAGTTTGGCCGTGTCCAGGGACACCTTGGCGGAGCGGATTCTGACGTTCTCCTCGCCGGGATCACCCAAGATCGCCTCTGCCTTAGCCAGATCCGCGACGGCGCTGGCCAGTTCCGAATCAGACTTGATTTCCCCATTCATGGCGACGGTCAGATTCGCCTGAGCCTCGATGTGTTTGGCGCGAGTTCTCTCTGCCAATTCGAGGGAGCCCGCGCCCGACTCCGCGAGTCGCCCGAAGCGCTTCGACTCCGCCGCCGTCTGTTCGACCTGGGCGCGCGCCGATAGGGTCTGCGCCTTGGCGGAATCGATACCTCGCCGGGCCACCTCGACCTTGGCATGGGCGGCCTTGATGGACGCGGCGAGCGCTTGCACCTCCTCCCGCGCCTGGTCCAGCGCCACCCGCGCCTGGTCGACGGCGAGCTCATAAGACGCGGGGTCGACCTCGAACAACAACTGCCCGACGTTGACCAGCTCCTCGTTCCGCACATGCACCTTGACAATTTTGCCTGAGACGTAGCCGGTGATATTGATCACGTCCGCCCGGACCTGGGCACTGCGGGTCCAGGGGTGATCCACCAGTCGAGCGTAGAGGAACCATGCCAGCAGGAGCCCGACCGCCACTACCGCACCGGTTACCAGCATGCGAACGGCCTTGCTGGGAACTGTTATCTTGGATTGATTGTCCGCCATGGGTCTGCCTCAGCTAGGGGGAAAGGATGAAAAGTCCGAAAAGACTGCTCATGATGAGCACGAATCCGAGGAACGCGATCGGCGGGCGCCAGAAATAGCGGCTCAGGCGAGTGCGATTCAAAACAACCGAAATGATCCAGGCAGCAATGATGCCAAACAGGACGACTAGGGCCAGCGGCGGGACATAGACCCAGCCGAATGAAATCTCGTGGGGGATCGGCATGAGCACTTCCCTCATTGTCCAGCCTGACTGGTGGCCGGAGCGATTGGCGCCGCCATGAGGTCCGGGTTGTCGCCCCAATCGGTTCGCTTGCGCATCTCATCCAGCGTCTCGCGGGGGACCAGGTCCCGCAGCCCGGCGCGGATTTCCCAACCACCGCCCAGGGCCTTGTAGGTCGCAATCAGGTTGGTCGCAGTGGCGCCTTGGGCCGCCGCCAGGCGGATCTGCACCGAGAGCAGCGTCTGCTGGGATTGAAGCACCCGCGTGTAGGACGACATGCCTTCCACATACTGCTCCATTACCAGGCTCACTGAGCGCTGTGCCTGGGATGCACTCTGGCCAAGCCATGCGGCCTGGTCCAGGGCACTGGAGAAGGCAGCAAGGCTCGACTCAACCTCCTGCGCGGCATTCAGGACCTTGTTTTGGTAGTTGATCGCGGCAACCTGAAAGGCGGCGTCCTGCGAACGCACACTATTCTTTATCCGTCCATAATCTAGGATCGGCCAGGAAAAGCCCGGACTGATGATCCCCGTCCAACTGTCTATTCCCCAGAGCTGATCGAATTTGTTGGAGGTCAGACCTATGCTGCCGAAAAGAGAGAATGAGGGATATAAGCTCGCCTGTTCCACGCCGATGAGGGCGCTCTGGACGGCCGCCGTGTGCTCCGCGATCCGTATGTCCGGTCGCCGGCGCAGCAGATCCGCCGGTGCCCCGGCGGCAACATCTCGGGGTGCGACCGGGATCTTGCCGGGCGCCCGCAGATAGGCTTCAAGCAAGCTCGGTGGTCTGCCGAGCAGGGCGCCGAGCTGGAACACCGCTTTGCGGTATTGGGCCTGGAGGGTTGATAAGTCGGCCTTGGTTTGGGCCAGGAAGGATTTCGCCTGGGTCACATCAAGCCGGCTTTCCGCGCCGGCGTCGAACCGCTTCTGGGCCAGGAAGACGGCACGCTCCTGAACCTTGATATTGCCCTGGGTGATCCTGATTTGCTCCTCGGCCACTCGAATCGCGACGTAGGTGGCCGCCACCTCGGCGATCAGCGACACCATGACGTTGTCGTAGTTGGCAACGGAGGCGTCCACTTGGGCGTCGGCCGCCTCGATCGAACGACGGATCTTGCCCCAAAAGTCGAGTTCCCAGGAGGTGTCAAATGAGGTTGACCAGGTGGTCCAATAGTTCGCCAGAGGAAATGGAAAGCCCTCGGCCGCGAAGGTCTCACTAGCCCGGTCGCGGGCGTAGGATCCCTTGAGGTCCTGGGATTGGGGCCACAGGTTGCCCCAGGTGACATTGCGCTGCGCCATCGCCTGCAGGACCCGCACGCCAGCAGCGCGCAGTTCGAGATTGTTGCGGTATGCATCCGCGACCAGGTCCACGAGAATCGGGTCATCGAATACTTTCCACCAAGCGGCGTCGACGGCGGTGTCCCGTTTGACGACCCGCTCTGACTCCCCGATCCAGGCATCGTTCACCTGGGTCTTGGGTATCCCGAAATCGGGGCCTACCATGCAGCCGCTCAACAGCGCTGCGGCAAGAGCCCCACTCGCCAACGAA
>CAZIHO010000136.1:0-5513 GCA_964538875.1 uncultured Chromatiaceae bacterium
TGGGTCTGGTGGAGTTTTCCGTCCATGCCCTGGGCCTGGACGCGGATCATCCCCATGGGTTGCTGGTGGTCGGCAATAGCGGGGCGAACCTGGACTATCAGACGCGCATCGGCGCAGACCCGGAATTGATGGTGGGCCTCGCCAATTTGGCCAGTCAGGTGGCGGGCGCGCTCAATAACAGCTTGAATTACCAAGCCCTGGTGGCCGAACGGCGGCATTTGGAAGCCAAAATCAGCGTCCGCACCAGTGAACTGGCGGCGCGCAACCAGGAGTTGGAACAGACCCTGGTCGCCCTGCGCCAGGCGAAGGACAAGGCTGAGTCGGCGGGCCGGGCCAAAAGCGAATTTCTAGCGAATATGAGCCATGAAATTCGCACACCCCTGAATGCCATCATCGGCATGACTCTGCTAATCATGCAGACCCCCTTGTCGGATAAACAAGCCAATTATCTGGTCAAGATCGAGCAGGCGGCCCAAACCCTGCTCCTCATCATCAACGACGTGCTGGATCTGTCCAAGATCGAGTCCGGCAAGTTGGAGCTGGAATCCATTGATTTCAATCTCAGTACCCTGCTGGAGAACTTGATCGGCATCATGTCGGTGCGTGCCGAGGAAAAGGGGCTGCGCCTGTTTCTGTCCTGCGATCCCCGCTTGCCCATGCAGCTAAGGGGCGATCCCCTACGTATCGAGCAAGTGCTCATTAACTTGACCGGCAACGCGGTGAAATTCACCCGCCAGGGTGAGGTGAGCCTGGAGCTCCATCTGCTGGAATTGCAGAAAGGCACTGTCCGGCTGCAAATTCAGGTGCGGGATACTGGAGTCGGCATCAAGGCCGATCAGGTGGGCCGCCTGTTCCAATCCTTCAACCAGGCCGATGGCTCCACCACCCGGAAATTCGGCGGCACCGGACTGGGATTGGCCATTTCCCGGCGGCTGGTGGAATTGATGGGCGGGCGCATTTGGGCGGAAAGCGAGCTTGGCGTGGGCAGTTCTTTTATCTTAGAACTGACCCTCGGCGTACAAGCCGGCTTTACCGCCCTGGAGCCAGACCCCCTGTTACAGGGGCGCCGTCTGTTGGTGCTCGAACCGGACCCCCACTGGCGCCAGATCCTCACCGAGGCCCTGGCCGCCTGCGCCCTGGAAGTCCGGTTTTGCCAGTCCGGCGGCGAGTTGTTGGGGTTGCTGGACGAGGGGGAATGCCAGGATTTGGTGCTGCTCGACTGGTCCGTGCCGGACCGGGAGGCGGAACGCACCCTGACTGAATTGCGCAACCGGCCTGGACCCCCGGTTCCTTGGGTGGTGATGACCGGCAATTTCGACCGGGATGATTTCGCCCGCTATTTGGGTGGCGGCGCCGGCGTGCATCTCAGCCGGCCCTTCACCTTGACCGGCCTGCAAAACAGTTTGATCGAAGCCTTGCGAGCGCCGTCGGCAGAACAGGATCCCGAAGCATTTAAACCACTCACGGGCCGCTGGTCCCTGAACAAGGCGCTGTTGGCGCCGCTCCGGGGGGCCAGAATTCTGTTGGTGGAAGACAATCTCATTAACCGCGAGATTGTGTTGGGTCTCCTGGAGAACACCGGGGTGCGGGTGGATACGGCGGAAAATGGTCAGCAGGCGTTGGACCTGCTGTTTAGGAATCCTACCTACGGCCTGGTGCTGATGGACATCCAGATGCCGGTGTTGGACGGCTATGAAACGACCCGCCTGATCCGTGCCCGGGAAGAATTCAGCACCTTACCCATCGTCGCCCTGACCGCTAACGCCTTGACCCAGGACGCAGAGCGCAGCAGCGCGCTGGGTATGAATGCCCATCTCAACAAGCCCATCGATGTCGGGGAACTGTACCGGACCCTGCTGCGCT
The DNA here is from genome assembly GCA_964538875.1 of uncultured Chromatiaceae bacterium. Classification (GTDB taxonomy): domain Bacteria; phylum Pseudomonadota; class Gammaproteobacteria; order Chromatiales; family Chromatiaceae; genus CAZIHO01. Next base: position 1,864 of record CAZIHO010000136.1, read on the forward strand.
TTCTCGGTTCCGAGGCTATTCTGGAAGGGGATATAGGGCTGACGACAACGCAGGAATCGCGAGTGGAGAATCTCCCTGGGGTGGATTTGGCGGACTTGCTGGAACGGGCCGGCGGCGACCGCGACCTGTGCCAGGAATTATTGCGGGAGTTCATCCGCGACTACGGCGATGCGGCGGATCAGATTGAAGGGTTGCTTGGCATTGACGCCGAAACCGCCCGGGAGGAGGCCCACACTCTAAAGGGACTGGCGGGCAACCTGAGCTTAATCCGGGTACTTCCGGTATGTCTGTCCTTGGAACAGGCGATTCGGGACGGCCACCAGGAGCGTTATTCCAGCTTGTTGGCGGAGTTGCGCGGGGCCTTGGGCGAAGTCAAGTCCTGGATGGCGGAGCCTCCGGCGCCCCATGGCGAGCAATCAGCCCCTTGGCACAAGTTAGTCAAAGACCTGCATGAGGCGCTTGGCAACCAGCGGCCCCAGGTGTGTAAACGAATCCTCGACGAATTATCCCAGCGGGATGTACCCGAATTGGACCGCGCCCTGTTACAGCGTCTGGGTCTGGCGGTGCGCGCCTACCGCTTCCAGGACGCGCGCCGGATGTTGGAGGAACAGGGTCTTGGCTAGATCGGGCGCCACCATTTTGATCGTCGATGATTCGCCCCTGGACATCGATCTGCTGCTCGGGCTGCTGGACGACTATGAACTGGTGGTGGCCATGGACGGACCCTCCGCCTTGGGCATTCTGGACCGGGAAAGCCCGGATCTGATCTTGCTGGACATCGCCTTGCCGGGCATCGACGGGTTTGAGGTATGTGCCCGCATCAAGACCAATCGTGCTTGGGCCGATATTCCGGTGCTATTCATGACTGCCTATAACGAAGAGGGCAACATCGCCCGGGCGTTCGCGGCCGGTGGTAATGACTATGTGGCCAAGCCATTTCGTCCCAAGGAGTTGTTCGCCCGCATCGGCGTTCAACTCCAGTACCGCCGGGTGCTCGACTGTGCCCGGCAATGCGCCATGCTGGACGCCCTGACTAACGTCTTGAGCCGCCGGGCATTTTTTCTTCGTGGCGGCGCCCTGCTGGAAGAAGCCCGGCGTCAGGACCTAGAGCTTGGCGTGGTGCTGCTCAATCTGGTAGACCTAAAATCCATCAACGATGGCTTCGGCCATGCAGTGGGTGATTTGGCTCTGCAAGAGCTGGTCCGCCGGGTGGAACGGCAACTCGAACAGCAGGAGCTGTTTGGCCGCCTCGGCGGCGGGGAATTTGCCATCCTCTTGCCGGGTTGGGGAAGGTCGGAAACCTTGGCCTTGGCGGCGCGACTGCGGCGCGAGGTACGCCAAGTGCAAATCCCAGCGGGTAGCGGATACCTGGCGTTGGTCGCTAGGGTGGGCGCGGCGGTGTCCTCAGCCGAGTGCGACACCCTGGATAGCCTGTTGACGGCGGCGGATGAACAGCGCTGCGACGCCCAAATCGGCCGGAACCCGGTCTGGGACGGCGCCGCGCACCCCCGGACGCCGCACCCCCGGTTAGCGGTACGCAGCCGGATACGCTAGGCAGGGGCCATGCCAGAGCGAGGTGCGACCGACGACCTGGGTTCCGGACAACCCGGGTCAATCAGTGCTATTGTTTTTCTGGTGACAGATTGGCGAATTCAGCCCGGAATATAGGTCGGCTTATGGAAGGACGGATATGAAGGTGCGATCGCCAAGCCAGGGGTGGAATTGGCACCACCTAAAGGCCGTTTATTTTCTGTTTAGCATTATTGTGACGGTTTTGGTCGGTTCCCTGGCGGTGATCGAGTTGGCCGGGGATAAGCATCGTTATCAAGAGCGCGCAGCCCTTATGGTTCAGAACCTGGCTGGCCTATTGGAACAACAAATCAGCGCTATCTTTGACAAGATCGATGTGGTGCTGCGGGTAACCGTGCTATTCCACGACAATCAATTACAGCAGGGCGCTCTCGATCCCATCAGCATCAATAGGCATCTGACCAGTTACGAAGGGCTGTTGCCTGGCATGGATGGCCTGCGGATATTGGACCAGGCCGGTATTGTCCGTTTTGGCCGAGATGTTCCCACGGACCGCCAAATTGATCTCAGTGACCGGGAGTTCTTCCAAAAAGCTCGGGATAACCCGGACCCGGGCTTAATCGTTTCCGCGCCAGTGTTTGCCCGTATCGCCCAACAGTGGGTCATCGTCATGGCGCGCCGCTTGAGCGCGCCGGATGGCTCATTTCTCGGCGTGGTTTACGGCAATTTGCGGACCGATTACTTCGAGCAGTTCCTATCCCTGGCGACCCTGGGACCCAACGGCGCCGCCACCATCAGGACCACGGACCTGGCCCTGGTACACCGTTTCCCCGATACCAAGAATGCAGTCGGAAGTACCGAAGTCTCCTCCCAGCTAGGGGACGCGGTGAAATCGTCCCCAGCAGGGGGGGGATTTGTCGCACGTACCGCCATCGATGGCATCGAACGGGTCAATGCCTATGTCCGGTTGGCGCGCTATCCGTTTTACGTGCTGGTCGGCCGTTCTACCAGCGATTATTTGGGTGACTGGAAAAAAAATGTCCAAGTCATCGGTGGTTTGGCTACCCTGGTCATTGTGATTACCTGGCTCGCTGCCCTATTCGCGTACCGTACCCACCGCCATTTTCATTTGGACAAGGAAGCGCGTATCCGGATAGCAGAGGAGCGGGAACAGGGAGCCCGGGAACGGGCCCGCCTATACGCCGAGCTGGAAAATCGTGCCGCCGAATTAGAGCAGGCGAACCTAACCTTGGAAGAAAAAGTCAGGGAGCGCACAGCGGAACTGCGGATAGCCAATAGGGAGTTGGAAAAGCTGGCCCGGTTCGATGCCCTGACCCATATCGGTAATCGCCTGTATGCCAATGAGCGCCTATTCGAGGAATTTGTGCGGATGAAGCGGACCGGCGTCCCTTATGCGGTGGTCCTCATGGACGTGGATCATTTCGAGCAAGTCAATGATACCCATGGCCATGAAGTAGGTGACCAGGTTCTACAAGCCATCGGTGGAATATTGAATGAATCCTGTCGCATCACCGACTTCGTAGCCCGTTTTGGGGGCGAGGAATTTCTAGTGATTCTTCCAGACACCACCGAGGATCAAGCTTTGCTGGTCGCCGAGAAAATCCGGGTCGCGGTGGCGGAGTTCTCCATTCCAAATATCAGCCCGATCACCCTGAGCATCGGCGTCGCCATCACCCGCCCCGGTGACACCTGCGAGGAAGACGCGGTCAAGCGCGCCGACCAAGGACTGTATCAAGCCAAGCAAACCGGCCGGAACAAAGTTTGCCGAGCCATCGCTTGATTAGGCAGCGCCGCGTCCCGGCCCAGGCCAATTTGGTGCTATCCATTACCCATGGGTAGTCAAATAGCCGGCCCGGGCAACTGCTAAACCCGCCCGCACCGACCCGCGTCCCGGCCCTCGACCCCAAGAAAATTTCATGCCTAGGCCCAAGTCGCCCCTCGTTTCGCGGCTGCCGTCACCCTGACGCCGGCCCAAGCAGCGCCTGCTCAGGCGCCATGGGGTATCCAGGCTGCTCCAAGCACTGCCTGACCCAGCAGCGCACAGCGCAAACCAACGGTATGGTGGAGTGCTTGAACGGCCGCATCGCCGGAGTCCTGGC
>CAZIHO010000136.1:5613-8098 GCA_964538875.1 uncultured Chromatiaceae bacterium
CGGTCCCTAATCCGCGCCCACCACCTGTTCACCGCCCCGGCGGCGGGCCCGGTATAGCGCCGTTTCTGCTTGGGTGATGAATTGTTCCCTGGATGCCACGTCCCGGCCGGGACGGGTGACGAAGCCCACCGAGAGTTTGACGTGCGACTCCCCGCCGTCGTGGGCGAAGGACTGTTGGCCGACCCGGGATATCAGCCGTTCCAGCCGTTGCTGGGCTTCTGGGGCGCTGATTTCCGGGATCAGCAGCAGAAAGCGATCCGGGCCAAACAGACCCATGGCTTCGTTTTCCTGGAGATAGCCTTCCACCAGGCGCGCTAGGCGGCGCAGCACCCGGTCGCCGGCCTGATAGCCGTGGGCGGCCTGGATTTCGTCCAGGTTATTCAGGCTGAGCAGGGCGGTGGTCAGATTCCGGGAACTGTCGGCGTGGGCTTCCAACATGGCCTGGGCGCGGGCCAGGATCCAGGCCCGGTTAGGAACACCGGTTAGGTCGTCGGTGCCCGGCTGCTGGACTGGGGGCGTTTCCGCTGAGCGGGGCGCCACCGGGCGCTGGCCGGCCACGAACCGGTACAGGCCCACCCGGAGTTGCTGTCCCGTTTCGAGTACTGCGTGGGAAATTTTTTGATTCTCGACCCAGGTGCCGTCGGGGGAGCCGAGATCATCCACCCGTACCTGGCTCCCCTGGCGGGAAATCCGGCAGTGGATGGGCGCGATGTGGTCGTCCTTAAAGACGATGTCCGCATTGGGTCCGGAGCCGATGGTGCGTGGCGCGGCTTCGATCTTGATGCATACGGAGCGGTCGCCGGGCCAGATCAGGCGCAGGCAGGGAATGGTCGATTCCGGCGATGGGTCCTGGGCGCCCAGGTGGGCGCCCGCGTCGCTGACGCTAGGCATGAGGGGCACTCCTCTGGCGGATGGTGATCGGAATCCGGGTCGCGCGCCCAGTCCCGCTTTATTGGCCTTCTCCCCCATCAATATAGCCGAGCAGCGATGCCCGAGGGTGGTTCCCGCGCCCGTTCTAGGCCGCGTCCGCCAACACCTCATCCAAGTCGGCGCGGTTCAGTCGCTCTTGATCTAGCTTGAGGTAGGCCACCGCCTCGTCCGGCACCACCACCGCCTCGGCTACGCCCGGCACCTGGCTCAGACGTTGCGCCAGCAGGCGCGCCTGGACCTCCGACAATGGCGCCAGCCGCGCCAATTCGGTGGTGAGATGGCGAGGCTTGGCCATGGGGAGCGCCACCAGCAACCAGACCAAGGCCACCAGGGCGCCGCCGAGAAATAGGCCGGACGGGCCCGCCTGCTGTTGCAACCAGCCTCCCAGCAGGCCGCCGACGAAGGCGCCCAGAAACTGGGAGGTGGAAAAGAACCCCATGGCGGTGCCCTTGGCGGCGGCGGGCGCCAGCTTGGACACCAGGGAGGGCAGGGACGCTTCCAGCAAATTGAACGCGGCAAAGTACAACACCAGCGCCAGCGCCATGCCCGGCAGGCTGGTTCCCGCTAAATACAAGGCCAGTTCCGCCAGCACCAACACGCTGATGGCGCCCAGCAACACCGGCTTCATCCGTTGACGCTTTTCGGCCAGGATGATGAAGGGCACCATCACCGCCACCGACACCAGCATCACCGGGAGATAGAGCAGCCAGTGGCGCTCGGTTTCTAACCCCAGTTGACGCAATTCCAGGGGAACGGCCAGGAACAGGGCGGTCATCAACAGGTGCATGGAGAACACGCCCAGGTCCAGGCGCAACAGCTCCCGGTTGCCCAGCACCGCCCGGAACTGGGCCGGCACCGCCTCGGTATCCCGGTGCACACCGGAATGGACCGGCTTGGGCACCAGGAAAATCACCACCAGCACGCCGCCCAGCGCCAGCAGGGTGACCAGCCAAAAAATGCCGGGGACGCCGATCCAGTGGCCCAGCACCGGACCCAGCACCAGGGATAGGATGAAGGAGCCGCCGATGCTCATGCCGATGATGGCCATCACCCGGGTGCGGACTTCCTCCCGGGATAGATCCGCCGCCATGGCCATGACTGCGGCCGCTACTGCACCGCTGCCCTGGAGCGCCCGGCCCAGGATGATGCCCTGAATGCTGTCGGCGGTGGCGGCCACCGCGCTGCCCAGCGCGAAGATCAGCAGCCCGCCGATGATGACCGGCTTGCGGCCGATCCGGTCGGACAATAGCCCAAAAGGGATTTGCAGCAGCGCTTGGGTGAGGCCGTAGATGCCGATGGCTAACCCAATGTGCATGGGCGTCACGTTGGGCAACTCGCGGGCATAAATGGCGAACACGGGCAGGATCAAGAACAAGCCCATCATGCGCAGGGCATAAATGCCCGCCAGGGATAGGGCGGCGCGGCGCTCCAGGGGAGTGAGACTCAAGGATGGGTTGGGGGACTGCACGGTGGTGGAACCAAAGGTGAGGTTTGGTAAAGGGGGGCTATCGTAGCAGAGGCGTTCACCTAAGGCAGCCTCGCCCAGGTGGGGGGC
>CAZIHO010000137.1:0-8049 GCA_964538875.1 uncultured Chromatiaceae bacterium
GTCCCTGGCTGCCGCCCATGGGATAACAACCCTTGGGAATCTTGACGAATTTCATGCCGATGCTGTTGCTGAATTCGATAGGCGGCTCCTGACGGAACTTGGCGGTTTCCACCTTGGGGACGCTCGGTTGGGGCTTACCCGGAGCGGCGGCTAGCGCCGGCGCGGCAACCCCGGCCTTGGCCGGAGTCCGCGCTTGCCGGGCGTCAGGGTGGTGACCGCCATACAGTACGGTGAAGGCGTAGATCAGGCCGATGATGCCGATGACCAGCCCGTACACCGGGGCCCCGGAGGCGGGCGGTGGCGGTTCCGGATAGGAGACCGGGGCGGCCGCCACCGGTGCCGGGACCGGTTTGGTGGCGGGTGGCAATGTTTGGGCGGCCGGCGCTGGGCGGGGTGCCGGGCGCGCCTTTGGCGCCGGGTTCTGCACCGGCGCCGACGGAGCGGCGGCGGGCTCTGCCCGGACCGCTGCCGCCGGTGCTGGCCCGGCGGCGCTGACTTGCTGTACCGGATTGGTGGCGGCCTGGGGGGCGGCCGGCTCCGATGGCCCGGCGGCGCTGACCTGCTGCACCGGATTGGTGGCAGTCACTGGTTCGATCGGTTCAGGTGCCTCGGCGGCTTGCGCGTTTGACGGCGAGTCCGGGGCAGAATCCGAACCTGGGCCGGATGCCGGCGCGGCCATGGATTCTGGGTCCGGCGTGGAGGGACCGGCCGCCAGTTGCGCGGCCAAATCCTTGAGGCGGGCTTTCGCTTTGGTTGTCATTGGATTTTTTCCATGAGGGACTTAGCCAGTTGGGTAAATTCGATCCGGGCTTGGCTGCTCTTGGCGTATTCCGCCAGGGTGAGGCCCACCAGGGCGCTTTCGGCCACGGCGGTGCGCTGTCCCACGCCCGGCAATTGGGATTCGCCGAACGCCGCCAGGGCTTCCGGCAGGTCCGCCGCCAGGCTGGTGCGGGTGAGTTTGGACGGTACGAAAAACAACTTGGGCGCCCCGCCAGCGGCGCGCTGCTGTTGCGCCTCCCGCACCAGTTCCAGGGCATCCCGCAAGGCCAGCATGTCCAGAGGCGAGGGTCCCACCGGCAGCAGTACCAGATCTGCCAGCAACGCCGCCAGCAGTGCCGGATCCGCCAGCCCCGGCGGGGTATCGATCAACACCCAGTCCGCTTCCCGCCGGGCTTGATGAACTGCGGTCCGAAATTGCTCCGGCTCGCCGGTATCCACAGGGCGGGTGACGCGACTCAGCAGCCCCTGGCCAGAGTTGGCCCAATGCATCAGGCTTTGTTGCGGGTCTGTATCCAATAGCCGTACGCCGAATTTCATGGCGGCGAATTCGCCAGCCAAGTGGGCGGTGATGCTGGTTTTCCCAATGCCTCCCTTGCGTCCGGTAACGGCGATGACGGTGGACAAAGCGTGTTTCTCCTAAAAACGGGGTTACCGGAGATTAACAGGATGGGAAAGGTCCATCCGCAATTTTTTCGCCGTTACCGTCTGCTGCTGTTAGGACGCCCAGACTCCACCGGGCGCCCCAGGACCGACATCAAAATTCCGTAGCCACTTCCGGGTAAGGTTCGGCCAGCGGCGGAAACCGGGCCGGGCGGCAGTTGCACCGCAGCACATGGGAATGCCCGAACAGATTGGCCCGGGATTTCTCCAGCACGTCCAACTGGGCGTCCCGGATAAATTCGTTGAGATCCATGTCCGGCCTGAACCCGGCCAGTCGGGATAGGGGCGACATCAGCCGCTCCAGGTGCCGGATCAGGGGAAGCCGGGAGTGGAAGTGGTTGACGATGAAAATCTCGCCGGAAGGCTTGCACACCCGCCGCACCTCATGGATCACCTGCACCGGATCCGGCACCACCGACATGACGTACATGGCCACCACCTTATCGAAGCTCTCGTCGTCGAACTCCAACTGGCCAGCGTCCATTTCCAATAGCGCGTCCACGTTTTCCAATTGGGCTTGATCGACCCGCCGCCGCGCCACCTCCAGCATTTCCGGAGAAATATCGATCCCGGTCACCCGAACATCGCGGGGATACAGGGGCAGAGACAGGCCGGTTCCAATACCGACTTCCAGAATCCGGGTGCCTGGCCGCAAATTCAGGGCCTTGACCACCATTTGCCGGCCGGGACGCAATGCGGGTCCAAATAGAGTGTCGTAGCAACTGGAATAACGATGATAGGTTTGCTGGATACTTTGCAAGGTGACTTGGTTATTTCGAGACATGGGATCTCAATAAAACGAATTGGAATGAATAGGATTGCCGGGCTGATGATCCAGATGATCCTCACAGCCCCCCTGGGGTTGGGCGTCCAACGACCGCGCCCAGCCCGGGTCCCGGCAAGGATTCAACCTGGGACCTGGCCCCGCCCGGGGTCGGGGCCGATCCACCAGGATCGGCCCCCAGCCGGTCAGGGATTCGCCGGCGCCGGGGTCGCCCCGTTCCAGCGGTACAGGTAGTCGCCGACCAGACCGCCGAGCACGCCGCTACTGGCGGTGATCAAACGGCCGCCGGCGGCGCGGCCAGCCGCGAACAGGGTGCCTTCGGCGGCGCCTCCGGCGGCCAGCATGGGTGTGCCCATGCCGCCGGTGAAGAAGTTCAATACGGCGATACCGCCGATGAATCCGAGACCCACCGCCAGTACGCGTCCATCGACCAGGGGTACTTCGGCGGCGGGCGCGCTGGGCGTTGCCACCGGTGCAGGGGCGGGAGCCGCTGGATCAGCGTTGCTGGTGCTCCATCCTAGGGCGGACAGGCTCAATAGGACGGATAAACATAATGAAGATTTTTTCACTCTTATTACCACGCGGCTAATTAGTAAGTTGTTGTGCTGCCCAGCGCTAATGAACCTAGCGCCGGTGCCGCTTCCCCAAGGCCGGAAGTTGCGGTGTTGGCCGGCGTCCGGGGTAGCGCCGCATTTTTCAGCGAATTCCTAACGACTCGGATAAGTGTAGACCGCTCCGGTGGAAAGCTAATGAGGATCATTCATTTTCTTTATCCAGTGCCTAACAGGATGCGATTGATTTGATGGGGAAAAGGCCATCCGGGGGCGATCCGCCAGTCTCTAATTCGTGGGCAGCGCCGGCCCCCGGCCTAGGGATGATGGTTGACCCAGCGGTGATAAAAGCCGTTCAGGAGTGGCACGAACTCCTCGGTGGCTTTTAGGTTGCCCGCCTGGGACGGGTGATCGTCGTCCGGGGCGCTGGGGTAGGCGAGCAGGTCGGAGGCGCCCATCTGGTGTTCCTCGCGGCCCGCCACCAGGCGGTGGTGAGCGTCCGGATCGGTCAGCAGGTTGTAGAAATCGAATACCGCCACGTTGGCGTAGGGGTAGCCGGCGTCCTGGAGCCAGTCGTTCCGCAACCATTCATTGAAGGCACGGGCGTTGGCGCCGTGGCTGTCGTCCGACAGGGGCGGGGCGGTGATGACGACGAACAACTTGTCGGGCCTTAGTCCGAAATAGCCCAGGATCAGGTTGTACACATATTTGGCATGGCCCACCGTCAAGCCGGGCTGGGCATCGGGCGAGTCGTCCGGCTGGCCTTCCAGGGCCGAATTGGGGAAGCAGGATTTGAACAGGATGACCTGATTTCTGCGGCCAGAATCCGTCGCCCACCGGCTATAGGGGGAGTGTTGCCCGGATTCGGCGGATAGATCGGCCAGGTAGAGGTGGGTAGAGACCCCGGCAAACCATTCCGGCCAGTCCGGGATGTCAGTGCGGTCGCCGATGCTATTGCGGCCCCAGCCGTAATGGGTGTCGCTGACATAGTAGTTGTTGGCGGCCAGCGCCAGCCCTAAGCCGCCGTTGTCGTCCGCCAGCCAGTTTTCGCCGGTGGAATGGTGAATGAAGATGAGCTTGACCAGGTGCTGGGGCGGGGTCCCATCCAGATACTCATCCTGCCAGGGCAGGCTGCCCTGGGCCTGGACGGCCAGTGCCCAGGACAGCCAGGTGAACAACCCGAGGAAACCGAGGTGGTGTTTCGTCATGGGGGTCTCCCGAAGCGGATCGCATCCCGGCGCCTCGCCACCGTGACCAGGAACCAGCCAATCAAGTATAGGAGCCTTGCCGGGCCGCATCTGACCGATAGATCCCGAAATCAGCCGCCCCCACCCCTGGGGTAGCGGCCAGGGCTTTATTTTTTGCCGTCGCGGCGATAATGTCGCGGGGCTAGCAACAATACCTAGATAAACCACACTGAATGAGGAGACTCCCCATGAACAACTACGCCGAAGCCTATCGCCGATCCATTGAGGATCCGGATGGTTTTTGGGGTGAAGCGGCCGAGGCGATCCACTGGGACCGTAAGTGGGACCGGGTGTTGGACGATTCCAATAAGCCCTTCTATCGCTGGTTTGCCGGCGGGATGATGAACACCTGCTATAACGCGGTGGATCGGCATGTGGAGGCGGGGCGCGGCGACCAAGCCGCCTTGATTTACGACAGCCCGGTAACCGGCTCCAAAAAAACTTACAGCTACCGCGAGTTGCAGGATCAAGTGGCCCGGTTCGCCGGGGGCTTGCGCTCCCTGGGGGTGGACAAGGGGGACCGGGTCATTCTGTACATGCCCATGGTGCCGGAGGCGGTGATTGGGATGCTGGCCTGCGCCCGCATCGGCGCCATCCATTCGGTGGTGTTCGGCGGTTTTGCTTCCCGGGAGTTGGCCACCCGTATCGAGGATGCCAAGCCCAAGGTCATTTGTTCCGCGTCCTGCGGCATCGAGGGCAGCAAGGTCATCCCCTATAAGCCCCTGCTAGATGAGGCGATTCGGTTGTCGGTACACAAGCCGGACCGGTGCGTCATCCTGCAACGTCCCCAGCAGGCGGCGACCCTGCTGCCGGGTCTGGACGAGGATTGGTCGACCCTCACCGACCAGGCGCAACCGGCGGAATGCGTGTCGGTGCAGGCCACCGATCCCCTGTACATCCTCTATACCTCGGGTACCACCGGGCTGCCCAAGGGCGTGGTGCGGGATAACGGCGGTCATGCGGTGGCCATGGCCTGGAGCATGAAATACATCTACAACGTGCAGCCGGGCGAGGTCTATTGGGCCGCCTCGGACGTGGGTTGGGTGGTGGGCCACTCCTATATCGTCTATGCGCCGCTCCTGAACGGCAGCACCACGGTGCTGTACGAGGGCAAGCCGGTGGGCACCCCGGATCCCGGCGCCTTCTGGCGCATGATCGAGGAACATTCGATTCGGGTTTTGTTCACCGCGCCCACCGCGTTCCGGGCCATCAAAAAGGAAGACCCGCACGCCGAGTACCTGAAGAAATACAATATATCCAGCCTGCGCGCCCTGTTCTTGGCCGGTGAGCGCTGTGATCCGGATACCCTGCATTGGGCCCAGGACATCCTGGGTGTGCCGGTGGTGGACCACTGGTGGCAGACCGAAACCGGCTGGGCCATCGCCGCCAACTGCCTGGGGTTGGAGCCCATGCCAGTCAAGGCCGGTTCGCCCACGGTGGCGGTGCCGGGTTATGACGTGCAAGTGTTGGACGAGGAAAACCGGCAGCTACCGCCCGGCGAAATTGGCCGCATCATGATTAAGCTGCCCATGCCCCCCGCCTGCCTGCCCACCCTGTGGCAGAACGACCGCCGGTTCGAGGATTCCTACCTGAGCGTGGTGCCCGGTTACTACCTGACCGGGGACGCTGGCTACAAGGACGAAGACGGCTATCTGTACATCATGAGCCGCATCGACGACATCATCAACGTGGCGGGCCATCGCCTGTCCACTGGCGGCATGGAGGAAGTGCTGGCGAGCCATCCGGACGTGGCGGAATGCGCGGTGATCGGCGCGGCGGATGCCCTAAAGGGTGAGTTGCCCCTGGGCCTGGTAGTTCTCAAGGCAGGCGTCAACCGGGATGGGGCGGAAATCAAGAAGGAATTAGTCGGCCTAGTGCGGGAAAAAATCGGTCCGGTGGCGGCGTTCAAGAACGTGGTGGTGGTGCAGCGCTTGCCCAAGACCCGCTCCGGCAAGATTCTACGCGGCACCATGAAGAAGATCGCCGACGGGCAGGACTTCAACATGCCAGCCACCATCGATGATCCAGCCATCCTGGACGAGATCGAGCTGGCCCTCAAGGGCATCGGCTACGCCGCCAAGGCGGGCTAGTTCGGGTCGAGATCCGCGCCCAGCCGGGCCTCGTTGGGGTCCGGCTGGAGCGGTCCTGTCACGGTTTTTTCGGTACGGGGGTGATTGGGTGCATCCGCCCCGGATCGCCCCCCGCTGGGTTCAGTATGCGGAGCCGGGAACGCCAGGGGGCGCTGGTGGTTGGGATGGAGGTGTTCAGGTGAAGACAGCAGCGGGTGTGGGTGTCAGTCATCATCGCAATCCCCGCCTAGCCGCCGAACAGGCGTACCACCAAGCGGTGCGGCGCGCGGGACTCGCGGAGCGGCCGGATTTTCTCCTCATGTTCGCGTCCGTGGGTTATCCCCAAGACGTCATCGTCCGGCGGGTTTGGGAGGTGAGCGGCGGGGTGCCTTTGGCGGGTTGCTCCGGCGAAGGGGTGATTGCCCAAGGCGAGGCGGACGAAGGCAATTTCAGTCTGGCGATTCTGGCCATTCGTTCGGATGAGGTGCGCTTTCAGGCGGTTTCCGCTGGCAACATGCAGGCGGCGCCCTTTGCCAATGGCCAAGCCATTGGTGGTTCCTTGCGTGGCCAATGGGACCAGCCTCCGATTGGGTTGTTGCTGCTGGCGGACGGCATCAACTTCAACTTCGACCAATTCACTCGCGGGCTGACGGATGCCTTAGGCCCGGACCATCCGGTTCTGCTGTATGGCGTGATGGCGGCGGACAATTTTGCACTAAAAAAGACCTATCAGTATCATGATGCCAAAGCCATCAGCGATGGCGCGGTGGTCGTGCTCATGACCGGGTCATTGCGGGCGGCCCACGCGGCCAACCATGGATGCGCGGCGATCGGCATGGAACGACGGGTCACCGCCTGCAAGGACAACCAGATTTTCGAAATCGACCGGCAGCCGGTGCTGGACATTCTCAAGGAATACCTGCGGGCGGAAGAGGTGGATAACTGGGGTCAGGCGGTGGTCAACCTAAGTTGGGGTTTTAAGGCCCCAGCTAGTTCGGAGGACCCCCAAGAGGATCTGGTGATTCGCTTCATGCCCGCCAAAGACGAGGCGGCAGGTTCCATCACCCTGTCCACCGAAGTCGTCGAGGATACGCCGATCTGGATGACACGTCGTGACCAGGATAAAATCGCCGGTGGCGTGGCGCGCATCGCCGGGCAAATTCAACGGCAACTCCAGGGGGCGACGCCGAAACTGATCCTGCACTTCGACTGCGCCGGCCGGGGTAAGGTGGTGTTCCGGGAACAGCAGAAGCTGGAAATTTTGCGTTCCTTGCAGCAAACCCTGGGCGCCGATGTGCCCTGGATTGGTATTTATGGGTACGGGGAAATCGGTCCGGTGGGGAACCTTAACCAGTTCCACAACTACACACTGTCGTTGTTGGCGCTTTACTAACCAGACAGGGCGGCGCGCGCAACAATCCCATGAGCCATTCTCCGCCAGACCTGGACCAGGCCTATGCTGAGGCACAGGCGAGAATTACCCACCTGTCCGCCCAGGTCAAACGTCTCACCAATACCGAGAGTGAACTGTACCGGGTCCAACAGGCGTTCGATCAGCAATTCCGCCTGTACCGGCAACTCTACGAATATGGCCAGCGAATGTTGGTCAGCCATGACCCGGAATTCATTTTGAAACAAGCGGTCCAGTTCAGCCTATATGAACTGAATTTCGAGCGCGGCCTGGTGTTTGTCCTGGGCACGGATGGTCAGGAGTTTTTGCCCCAGTGTTGGGATGGCTACTACGCCGCCGGGGATTCGGAGCGTATCGCCCAGCAACGCCTAGCGCTCGGGGATCCGGTGGTGACCGGCGCCTGCCAAGGGCCCCTGCAATGGACCTTTCCGCGCACCGCCAATGGCTCGCAACAAAGTGCGGCCGCTGACTTGGAGGCGTTCGGCGCCGGACTGGGTCTGGTGGAGTTTTCCGTCCATGCCCTGGGCCTGGACGCGGATCATCCCCA
>CAZIHO010000138.1:0-7905 GCA_964538875.1 uncultured Chromatiaceae bacterium
CATGGCGGCTCCGGCTCCCGCCGCTGCCCCGGCGCCCATGCCCATGGCGGCTCCAGCTCCCGCTGCGGCCCCGGCGCCCCAAGCCGCGCCTGCGGCTGCGCCTGGCGCTAGCAGCCAAGAGTCCCCAGCGGACCACCGGGCCCGGGTCATGGCCGAATATGAGGCCATGCGGCGCGCGGCAGACGAAGAGCGGCGGCGGATGTGGGAACAAATGCGGGGGAGCCAGAACCCGGGAGCCCAATATCCAAATGCCCAGTACCCCAACCAAGGACCGGGCTGGGGCAATCCCTACCAGGCCCAGCCAGTACCCGGCGGTCCGGGGGCCAACCGATAGACTCGGTTCCCTAGGGGGTGGCGCGCAATCGTCCGCCCCCACCGCCCTCCAGGCCGGGATGAGTCCTTCATGCCCGGCCTTATTTTTGCGCAATAGATAATTGTTGCATTCCTAGATAAGCGCCCGAGTCATAGGGCTACAGGCCGTGAGCCTGCAACCACTCTTCCAGCGCTAGGATGCCCCACAGGGGCCGCGCCCACCGGGGTGAATCCCCCCGCGACCGCTGATCCAATAGCCGTTGCGGCACTTCGGGCTTGAGAATGCCCCGGCGCCCAAAGCGCTCTAGGCGGCGGCGGGCCTGCTGGCTCAGGTCACCAGGCTCCCGCAACCAGGGGGCAACGGGTCCGTCCGGTTCCGGCCCATTGGCCGCCAGGATTTCTTGGGGCAGCAGGTCCGCCAGGGCGCGTTTGAGGAACTGGCGGGGACGCCCGCCCAGACGTTGGCTTCCCACTGGCAGGCGGGTGGCGAATTCCACCAGCGCCTCGTCCAGCCAGGGAAAGCGGAATTCGACACCGGCCATTTCCCCCATCCGGGCCAGCAGGCGTAGTTCCTGGTCCGCCAAGCGGAGTTGCAACTCCAGATGGAGCACACGCTGGACCGGCAGAGCGCCGTCCGCCCGGGCGTCGATGTCCCTAAGCAGCGCCCAGGGCTGGTCCGGTTCCAGTTGGGCGAGAAACTCCGGGGTAAACAGTTCCCCAGGCGTGGCGCGGCCGAACCAGGGCTCCGGCGCCAGGCGCTCCGCCAAGGGACGGCACCCGTCCAGGATCAGACCGGCCCAGGTGCCCACTAAGGGCAGACGGCTGCTTCCCGGCAACCGAGCCAGGAATTCCAGCGGGTGCCGCGCTCCACTGGGCAGACGCTCCCAAGCTTCCGCCCAGGTTTGCCCTGGGTACCGCCCGGCTCCGGGGAACAAGGTATCTCCACCCGTTCCGGCCAGCAGCACCCGCACCCCTTCGTGACGGGCCAGGTGAGCGGCGTACAGGATGGTCACCGCGTCGAACCGGCCCATGGGCTCATCAAAGCCGCTGGCCGAACGGCGCAGGGCCTTGAAGGCGTCTTCCGAAGTCACGTAATAACGCCGGGCGTCGCAACCGAACTGGTGTTCGGCCAAATCCACCAGGGGCAATTGGTCCCGTCCCGGCGCCTCGAAGCCGATGGAAAAGGTGGCGGCCGGTTGCTCGTCCAACTGACCCAGATAGCCCGCCAGCGCCGCACCCGCTACACCCCCCCGCAACAGGGCGCCGGCCCGGCCGCCGGGAAGGTCGGCGCAGGCATGGGCCACGCAATGGCTCAAGGTGTCTCGAAATTCCTCTTCCAGCAGATCCAGCTCCTCGTCCCGTTCCTGGAAATCCGCCTGCCAATAATGGCCACTGGTTACCCGGCCCTGGTCCCAACGCACCCATTGACCGGGCATCAACTTGCGCTGGCCACGAAACACGCCGAGGGGGCTAGGAATGCAATGCAAATGGAAATAGGCATACAGGGCCTGGGGATCCAACTCCCGGAAGCCATCCGGGTGCGCCGCCAGTGCGTCCGCCCGGGACGCGAACACCCAACTGGAGCCGAATACCCCAAAACAGAGGGATTCAATACCGAACCGGTCCACGGCCAGCAAGCCCCGCCCGGCGGTGGGCTCCAGGATTGCCAGCGCGAACGAGCCGTGCAAGGCGGCGGGCAGCCGCTCCGGACGCCCCCGGTACAGGTCCAGGATCGACATCGGCAGGGTCGCAGGATCCGGATACCCCTCCAGGATCGGGTGGCCGGCCAGGGCCAGCAACAAGCCCTGCTCCCGGTGTAGGCTAACCCGCACGCCCACCCCTGCCAGGACGCCGCCATCCGCCACTTCCAGCAAGGGCGACTCAGTTCGAAACGGCCGCGCCATGGCCAGGACCCGCGCCTGAGTCAGATCGCTGCCCACTGGCTCCCCCAGCCACCCGAAGATTCCGCGCATCCCCCCTCCATCGGCCACCCGGCCGGCGTTTCTGGCAGGCTACTGGCGCCGCCAAGGACTGTCAAGCAAGCACTTTCAATCCTATTGGCTAGGATCAACCGGCGACGCCCGTCGCTCCCTTGACGGACACCACCGGTTCCAGGGACACCGCCCGTCAAGGAACCGCCACGGCGCTGAGGCGGGTGGACGCCAATCCCAGTCCAATTCCAGCGGCCGGGGCCATCCGGGCGGTATTTCCGCCCATTTGCCCAAATCCAGCCGCTGCCAGGGGGGGCTTGGCCCGGCCAACCTATGGCGCGGGAATTGCAGTAAACAGACAAACTCTCTGGAGCCCCAATGCACCATGTCCGCCAAGAAAGAACCACCCCAGGGCGACGCCACACCGCCGGCGTCCGGCTCCAAGAAAAAGCTCATCATCATCAGTGCCGCCGCCCTGGTGCTATTGGCCGCCATCGGCGGCGGTGTCTGGTATTTCTTTCTCCGTGCCGCGCCGGCCGGCGCAGACGGCCATGGGGATGCCAAGGCGGCGGCCCATAAAGAGGAAGCGGCCCACGCCGACGAGCATGCCCACGTCAGTTATTTGGCGCTAGAACCCATGTTCATCGCCAATCTCCAGGGCAAGCCCAGCATGCTCCAGGTGGGCCTACGGCTGCGGATCAAGGCGACCGGGCTAGAAGATTTGCTCAAGCATCATGACCCCATGGTGCGCCATACGGTGTTGAGCCTGCTGGCGGCCCAGGATGGTCAGTCCCTCAAGAACCGGGATGCCAAGGAAAAGCTGCGCGCCGACATCAAGGCGGAACTCAATAAGCTGATTAAAAAGGTCGATGGCAAGGGCGAAATCGACGAGGTGTTTTTCTCCAGTTTTGCCATGCAATGAGTAACCCAACGTGAGCGGCAACGACCTATTATCCCAAGAGGAGATCGACGCCCTTCTGCATGGGGTTGACAACGGCGACGTGGGCTCAGGGGGCGATGACCAACATGGCTCCGGTTTGCGTTCTTATGACTTCGCCAGCCAGGACCGCATCGTCCGCGGCCGCCTGCCGACCCTGGAGATGATTAACGAACGCTTTGCCCGCTACTTCCGCACCAGCCTGTTCAACATGCTGCGGCGCAGCGCCGACATCGCCGTGTCCGGCGTACAAATGCTCAAGTTTTCCGAGTTCGTGCACAGCCTATTCGTCCCCACCAGCCTCAATCTGGTGAAGGTCAACCCCCTGCGGGGCAAGGGCCTGTGCGTTTTGGACCCCAAGCTGGTATTCAGCGTGGTGGACACCTTCTTTGGCGGCAGCGGCCGGTTCCACACCAAGATCGAGGGGCGGGAATTCACCCCCACCGAAAACCGGGTCATCCGCATGTTGCTGAACGTGGCGTTCAAGGATTTGCACGAGGCCTGGAAGCCGGTCCTGCCAATCCAGTTTGAATACGTGAGTTCCGAGGTGAATCCCCAGTTCGCCAATATCGTGTCGCCGTCCGAGGTGGTGGTGGTCACCTCCTTCCACCTGGACCTGGAGAACGGCGGCGGCGACATGTACATCACCCTGCCCTATTCCATGGTGGAACCGATCCGGGAATTGCTGGACGCGGGTGTGCAAAGCGACCGCGGCGAAAAGGACGAACGCTGGGAGGAGTCCCTGCGGGAAGAAATGATGAGTGCCAAAGTGGAGTTGGCCAGCACCCTGACCCAGTTCGACATGACCCTGCGCCAAATCGCCCACCTGAAGGTCGGGGACATCCTTCCCCTGGAAATACCGGAATTGGTGGAAGTCAAGGCAGAGGACATGCCGGTGTTCCGGGGCCAACTGGGGGTATCGGACGGCAGCTACGCGGTGAAGGTCACGGAGTGGATCGAGCATCGCAAGCGCAAGCCCCTACACGAATTCCTCGCCGAAGCCGAACAAATCATGGCGGATCGCCGCTAGGCGGACCTTCGATCAATCCCACGGGAGTCCCAGTTCATGGCCAATCCAATGGAAGACAACATGGAAGACGATTGGGCGGCAGCCCTGGCGGAACAATCCGGCATGGAGGATGCCCATGGTCCCGCGTCCCATCAATTGCCCGAATTGACGGCGGACGGCCGCCAGGTCGGCGAGGTGAATCTGGATGCCATCCTGGACGTTCCCGTGACCATTTCCATGGAAATCGGCCGTACCCGCATCACCATCCGCAACCTGTTGCAGCTCAACCAGGGCTCGGTGGTGGAACTGGACCGGCTGGCGGGCGAGCCCATGGACGTGCTGGTGAATGGCACCCTGATCGCTCAAGGAGAAGTGGTGGTGGTGAACGAGAAATTCGGCCTGCGCCTCACCGACATCATCAGCCCGGCGGACCGGGTGCGGAGACTCTGATGAGGGTGCGCAGTTTGCTGTTCGTCTGGCTGGCCGGCCTGGTCCCGGCCTGGGCGGCGGCGGCGGACAAGCTGGCCGGCGAGGCGCTGCCCAAGCTGGGCCCGGAGGGACTCTTGACCACCGCCGGTGGCCTGGCCCTGGTGCTGGGTCTGATCCTGGGCGCTGGCTGGCTCCTCAAGCGGGTCGGCAACCTGCCCAGCAGCAGCCGGGGGCTGGTCAAGGTGTTGGGGGGCGTGTCCCTCGGCGCCCGGGAACGGGTGGTGGTGATCGAGATTGAGGATACCCGCCTAGTGCTGGGTGTCACCCCCGGCCAGGTGCATACCCTACATGTGCTGCCGGCCGCCAGCGAATTCGAGCGGTCCCTAGACGAGGCGGGAGGCCCCAAGCCATGAGGCGCTGGCTGGTCACCACCCTGTACCTATGGCCGCTGGCCGCCCAGGCGGCGCCGGGCGTGGATGCCATGACCGTCACCCAGGCGGCTGGGGGCGGCCAGACCTATACCCTGTCCATCCAAATTCTGTTGTTCATGACGGCCCTCTCCCTGTTGCCGAGCGCCCTCATGTTGATGACTTCCTTCACCCGCATCTTGATCGTGCTGGCCATTCTGCGCCAGGCCCTGGGAACCACCACCACCCCGTCCAATCAGATTCTGATCGCCCTGGCCCTGTTCCTGACCCTATTTATCATGGCGCCGGTGTTCAACGAGGTGCACCAGACCGCTCTGGAACCCTATCTAGCGGACAAGATTCCTGCCCAACAGGCGTTGGAACTGGGGGCAGTACCCATCCGGGAATTCATGATGGCCCAAACCCGGGAGGATGACCTGGCTCTGTTCGCCCGCCTGGCCAACCATGGGGAATTTCAGACGCCCCAGGACGTTCCCTTCTCGATCCTGCTGCCGGCCTTCGCCACTAGTGAACTCAAGACCGGCTTCCAAATCGGCTTTCTGCTGTTCATCCCGTTCCTGGTTATCGACATCGTGGTCGCCAGCGTGCTCATGTCCATGGGCATGATGATGCTATCGCCCATGATTATTTCCTTGCCGTTCAAGATCATGCTGTTCGTGTTGATCGACGGCTGGGCACTGGTGTTCGGCACCCTGGCGGAGAGCTTCACCCTCGGAGGCACCCCATGACGCCGGAACAGGTGATCCAGATTGGCCGGCACGCCCTGGAAGTCACCTCGGTGCTGGCGGGACTGGTGTTGCTGCCGGCCTTGGCAGTGGGCCTGCTGGTGTCCCTGGTGCAGGCGGTCACCCAGATCAATGAAATGACCATGACCTTCATCCCCAAGCTGATCGTGGTGGGCGTGATACTGGTGGTGGCGGGACCCTGGATGTTGCAGTACTTCATCCATTACAGCGTGGAACTGTTCCAGAGTATTCCGGAGTTGATCCAACAATGACGCCGGCACCGCACGGGACCGGCTGAGGGACGCGCCATGTCCCTCACCGAACTTCAGTTTCAGTCCTGGCTGGCCAGCTTCTTCTGGCCATTCCTGCGGGTGGGCGCGGTGTTCATGAGCGCGCCCCTATTCAGCTCCCGTCAGGTGCCTCTGCGCTGGCGGGTGCTGTTGGCCGCCCTGCTCACCTTGGTGTTGGTGCCCCTCATACCGCCGGTGCCGGTGATCGAGGTATTCGGCCCCCAGGCCGTCGCGGTGGCGGTGGGTGAACTCCTGATCGGACTGGCCATGGGTGCCGTGCTACAAATGGTGTTTTCCGCCATGGTGCTGGCCGGTCAGGTGGTCGCCAACAAGATGGGGTTGGGTTTCGCCCAGATGGTGGACCCCCAAAACGGCATCCAGGTGCCGGTGCTGTCCCAGTACTATCTCATCGTATCCACCTTCCTGTTCATGATGCTCAACGGTCACCTGCTGATCATCGACCTGTTAGCCCAGAGCTTCCAGACCCTGCCCGTCGCCGGCGAGGGTCTCGGCCGGGCGGAATTCCACGCGGTGGTCGCCTGGGGCAGCCGCATGTTCTCGGCTAGCCTGCTGGTGGCCCTGCCGGCGGTGGGGGCGCTGATGCTGGTCAACCTGAGTTTCGGTGTCATCGCCCGCGCCGCGCCCCAACTGCACATCTTCGCCATCGGCTTTCCAATTTCCATTCTGGTGGGTTTCGCCGCCGTCTGGCTATCCCTGCCCAATTCCCTGGACGTATTCACTGAGGTGCTGGATGAAGCCTTCCTGCTCCTCAAGGAAATCCTAGCCATAAGGACCTAACCCATGGCCGAGAACCAAGACGGCCTCGAAAAAAGTGAGGAACCGACCAGTCGGCGCCTGTCGGACGCCCGCAAAAAAGGCCAGGTGCCCCGCTCCCGGGAACTGAACAGCGTGGCCATCACCCTGCTCGGCGGCGCGGTGCTGGTGATGACCAGCCACCAACTGGGCAATGGGCTGTGGAAGATCCTGGTGGATAACCTGGTCCTGGAGCGGGCGGACATTTTCGACCCCCGGGCCCTGGTCCGCCATCTAGCCAAGGCGTTCAGCGATGCCATTCTGTTGCTTATGCCCTTCTTCGGCGTCACCCTGGTGGTGGCGGTGCTGGCGTCCATCGCGCTGGGCGGGCTCAACTTCAGTTCTGAATCCCTAACTCCCAAGTTCGCCCGCATCAATCCCCTGGCCGGCCTCGGCCGCCTGTTCTCCTTGCATTCCCTGATGGAACTGGTCAAGTCCATTTTCAAGTTTCTGCTGGTGGGCGGCGTGGGCGTGTGGCTGGTGTGGGACCAGATCGATGATCTTCTGCGCCTGTCCCAGATGGAAATCGGCGTCGCCCTGAGCCGGCTGGCGGAAATCTCCGGTTCCAGCTTTCTCATCCTGGTGGCCAGCCTGTTGGTGGTGGTGAGCCTGGACGTTCCCTTCCAGCTTTGGGAACATCGCCATCAGCTCAAAATGACCAAACAGGAAGTCAAGGATGAGCACAAACAGAGCGAGGGTAGCCCGGAAATCAAGGGCCGCATCCGCGCCATGCAGCGGGAAATCGCCTACCGGCGCATGATGACGGAAGTCCCCAAAGCGGACGTGGTGGTCACCAACCCCACCCATTTCGCGGTGGCCCTGCGCTACGACCAAAAGCGCATGGGCGCCCCGGTGGTAGTGGCCAAGGGCGCCGACCTAATTGCCCGCAATATTCGCAAGATTGGTATGGAAAACGGGGTTCCAGTGGTAGAAGCGCCGGTGCTGGCCCGCGCCATCTACCATGGCACCGAACTGGGCGCCGCCATCCCCAGGGGCCTGTACCTGGCGGTGGCCAAACTGCTGGCCTATGT
>CAZIHO010000139.1:0-7870 GCA_964538875.1 uncultured Chromatiaceae bacterium
CCCTTAAGTTCGAAGCTGGGCAATTGGGTGGGTTCCAGTCTTGGCCCGGACCCATGACCGTTTTTCCAGCCAGCCAGGATGAGGAGCGCTGCAAGGTCCTGGCGGCCCAAAATAGCCAGACCGCCACCCAGATTTACGAGGGCATCGCCTGTGTATTGGCCAAGCGGGTGCGCCTCATCAACAAGGAACTCAGGGCCTTGCGGAGCTAGACGGGGGGCTGGGCGCCCGCCAGGCGCCGACGCCGAGACAGATCCAGCCCAGCAACAGGGCGCCGCCGCCGGATGGCGTGACCCGCCCCCAAGCGGCGCTGTCCAGCAGTACCCGCAGGTAGAGACTGCCGCTGAACAGCAGGATCCCCAGGGCGAACAGGGTCCCGGCGGCCAGCAGCCAGCGGGAGCCGGGCCTTAGGCCAACCAGCATCCCCACCGCCAACAGGGCCAGACCGTGGAAACCCTGGTAATGCACACCCTTGAGAAAGGTAGTCAGCAGGGCATCCGCAACCTGGCCCGCCACGCCGTGGGCGGCGTAGGCGCCCAGGGCCACGCTCAAAAAGCCATTCAAGGCACCCAGCACCAGCCAGACCCGGGCCCGGGTCCCATTCCATTCCATGCCGCCCCCCAAGATCGTTACTTACCGGCCGCCAAGGGTAGCGGCTCGGGTCCTGGCAAACCAAGTGGCCCGTCGCCAAGCCGGGGCATCCGCCCTATGATCCCCGCCCATGTCCGATCCCCGCCAAATCCTCAAGCAAACTTTCGGCTACGACCAATTCCGGCCGCTGCAAGAAGACATCATCCGCCACCTCCTGGCCGGGCGGGACACCCTGGCGATCATGCCTACCGGCGGCGGCAAGTCCCTGTGCTACCAGTTGCCGGCCCTGCTGTTTCCGGGCCTTACCCTGGTGGTATCGCCCCTGATTTCCTTGATGAAGGACCAGGTGGAGCAGCTCAACGCTCTCGGCATCCCCGCCTGCGTGCTCAACTCGTCCCTGGACTACCCCACCTATCAGGCCCACATGGAGCAGGTGCGCCAGGGTGGGGTCCGGCTCCTGTACCTGGCGCCGGAGACCCTGTTCACGCCCCGGGTCCAGGGTTTGCTGGACGAGGTGCGGCTGGATTGCCTGGTAATCGACGAAGCCCACTGCATTTCCGAATGGGGCCACGATTTTCGGCCGGAATATCGCCAGTTGCGGGATGCCCGCACCCGCTATCCCGGCGCCGTCTGTCTGGCCCTCACCGCCACCGCCACGCCCAGGGTGCGCCAAGACATCCAAACTAGCCTGGGCTTCGCTGCTGGTCAGCCGTTCATCGCCAGCTTCGACCGGCCCAACCTGCTCCTGGAAGTGCGCGCCAAGCAGCGGCCCGAGCGCCAGGCCCTGAATTTCGTGGCCCGCTTCCCCGGCCAGTCCGGCATCATCTACTGCTTCTCCCGGCGGGGTGTGGACCAGTTGGCGGAATTTTTGAGCCAAGCCGGCGTATCGGCGCTGCCCTACCACGCCGGCCTCGGCGACGAGCAGCGGCGCCGCAACCAGGAAGCCTTCATCCGCGACGATGTACAGGTCATGGTCGCCACGGTGGCGTTCGGCATGGGCATCAACAAGCCCAACGTGCGCTTTGTGCTCCATTACGACATTCCCAAAAGCATGGAAGGCTATTACCAGGAGATTGGCCGCGCCGGGCGGGACGGGCTGCCCGCCCATTGCCTGCTGCTGTACCGGGACGGGGATGTGGTCAAGGTGGGGCGGCTGCTGGACGACAAGGAGGAACCGGAGCGGAGCATCGCCCGCGACCACCTGGAACGGATGCGGGACTATGCGGAGTCCGACGACGACTGCCGGCGCCGGCCCCTGCTGGCCCACTTCGGCGAGACCTATCCCCAGCCCCGCTGCGGTATGTGCGACAACTGCGTCCAGCCGGCCCCAGACCGGGTGGACCTGACCATTCCGGCGCAAAAGCTGTTGTCCTGCGTGCGCCGCACCGGCGAGCGCTTCGGCCTGGGTCATGTGCTGGACGTGCTGCTGGGCAAACTGACCCCCAAGGTCGAGCAATACCGCCATCAACTTCTGTCCACTTTCAATATCGGCGCCGAATTGCGCCCGGAGCAATGGCGCTACCTGGCCCGGCAACTCAAGGGCAAGGGCTATCTGGAACAAGACGGGGAATTCCGGGTACTGCGTCTCACCGAGGCGGGTATGCAGCTGCTGCGGGAGCGGGCGCCCTATTTTGGCCGCCTGGGACCAGCGGCCCGCAGCGAGCCCCAGCCCCAAACGCCGCTGCACCGGGACCTGGACCAAAGTCTGTTCGAACGTCTGCGCGCCCGCCGCAAGGAACTGGCGGACGCAGAACGGGTGCCGCCTTACGTCATCTTTCCCGACCGCACGCTCCAAGAGATGGCCGCCAAGTTACCCCGGGACCGGCATGCCCTGGCCGACATCCACGGTGTCGGCCGGGTCAAAGGCGAGCGCTACGGCGACGCTTTCATCGCCATTATCCAAGCGCATTGCCGGGAGCAGGGCATTCCAGCGCCGCGCCGCTAAGCCACCACGCCGCGGCCGGTCCCTTGTCTGGAGGGATGCCCGGCCCTGGGTTTGGCTAGCTGCCCGGCGCTGTGCGCCGCACCCGCTCCAACCCATCCAGGCTGCCGTCCGGGCTCAGGCGGTAGCCGTGCAGGTCCTGGCGGCGGGCGAGGATTTGGTCTTCATACCAGAGCGGCAGGTAGGGTAGATCCCGGTGCAGCAGTTCCTGCAATTGCCGGTACAGCGGCGCCTGCTGTTCCAGGGTGGGCAGGGTTTCCGCCGCAGCGATGAGGCTGTCCACCTGGGGGTTGGCGTAGCGGCCCCGGTTGGCGCCATCCGGCGGCAGGGAGCCGCTGTGGAACAGGTAGCGGAACTGGTCCGGGGTGCGTACCCCCACCCAGGTGAGGCTAAACACTTGAAAACGGCCGGCTTTCACGTCGCCGTAGAAGGTGCCCCAATCCAGGCTGCGGACGCCGAGGCGGACCCCTACCGCGGCCAGTTGGGCCTGGATGATGGTAGCCAGGCGCACCCGGAAGGGATCCGTGGAGGTCTTGAATTCCAGTTGTAGGGGCTGGTCCGGGCCGTGGCCCGCTTCCTGCAGCAGGCGGCGCGCCAGGTCCGGGTCGTGGGGGTAGGGGGGCAGATCGGGATGACCGGCCCAGTGCTGGGGCCGAAACAGGGCTTCGGCGGCGCTGGCGCCGTTGCCTAGGACGTAGTGGATGATGGCATCCCGGTCGATGGCGTGGGCCAGGGCGCGGCGCACCAGAGGGTTGGCCAGGGCCGGATCTTCCAGGTTGAGGCCCAGGTAGCTGAAGTTGCTGCCCGGCGCCCGCTCCACCCGCAGGTCCGGCCGTTCCCCCAGCAGCCGAAACAGTTCCGGCGGCAGTTCGCCCTGGATCAGGTCGATTTCCCCCCGCAGCAGTTTCATGGCCCGCACGCCCGGATCCTTGGCTTCCACCAGTTCCAGGATCTGGCCGTCGGCGCGCCGCTCCAGCACCAGACGGCCCGGCTCCGGCCAGTCCCGCAGGCGCAGGGGGCCGCTGCCCTGGGGGTCGCGGGAAAAGGGGTGGCCCTGGGCCAGCAAATCCGCCGGCAGGATGGCTAGGGTGAGGGCGGTGGGGAACAGGGGATCCGGCCGGGTCAGGTGGAAGTCGATGCGGTCCGGGTCCAGCACCTCCATGCGCGCCACCAGGGCCAACTGGGCGCGGAACGGGGAGCCGGTGGCCGGGTCCAGGAGGGCGGCTAGGGTGGCGCGCACATCCTCGCTGGTGAGGCGCCGCCCGCTATCGAATAGGCGGCCGGGGGCATCCGGCAGCAGGCGGAAGCGGTACCAGTCCGGCGCTGGCTGGGTCCAGTCCGCCAGGCCGGGAATGGGCCGGTCAGCGGCGTCGAATTCCACCAGGCTGCGATACAGCAGGCGGGTGACCCGGGCGGATACGGCGTCGGTGGCGAAACGGGGGTCCAGGTTGACCGGCACGGTGGCCAGACCCATGCGAATCACTTGCGGGTCCGGCGCCGGGCCGCAACCTCCAGTCAGCAGCAGGAGCCATAGGGCCAGCCAGATCCGCAGCGGAACCGTCCGGCCCAGGTTCACCAGGGTTTAGGCCCGCGCCCGTTCGAACAGGGCCATGGATTCCACGTGGGCGGTGTGGGGGAACATATCCATCACCCCAGCGGCCAGCAGCCGGTAGCCCTGGTCGTGGACCAGGATGCCCGCGTCCCGGGCTAGGGTCGAGGGGTAGCAGGAGACGTAGAGAATGCGCTGGGCGCCCAGCCTGGGCAGCAGGGGCAGGATCTCTTGGGCGCCGGTGCGGGGCGGGTCCAGGAGGATTTGGTCGAAGGTCGCACCGGTCCAGTCCAGGCCCTCCAGGGAGCCATAGAGGTCCGCGACCCGGAATTCCGTGTTGGTCAAGCCATTGGCGGCGGCATTGTGCTGGGCCCGCTCTACCAGGGGCGCGCTACCTTCCACGCCCACCACGCAGCCGGCCCGGGTCGCCAGCGCGAGGCTGAAGTTGCCGATGCCACAAAAGAGGTCCAACACCCGGTCCTGGGGCTGGGGGTCCAGCAGGTTCAGCGCCCGTTGCACCAATAGGCGGTTGAGGTCCAGGTTGATCTGGGTGAAGTCGAGCGGCGCGAACTTGAGGCGTAGCGGCGGCTCCCCGGGCAGGTCGTAAAACAGCTCCGGTGCCGGCGGGTCCAAGGGCCGCACCGTTTCCGGACCCCCGTCCTGCAAGTAAATGACGAAGCCGTGGAGCGCACCGAATTCCCGCAGCCGGTCTAGGTCCGCCGGGGAGGGCGGCGCCAGCACCCGAAACACCAGGGCGCAGGAGTCGTCTCCCATGCCGACCTCGATTTGGGGCAGCTTGTCCCGGATCGACAGGCCTTCCACCAGTTGGGCCAGGTCTAGCAGGCGGCTACCCACCTGGGGATGCAGCACCGGGCACTGACTCAGGTCCGCCACCAGGGGCGAGCCCTGTTCCCGGAAGCCCACCAGCACCCGGCCCTTCTTGGCCACGTACTTGACGCCCAGGCGCGCCTTGCGCCGGTAGCCCCAATGGCTGGCCACCAGGGGTTCCAGCAGCCGCTCCGGCGTCACCTTGCCGATGCGCTGCAGGGCGTCCAGCAAGGACTGTTGCTTGTAGCCCAGTTGGGCGGAGTCCCGCACATGTTGCAGAGCGCAGCCGCCGCACAGGCCAAAGTGGGGGCAGCCGGGTTCCACCCGGTCCGGCGAGGCTTCCAGCACCTGATGGGCGCGGCCCTCGTCATAGCGCCGTTGTACCCGGTCATAGGTGAAGGTCAGGCGTTCCCCCGGCAAGCCGCCGTGGATGAACACCGCCTTGCCGTTGACATGGGCAACACCCCGGCCATCCTGGGTCAGGGACTCAATCAATACCTCCACCGGCTCCGCCGGGAGAGCTTTACGACCTCGGGCCATAGGGTAAATCCAGAATCAGGCTATTCGGCGGGGAACACGCCGGTGGACAGATAGCGGTCGCCCCGGTCGCAGATGATGCAGACGATGGTGGCGTTCTCCAGTTCGGCGGACAGCTTGAGGGCCGCCGCCACCGCGCCGCCGGAGGAAATTCCGGCCAAGATGCCTTCCCGGGCTGCCAGGTCCCGGGTGGTCTGCTCCGCCTCCTGCTGGGTCACGTCGATGATGCGGTCCACCCGGGCGGGCTCGTAAATCTTGGGCAGATATTCCACCGGCCAGCGGCGGATGCCGGGAATGCTGGCGCCCTCGGCGGGCTGGACGCCGACGATTTGAATCCCCGGGTTCATTTCCTTGAGATAGCGGGAGGTGCCCATGATGGTGCCGGTGGTGCCCATGGCGCTGACGAAGTGGGTCACACGACCCCCGGTGTCCCGCCAGATTTCCGGGCCGGTTCCTTCCACATGGGCTTGCGGGTTATCCGGGTTGGAGAACTGGTCCAGGATGCGGCCGGCGCCCTCCGCCTCCAGGGCACGCGCCCGGTCTATGGCTGCCTCCATGCTGCCCTCCTTGGGGGTAAGGACCAATTCGGCGCCAAAGGCCCGCATCACCTGGCGCCGTTCCAGGCTCATGTGCTCCGGCATCACCAACAGCAGTCGATAACCCCGAATGGCCGCCGCCATGGCCAGGGCGATGCCGGTGTTGCCGCTGGTGGCCTCGATCAGGGTATCGCCGGGGCGAATCTCGCCCCGTTCCTCGGCCCGCCGGATCATGGATAGGGCCGGCCGGTCCTTCACTGACCCGGCCGGATTATTACCCTCCAGCTTCACCAACAGTTGGTTGCTGGTGGTGCCAGGCAACCGCTGCAGCCGGGCCAGGGGCGTATTCCCGACAAAGTCCTCGATGGTGGGAAAGCTCATGGTTGCGGTCAGATAGCCGTCTCGTCCTGCTCCCCGGTGCGGATACGCACCACATGATCCACCGTGCTGACGAAAATTTTGCCGTCGCCGATTTTGCCGGTGCGGGCGGCGGTGGTGATGGCGTCCAACACCTGGTCCAGTTGCTCGTCCCGCACCACGATTTCAATTTTGATCTTGGGCAGGAAATCCACCACGTATTCGGCGCCCCGATACAACTCCGTGTGACCTTTCTGGCGCCCGAACCCCTTGACCTCGGTGGCGGTCATGCCTGTGATTCCCACGGTGGACAGGGCCTCCCGCACGTCGTCCAGCTTGAAGGGTTTGATGATCGCGTCGATTTTCTTCATTGCCTGACAGTCTCCCAGATGAACCCCGGATATGGCCGCCTAGTATAGGGAGCCCCAGGGGTTGGGCCAACCGGGGATCGGTTCGGGCCCGCCCTCCAGGCTGGGAGCTGGATTAGGGTGACGGTATGTCAATGCCGGGCGGTGGTGTCCTGGATTTGGTAGCGGGATCGGCCCCTGCCCGCAGTCTGGCGCAGGCCTCCAGGAGCGCAAGCCCGCACCGTTCCCGGCCGCGCCAGCAATTGGGCCGCATGGGACTTCATGCCCAGGATCAATTGGGACCCGGAGGATTGGGAGCATACTTTTAAACCAGGATCCGCTAGCGGACCCTCGACGTATCGGAGCAATAGCTAACAAGGACACATCAGGAGAATCTAATGCCATCAGCCATCACTCGCCATCTGGGGGACATGCTGTTCGAGACCGAGATCAACGGGCAGCGTGTTGTGTGTGATGTAACGCCCGCCTTGGGCGGCAAGGGTCGCGCCGGCACCCCGCCGGACCTGTTCGTGGTCTCCATCGGCGCCTGCGTGGCGGCCTTCGCCGTCAACTACTGTGAGAAGCAGGGAATAGACACCAGCGGCATGTCGGTCGAGACCCAGTTCGAGAAAGCCGACAACCCGACCCATCTCAACGACTTCCGGATTCACGTGCGATTGCCCAATGGCACCTGCGGCGAACGCCTTGCTGCCGTCCAACGGGTGGCCGACCGCTGCATCATCCAGGAAACTTTGAGCCGGGTGAAGGCCCCCGAGATCCGCGTCAGTGATCGCGACACCCTGGCCGCCGAGGTCGTGGCGCCGGCCTGACCGTCGCCCCTCAGCACCCCTTCGGCAGGTGCTCGGGAGGTAGAACCGTCGCGGGGGCAATCTCCCGGGACCTGCTGACCCTGCTGAAGGCATCCCTCTGGCTCCCACCCTCCGGGTGGGAGCAAGGGCTGACGCTCCAGCGTCGCGTGCTTTAGGCACGCCTCCGGGGCCTACCAATGGGTCTCCACATCCACCAACCCCGCCAACCCTGCGTAATTGCGGGCGCTGGAATACCGCCAATGCAGGGGGTCGTCCACATACCCCCGCACGACCGGATTCTGGTGCATGTACTCCAACTTCTGCCGCATCATCTCCTCCCCCTGCACCTGCTCCGGGTGGGACCCCTCCTGCCACAC
>CAZIHO010000140.1:0-7836 GCA_964538875.1 uncultured Chromatiaceae bacterium
GATCCGGAGTCCGCCTTTGGCGGCATCATCGCCTTCAACCGGCCCCTGGACGGCGCCACCATCAGCGCCATCCTGGAACGCCAATTCGTGGAAGTCATCATCGCCCCCCAGGTTGCCCCGGAAGCGGTGGCGGTGGCAGCGGCTAAAAAGAACGTGCGCCTGTTGGAATGCGGCACCTGGACCGGCGCTGCCGCCCGCCTGGATTTCAAGCGGGTCAGCGGCGGATTGCTGGTACAGAGCGCGGATCTGGATCTGTACAAGGAACTCAAGGTGGTCACGCGCCGGGCGCCGACCGAACAGGAAATGCTGGATCTGCTATTCACCTGGCGGGTCGCCAAGTTCGTCAAGTCCAATGCCATCGTGTATGGCAAGGACCGCATGACCATCGGCGTCGGCGCCGGCCAGATGAGCCGGGTCAACTCGGCCCGCATCGCCGCCTTCAAGGCGGAGCAGGCGGGACTGGAGGTCAAGGGCGCGGTGTTGGCGTCGGATGCCTTCTTCCCCTTCCGGGATGGCCTGGACAATGCCGCCCAGGTGGGTATCCAGGCGGTGATCCAGCCCGGCGGCTCGGTCCGTGACGAGGAAGTGATCGCCGCTGCCGACGAGCACGGAATCGCCATGCTGTTCACCGGCATGCGCCACTTCCGCCACTGAGGGAACCTCGGCGCCATGCCCCGCATTCACCCGACCGCTATCGTCGAGGACGGCGCCGAACTGCATGACTCGGTGGTGGTGGGTCCCTACTCCATCGTGGAAGCGGGCGCCGTGCTCGGCGAGGGCTGTCTGGTGGAAAGCCAGGCCCGCATCTACGGCGCCACCCGCTTGGGCGCCCATAACCGCATCTGCCACGGTGTCACCCTGGGCTGCGAGCCCCAGGATTTGGGCTACACGCCGGACAAGAGCCGTCCCCTGTGGATCGGCGACCACAACCACTTCAAGGAATACGTGAACATCAGCCGGGGCGTGAAGAGCGACCAGGGCACCCGCATCGGCAACCATAATTTTTTCATGACCTTTTCCCACGTGGGTCATGACTGCCGGGTGGGGGATCACAATATCTTGGCCAATACCGCCACCCTGGCCGGCCATGTAGAAATGGATCACCACATTTTCTTATCCGGGCAGGTGGGCGTTCACCAGTTTTGCCGCATCGGCGCCTATGTCATGGTCGGCGGCATCACCGGCGTCAACAAGGACATCCCGCCCTTTCTGATGGCCAACGGCCAGCGGGCGGCGATCTCTGGCCTGAACCTGGTGGGGCTGCGGCGCGCCGGTTTCAGTCAGGAACGGCGCACCCAGATCAAGCGGGCCTACCGGCGCCTATACCAAACCGGCGTACGGCTTGAGGACGCCTTGGCGGAATTGAGCGCGGACCAGGACTCCCCGGACCTCCAGGAAATCGTCCGCTTCGTCACCGCCAGCAGCCGGGGCCTGACCCCATTTCGTTAGGCCAATATCCCTGTTCTCCATGGAATTCAACGAGTTGTTAACGGCATGAATATCTTGATCGTCGGTGGCGGCGGGCGCGAGCACGCCTTGGCCTGGAAACTAGCCCAGTCTCCCTTGGCGGACCTTATCCTGGTGGCCCCCGGTAACGCGGGCAGCGCCGGGGAAGCCAAAGTGGAAAATGTCCCCATCGCCGCCGATGACCTGGCCGGCCTGCTACAACTGGCCAAGGACCGGGACGTGGGCCTGACCCTAGTGGGTCCCGAGGCGCCCCTAGTGGCCGGCATCGTGGATCTATTCGAGTCCGCCGGCCAGCCCTGCTTTGGCCCTAGCCAGGCCGCCGCCCAGTTGGAGGGGTCCAAGGCGTTCACCAAGGACTTTCTGGCCCGCCACGCCATTCCTACCGCCGCCTATGGCGTATTTACGGAACTGGAACCGGCTCTGGCCTATCTGGACCAGGTGGGCGCGCCGGTGGTGGTGAAGGCGGACGGCCTGGCCGCCGGCAAGGGCGTGATCCTGGCCCAGGACCGGGCCACCGCGGTGGACGCACTGCGGTCCATGTTGGGCGAAGGCCGCTTCGGCGCCGCCGGCCGGCGGGTGGTGATCGAGGAATGGCTCCAGGGGGAAGAAGCCAGCTTCATCGCCCTGGTGGACGGCCAGCACATCCTGCCCATGGCCTCGTCCCAGGACCACAAGGCGGTGGGGGACGGCGACACCGGTCCCAATACCGGCGGCATGGGCGCCTACTCGCCGGCGCCGGTGGTGACGCCGGACCTGCACGCCCGCATCATGGCGGAAGTCATGCAACCCACGGTGGCCGGGCTGGCCGCCGAGGGCATTCCCTACCGGGGCTTTCTGTATGCCGGCATCATGGTTGGCGATGACGGTGTTCCCAAGGTGCTGGAATTCAACTGCCGCCTGGGCGACCCGGAAACCCAGCCGATTCTGATGCGTCTGCGCTCGGACCTGCTGCCCCTGCTACTGGCGGCCCGGGAAGGCCGCCTGGCCCAACACCAGGCGGACTGGGATCCCCGCGCCGCCCTGGGGGTGGTGTTGACGGCCGGCGGCTATCCGGGCGACTACGCCAAGGGCCATCCGATCCTGGGCCTGGACAGCGCCAGCGCCCCGGACGCCAAGGTGTTTCACGCCGGAACCCGGTTGCGGGACGGCCAGGTGGTCACCGACGGCGGCCGGGTTGTCTGCGCCACCGCCCTGGGCGAGACAGTGGGCGCCGCCCAACGGCGGGCATACCAACTGGCCGCGACCCTGGACTGGCAGGATGCCTATTACCGGCACGACATCGGCTATCGGGCGGTGGCGCGGGAAAGGGAAGTCTAGCCATCCCAACCGGAGGACAGGGCCGAGGGCGGCCTTTCCTGGATCAGGCCCCCCAGTGGAGCCAGCAACCCGCCAGATGCTGAAAAAAAGCGAATTCTAATGTTTTTTATTCCTCCTAGAACTTTTTACTCAATAGTCGCCGTCTTGCGTTGCCGACAAACCATCCATTAGACTTGCTCAAAGACCTATTAAGCTCCCCGCTGGAGCGCATCCTTTCCCCATCCATCGCCATAAGGAGTATCGCTCATGGGCTTGACCCGTAGGGCCCTATTACAGGGCACTGTCGCCACTGGCTTGCTGTCCACGGCGTTCGTCGCCGGCATGTTGCGGCCCACCCAAGTTCTGGCGGAAGCCAGCGCCGGGGGTCCGGCCTTGGATGCCAAGGACCTCGCCACCGCCCTGAAGTCCCTCGGTGCCGATGCGGCCGCCGAGAACAGCCAACTCGCCATCAAGGCCCCGGAAATCGCTGAAAATGGCGCCGTGGTGCCCATTGAGATCAATAGCAGCATTCCCAATACCGTCAGCCTGGCGGTACTGGCCACCAAGAACCCCATGCCCCTGTGCGCGGTGTTCGAGTTTGAACCTGAAGCGGTGCCCAGCCTGTCGTTACGGCTCAAGGTGGCGGAAACCTCCGCCATCAAGGCCGTGGCCAAGACCAAGGACGGTAAGGTGTTCGCGGTAGACAAAGAGGTCAAGGTCACCGTCGGCGGTTGCGGCGGTTAATCCGGCGCTTTCCCCCTCCGCATTACCAGAAGGCAGGAAACTATGTCAGATCCCATGAAAATCCGCGCCACCGCCAAGGGTGAGGAAGCGGACGTGCGTGTGCTCATCAGCCATCCCATGGAAACCGGCCAACGCAAGGATCCGGAAGGCAATCCGATCCCGGCCCATTACATCAACTCGATGCAAGTAGCCTTGAATGGCAAGGTCCTAATCCGGGGTCAGTCCAACGGCTCGGTGTCCAAGAATCCGGTATTCGCGTTCAAGCTCAAGGGCGCCAAGGCTGGCGACAAGGTCAGCGTAACCTGGAAGGACAACAAGGACGACACGCGCACCGACGAAGCCACCATCGGTTAAGCCAGGCTGACCCACTCGCTAGGGCGGCGTCAGACCGCCCAGCAATCCGCTAATAGATGAGGAGTTCCATGAATACACCCAAGCCCCTAATCGGCGGCCTGGTCGCCGCCCTACTCGGCAGCCTCCCGGTCCATGGCGCCGAGCCAGACCCGGCTGCCAAGGCGCCGGACGCCACCACTGCGGAATTCGAAAAATTCCGCAACATCATGGAAGAAGACAACCCGGCCGAATTATTCGCCGCCCGGGGCGAGGATATTTGGAAGAACAAGAAAGGCCCCAAGGGCGAGACCATGGCCAGCTGTGACCTGGGCATGGGTCCCGGCGTAGTCAAGGGCGCCTACGCGGCCATGCCCCGCTATTTCGCCGACGTGGACCAAGTCATGGACGCGGAACGGCGCATCGTCTGGTGCATGGTCAAACTGCTCGGTTATTCCGACGAAGACGTGCGCAAGAAGCCGTTCGGGGACGACAAGACCACCCCAGACCCGGTGGCGGTGGTGACCTACGTGGCGTTCCAGTCCGAGGACCTGCCCATGGCGGTGCCCCAGGCCCACCCCAAGGAAAAAGAGGCCTATGCGATCGGCAAGGAGATTTTCTCGTACCGGGCCGGCCCCTACGACTTCTCCTGCAATAGCTGCCATGGCGAAGACGGCAAGCGCATCCGTATGCAAGCCCTGCCCAACCTGGCCAAGCCCGAGGACGCCATGCGCTCCGTGCAGGGTTGGCCCGGCTACCGTATGACCGGCGGCGTCATGCTCACCCAGCAATGGCGGATGAACGACTGCTTTCGCCAGCAGCGCTTCCCCGAGCCCAAGTATTTGTCGGACAGCATCACCGCCCTGCTCACCTATCTGACGGCCAACGCCAACGGTCAGGTGTACAAGGGTCCGGGCATCAAGCGTTGAGGAAGCGTCCATGAAAGCACCCATTTCTCTCATCTTAGGCATCTCCCTGCTGGTGCCCGGACTGGCCAGTGCCGACAAGGATTACCGGGCCGAAGCCATCGCCATGCTGAAACGGGATTTTCAGACCAAGGGCATCGCCACTGTCGACCGGCTCAATGAGGATGAACTGCAAAACATCTGCAACACCACCGCCAACAACCCTTCCCCCGAGGCGCGGCAACGCATGGAAAAGGAGCAGTTGGCGGCG
This sequence comes from uncultured Chromatiaceae bacterium, assembly GCA_964538875.1. GTDB lineage: Bacteria > Pseudomonadota > Gammaproteobacteria > Chromatiales > Chromatiaceae > CAZIHO01. The sequence continues at coordinate 5,014 of CAZIHO010000140.1, forward strand.
GTCAAGTGGCCGGCGGACGGTAAGTTGCTGGGCGACTGGAAAGAAGGCGAGAAGATCGCCCAGAGCGGCAAGGGCTTCACCTGGACCGACAAACCGGGCATCGCGGTGGGCGGCAACTGCTACAACTGCCACCAGATCAGTCCCAAAGAATTGGCCTATGGCACCCTGGGTCCGACTCTGTTGCAAATCGGCAAATTACGGGGCAATACGCCGGAAACCCAGAAATACGTCTATTCCAAGATCTGGAATGCCAAGGCCCATAACCTCTGCTCGACCATGCCCCGCTTTGGCCATGTGGGCGCCTTGACCGAACAGCAGGTAACTCACCTGGTCGCCCTGCTGTTGGACCCGGAATCTCCGGTCAACAAATAGCCAAACCTGACGCCCGGCCCAGCGCCGGGCGTGGCCGTTTCCCTCTCCCTCCCTGGTCCCACGGGTTAACAGCATGAATCGTCGTGAATTTTTGCAAGTGCTCGCGGCCGCTGGCGCCGCTGGTTTCGCCCTGGATTCCCGCCGGTTGCTGGCCGGCGACGGGGGCGAGGATTACTACGGCCTGCCCCGCTTTGGTAATGTGCATCTTTTGCACTTCACCGACTGTCACGCCCAACTGCTGCCGGTGTTGTTCCGGGAACCCAGCGTCAACCTGGGCGTGGACGCGGCGCTGGGGCGCCCGCCCCATCTGGTGGGCGAAAAACTACTGCAAGCCTTCGGCATCAAACCCGCTTCCCCGGAAGCCTACGCCTTTACTTACCTCGACTTTGAACAGGCCGCCAAGACCTACGGCAAGGTCGGCGGCTTCGCCCATCTCACCACCCTGGTCAAACGCCTGCGGGCGGACCGGCCCGGCGCCCTGCTGTTGGACGGCGGCGACACCTGGCAAGGCTCCGCCACTGCCCTCTGGACCCAGGGCCAGGACATGATCGACGCCTGCCTCAAGCTGGGCGTGGACATGATGTGCCCCCACTGGGAATTCACCTACGGCCACGAGCGGGTCAAGTCGGTGGTGGAACAACAACTGGCCGGCCGCATGGAATTTCTGGCCCAAAATGTCCGCACCACGGATTTCGGCGACCTGGTGTTCGCCCCCTACTCGATCCGGGAGGCCAACGGCGTGCCGGTGGCGGTCATTGGCCAGGCCTTCCCCCACACGGCGGTGGCCAACCCCCGTTGGATGGTGCCGGACTGGAGCTTCGGCATCAAGGAAGACGAACTCCGGGGCCTGGTGGAAGAAGTGCGGGGCAAGGGCGCCCAAGTGGTGGTGCTCCTGTCCCACAACGGCATGGACGTGGACCTCAAGTTGGCGTCCCGGGTGACCGGCATCGACGTCATCCTCGGCGGCCATACTCACGACGCCATGCCCCAGCCGTCCCTGGTATCCAACCCCGGCGGCAAGACCCTGGTGGTCAACTCCGGCTCCAATACCAAATTCCTGTCGGTGCTGGATTTCGAAGTCAAGGACGGCAAGGTGGCGGACTACCGCTACAAACTGCTGCCGGTGTTCTCCAAACTACTCCCGGCGGACCCGGACATGGCCCGTCACATTGAGCAGGCCCGGGCGCCCCACAAGGCCAAGCTCGATACCCCTCTGGCGGTGACCGAGGGCCTCCTGTACCGGCGCGGCAACTTCAACGGCTCCTGGGACCAACTCATCCTAGACGCCCTGCTGGAAGTCAAGGGCGCCGAAATCGCCTTCTCGCCCGGCTTCCGCTGGGGCACCAGCCTGCTGCCCGGCGAAACCATCCGCTTGGAACACCTGATGGACCAGACCGCCATTACCTATCCCCACTCCACCCTCACCGACATGAAGGGCGCCACGATCAAGAATATCCTGGAGGACGTGGGCGACAACCTGTTTCACCCGGATCCCTACTATCAGCAGGGCGGCGATATGGTGCGGGTGGGCGGACTCACCTACCAGTGCGCCCCCGGCGAGAAAATCGGCAACCGCATCCAAGACCTGCGCCTCAAGGGCGAGCCCCTGGACCCAGACAAAACCTACAAGGTGGCCGGCTGGGCGCCGGTGGCGGAAGGGGCCAGCGGCGAACCCATTTGGGATCTGGTGTCCCGCTGGTTGCAAGACAAGAAAACCATCAGTCCCCGCAACCTCAACCAGCCCCGCCTGATCGGCATGGACGGCAATCCAGGTATTGCCTGAACTGGCCGCTAGGCCAGGCTGCCGCCCACGATAAGGTTGCACGGATTAACCAATACGCCCCTGACTGACCGTCTCCGGCCTAACGCTGGGTGGGCTCCGCCCACCCGCGCCTAGGACTTGCGGCGGCCGCCCTTAGGCTTAGCCGGTGCGGTCACCTGGACTTCCTCCCCCAGCACCAGCAGGCTGTCCATATAGGCGACAAACCGGTGGGCGTAGGCGGGCGACAGCGCCTGCATCAGGGCTAGGGACTTGATAATCAGGGCCTGGGAATTGAGGGGGCCTGGACTGTCCGGGCCGTCGCGGAGCGCCCGCGCCATCCGTCGTTCCGACTGGCGCTGGAGCAAGGATTCACGAAACTCATGGACCTGGGTCTGGTCCCAGGCGTCGGTGCCGGGCACCCGGTCCTGGATCTCTTGCTCCTGGCGCCACAACTCCTCTTCCAAGGCGGACCGCGAGCCCAGGCCGCCGCGCCGTCGCGCCAGGTCCTGGGTCAGGGCCGCCAATGGGCTTAACTTCCCCTGGTCTGGTACGGCATCCGGTTGACTGGCGGTTAGCCGATTGATCTCGGCGCTGGCCCGGTCACGGGCAGCGCCGTAGGCGTCCAGATAGCCGGACAACGCCTGTTGCGCCTTGCCAGCCAGGGCGCCGGCGACTGCTGGCCGTTGCCC
>CAZIHO010000141.1:0-7681 GCA_964538875.1 uncultured Chromatiaceae bacterium
GGCCCATTTCGGCTATCCTATGGCCCATGACCCAGACTCATTTGACTGATACCCGTTTTGACGGATTTCCCCTGGACCCCAGACTCCTGCAGGGAGTGGCGGACCTGGGATTCACCCATTGCACGCCGATCCAGGCTCAAACTCTGCCCCTGGCCCTGCAGGGCAAGGACTTGGCGGGTCAAGCCCAAACCGGTACCGGCAAGACGCTGGCATTCGCCCTGGCGATTTTGCAGCGGTTGCTGAGCCATCCGCCCGGTGATGGGCGCAAGCGCGACCAGATCCGCGCCTTGGTACTGGCGCCGACCCGGGAGTTGGCGGTGCAGGTGCACCGGGACATCGAGGGCGTGGCCAAGCACAGCGGGGTGCGCGCTTGCGTCGTGTACGGCGGCACTGGCTATCAGCAACAGCGCGACGACCTGGACGCCGGCACCGACATCCTGGTGGGAACGCCGGGGCGCCTGATCGACTATTACCGCCAGGGGGTCTTCGACCTGAGCGCGGTCGAGGTGGTGGTGGTGGACGAGGCGGACCGTATGTTCGACCTGGGGTTCATCAAGGACATCCGCTTCTTGTTGCGCCGGCTGCCGAAACCGGACCGCCGCCAGGGTATGTTGTTTTCCGCGACCCTGTCCTACCGGGTCACGGAGTTGGCCTACGAGCACATGAACAACCCGGTGACGGTGGCGGTGGAGCCGGATCGGGTGACGGCGGACCGGGTGCGGCAGATCTGCTACATGACCGCTAACACCGAAAAGGTGCCCCTGCTGGTGGGCCTGCTCAAGCAACTGGAAGCGCGCCGCACTATGGTGTTCGTCAATACCCGGCGGGACGCGGAGCGGGTATGGGCCTTCTTGGAGGGTAACGGTCTGCCGGGCGCCTTGATTACCGGCGACGTTCCCCAACGCCAGCGCCTCAAATTATTGCGGGACTTCCAGGACGGCGCCCTGCCGGTGCTGGTGGCCACCGACGTGGCGGCCCGGGGCTTGCACATCCCCGAGGTGTCCCACGTGGTCAACTTCGACCTCCCCGAGGATCCCCAGGACTATGTGCATCGCGTCGGCCGTACCGCCCGCGCTGGCGCCGAAGGGGACGCCATCAGTTTCGTGTGCGAAACCTACGCCTTCTGTCTGCCGGATATCGAGAAGTTCATCGGCCATCGTCTGCCGGTGGGGATGATCGAGGACGGGATGCTGGTCCGCTTGGCTCCGGCCAGCCGGGTGCGGATTGAACGGGAAGAACGGCCGCGCCGGGATTCACGGGAGCGCCCGTCCCGGGGCGGCGAGCGTCGCCATTCCGGGAGCCATTCCCGGTCCGAGCCGCCGCCACCACCGGCCGCCGCGACCCCAGCGTCCGCGCCGCCCCAAGGCGAGAGTGGTGGTAGCGGGCCGCCGGTAGATGGCGGCGAACCCCGCAAACCGCGCCGCCGGCGCCGTTCACGGGGTCCCCGGCCGGCGGACGCGGGAACGCCGCCGCCCGGCGACGGCGGTTCCACCGCTTAAGCCCAGGTCAGACCGCCGGCGCCCAGCCGGTGACCGGCATGACCTCCGAGAAATCCCGGATCGACGGGAAATCCCTGGCCGGGTTCGCCGGTGCCCGGGAATCCGGCTTGAGCACCATCAGCATCCAGCGAAACCCATAGCGACGGGCGCCTTCCAGCACGGCGGGGCTGTCGTCCACGAACAGGGTGCGTTGGGGGTCGAAGGGCTCGATGGTCCCCAGCAATTCCCAAAAGCCGGGCTGTTCCTTGGGTAAACCCAGATCATGGGCGCACAGGATGCGGTCGAAGTGCCCTGCCAGTTGGGTGTGCCGCATTTTCAGACTAATCGCCTTCTGATGGGCGTTGGTGACCAGTACGCGACGCTTGCCCGCTTGGGCGACCGCTTCCAGAAAATCCACCACGTGGGGATGGACCTGGATCAGGTGATCCACCTCTTCCTTGAGTAGGGCGATGTCCAGTTCCAACTCCTGGCTCCAATGGTCCACGCAATACCATTCCAGGGTGCCTTCCCGGCTCTGATAGCGGGTCCGCAACTCCGCCTTGGCCTGCTCCAACTCCAGGCACCGGAATTCCGCGTAGCGACGCGGTACGTGTTCGCGCCAGAAAAAGTTGTCGAAGTGCAGGTCCAGCAGGGTGCCGTCCATATCCAGGAACAGGGTGTCGATTTGACGCCAATCCAACATCGCATAAGCCTCGCGCGCCCTGGGGGCGGTGATGGAAACCGGCCTGGCCAGCCGGACTGGCCGGGGTGCCAGAGGATATGTTACCTGTCCCTGATTTCAGATCGCCCATGGGGCCGGGCTTGTACCAGCCTCGGCATTATCCGAAGATGCCGGCCAGGCATTTTCAGGTCAAAACAATAAAATAGTCCCGTGACTACCAAACCCCGCCTATTGAGTCAATCCCTGCTTGCCCGTACCCAGGTATTCCGCGTCGAGCAGCTGGAGCTGGAATTCGCCAACGGCGTACGCCGCTGTTACGAACGCATCGACGGCGGCGAGCAACCGGCGGTGATGGTGATACCCCTGCTGGATCCGGACACCCTGCTCCTGGTCCGGGAATATGCGGCAGGAACCCAGCGTTATGAATTGGGTTTTCCCAAGGGCCGGATGGAACCCGGCGAGGATGCCTTGGCCTGCGCGCAACGGGAAATAAGGGAAGAAATCGGCTACGGCGCCCGGGACCTGCGTCTGTTGCGGACCCTGGACTTGGCGCCTGGATATATCCGGCATGGCACCCATCTGGTGCTGGCCCGGGATCTGTATCCGGACCCCCTGCCGGGGGACGAGCCAGAACCCCTCCAGCAAGTCCAATGGCCCCTAGCCCGGCTGGATGAGTTGCTGGCGGGCCCGGAGTGCAACGACTGCCGTTCGTTGCTGGCAGCGCTGCTGACCGTTCGCTTTCTGCAAGGGGAGGCCCGGCCATGGGTCTAAAGTTGGCAATTATAGGACTTCTAGTTCTGTTGCAAGCTGTCGGGGCGGTTGCGGCCGATCGGGATGACCCCTTTGAATTCAATGACTTCCCCCTCAAGGAGGCTGCCCGCTACCCGGCCTGGTTCAAGAAGAGCTTTTTGGACCTGCGGGACGACCTCAAGGAAGCCGTGGCGGCCGGCAAGCAAGGCATCGTCCTCTACTTCGGCCAGGCCAACTGCGCCTATTGCCGGATGCTGTTGGAAGTGAATTTTGGACTGGCGGATGTCGCCGCCTATACCCAACGACATTACGACCTAATTCCTATCGATATTCTGGGCGGCGCCGAGGTCACGGACTTGCAGGGGGAGGTGCATTCCGAGCGCCAGTTCGCCTATCGGCTGAAAACCACCTTTACCCCGACCCTGGTGTTCTTCAATGGTCAGGGGCAGGAAATCTTTCGGCTTCAGGGCTACTACCCGCCCTACCAGTTTCGCGCCGGCCTGGAATACGCAGTGGATGGGCATTATCAACGGGAATCCTTCGCCGACTATCTGGCCCGGGGCGAGGACAATCCCAAGTTCGATCCCAAGGAATTGACCGAGGAGCCCTTTTTCATCCCGCCGCCCCATAACCTGGATCGCACTCGCATACCGGGAGAGCGGCCCCTGGCGGTGTTTTTCGAGCGGGGTGAGTGTCACGCCTGCGACGTGCTGCATGGGGGACCCCTGCGGGACCCGGACATCGCCCGGGCGGTCCGCCGCCTAGACGTGGTGCAGTTGGACATGCAGGGTGAGCAACCCCTGATTACCCCGGCTGGGCGGGTCAGCAGCCCCCGGGACTGGGCGCGCGCCCTGGGCTTGTTTTACGCGCCGTCGCTACTGTTTTTTGATGAACAGGGCCGGGAAGTGCTGCGGGTGGATTCAGTGGTGGGTTTTTACCGGCTGCAAAACGTGCTGTCTTACATCAATTCCGGGGCTTACCGGAGCGAGCCCAGCTATTTGCGTTGGCGGGCCAGCCAAGGGCATTGACTGCCCGGCCCAAAAAGGTGGGCGCCAGGACCGCTTGGCCTCTCACCGCGAGTATTTTTACCGGCTAGCTAGTAAGCGCCTCCATGAAATGGCGGGGTGCCTTTGCCTTTCGGCCCGCGCCTGTGCGAGAGTCCCCGGCGACCCACCTCCGGGCCAGTGTTTTACGAGGCTTTCCCATGCAGAAAAAGATACTAGCCGCCCTAGTGGCCGGCTTGGTTGCCATCATTCCCGCTTATGCCGCCAAGAAGTCCGGTCCGGCCAATATCGACTTTGGCGCCTATACCTGCGAGCAATTAATCCAGGAGGCCGCCAATAGCAGTGCCGAGGACATGGGTGCGGTGCTGATGTGGCTGGATGGCTATTTGAGTGGCGTTTCCGGGGACTCGGAACTCAACTGGAAGGATCTGGAAAAATTCACCACCAATCTGGTGGCCTACTGCGGAAAACATGGCGACGCGAACATGCTGGAGGCAGCAGAGAAGGTAGGGATCAAGTAAACCTATGCCTAGGGACGGCGGCTCCGGCTAGCCGCTGGCGTCGCCTTCCGCCTCCTAGGGGCTAGGCGATTGGCAAAAACGTTTGAGGTACGCCTCATATTCGGCTTGTTGGTCGTGCAACCGGTTGCCTTGCGGGATCGTATAACCCCGGCGTAGCTTATTGTTGACCTGTTCCAGACGCTGTTCGGTCTGCCAGCAACGTTCTTCCTGTCGTTTGGTATCCGGTGTCTTGCTGGTGGCCGTCGCTTTTTGCCGTTTGGCACGGATCGCTTCCGCCGGCGACGGGGTCGGTGGCGGCGCTTCCCAGCCCACTGGCTGGTCCCGGATCTGTAGCGCTTCGCCCCGGTCACCGGCGCAGGGATAGGCGCGGAACTCGCTGGTGCCGTCCGCGCCAGGGCAGCGGTACAGTTGGTAATCGGTGCCCTGGCTGGGTCCGGACGCGGCCAGCAACCAAGCCAGATACAGGATCTCCATCCGGTGACGGGGTGGCTGGGGGTCTGGGGCCATCGATGGGCGCCTCGGGCTGGGGTTTAGGGCTATTTAATATCTAGACACCCGATAGCGCAAGCCGTGGACGCCGTGCGCTTTGAACCTAGCCCAATATGCGGATGAGGGCCTGGAGGCAAAGGCCCGCCAGGATGGCGGCCGCTCCATCGTCCAGCATGATGCCCAGCCCGCCGGGCACCTGCCGGTCGATGAAGGACACCGGCCAGGGTTTGAGGATGTCAAACAGGCGGAACAGGACGAATCCGGCCAGCATCCACTGGGGCTCCGGGGGCGCCGCCGTCATGGTGATCAAATAGCCCACCACCTCGTCCCAGACGATGGCGGGATGGTCATGGGCGGGCGGGGCAGCGGCGGCATCCGGCGCCAGGCGGTGGGCGATGTCCCGGCCCACCTGTTCGCAGACCCAAACCCCAACGGCGAACAGCAGTACGCACAGGCCGACGTACAGGGCCAGCGGCAGGCCCGCCAGCAGCAGGTACAGGGGCAGCGCCGCCAGCGTCCCCCAGGTGCCAGGAGCGCCGGGCAGCATGCCGGCGCCAGCGGCGAAGGCCAGCCAGTGCAGTGGGCGCCGCCGGTCGAAATGGACCGGAGGTTCAGTCATGGGCGGCGAAATGGTTGTAGCCCGCACGGGTTGGGCGGTATGCGCGGCCGTCCGGCTCCAGCAGCCGGAGTCCCGGCGCCGCCTCAATTTCCCCAATCACCGTCAGCGGACAGGCCAGCCCGGCCAGACGGGACTTGGCCTCGGCCAGGTGGCCGGGCGGGAGGGTGAAGCAGAGTTCATAGTCGTCCCCGGACGCCAGGGGCAGGGACCAATCGCCACTGCTGCCGACTCGAACCGCCACCGGCGCCGAACAGGGCAGGGCGGCCAGTCGCACCGAGGCGCCCAGGCTGCTGCGTTCCAGGATGTGCCCCAGGTCCGCTACCAGGCCGTCGGAAATGTCGATGGCGGCGCTCGCCAGCCCCCGCAAGGCCTGCCCGGCGGCGATTCTGGGCCAAGGCCGTTCCAGGCGTTCCAGTTGGTCATCCGGCGGGGCTACGCCCCCCAATAGGCAAGTTAGCGCTAGACCGGCGTCGCCCAGGGTGCCTGTGACCGCAATCTGGTCGCCGATCCGCGCCCCATCCCGCCGCAGGGCTTGTCCAGCCGGTACCCAGCCGAGGGCGGTGATACTGATCGCCAGGGGCCCCCGGGTAGTGTCGCCCCCTACCAGACGGACGCCCTCGGCCACCGCCAGTTGCCCCAGGCCCGCGCTGAAGCGGCGCAACCAGTCGGGATCGGACCCAGGCAGGGTCAGGGCCAGGGTGAACCAAGCCGGATCGGCGCCCATGGCGGCCAGGTCGCTCAAATTGACCGCCAAGGACTTGTGGCCCAGGCGCGCCGGGTCGGTTCCGGCCAGGAAGTGCACCGATTCCACCAGGGTATCCTGGGTGACGGCTAGATCCATGCCGGCGGGGGGGCGCAGCAGGGCGGCATCGTCCCCCACGCCCAGCAGCACGTCCGGGCGCTCCCGGCCCTGAGCGGCGAAGAATCGCTGAATGAGGTCGAATTCGCCCAGGCTCATCCGGGGCGACGGCGGCGGGCGGCGGCTTCGGCGGGACGCAGGCGCCGCGACAGTTTGTCCAGCACCCCGTTCACGTAACGGTGACCCTGTTCGGCGCCAAATACCTTGGCCAGTTCCACCGCCTCGTTGATGACCACCGCGTAGGGGATTTCCAGGTGTTCCTTGAGTTCGAAGGTGCCGATGCGCAATATGGCCCGTTCCACCGGGTCCACCTGACTCAAGGGCCGGTCCAGCAGCGGTTCCACGAGGGCGTCCAGGGCACTGACCTGGGTTGGAATCCGGTGCAGAAAGTCCCGGAACATCTCCAGGTCGAAGCTATTGGGCTCCTGCTCTTCCAGGAACTGGGATTCGATGTCGCCGAGATCCTGGCCGGCTACTTGCCACTGATACAGGGCCTGCAACGCCAGGTGACGGGCTTGGGAACGTTTATTGCTCATGGGGCGGAGCTAGTCCGCCAACTGCCGTAACAGGTTCACCATCTCAATGGCGGACAAGGCGGCCTCGGCGCCCTTGTTGCCGGCCTTGGTGCCGGAACGCTCGATGGCCTGCTCGATGCTATCCACGGTGAGAATGCCGAACGCCACCGGCAGCCCGTGCTTGGTGCCGACCTGGGTCACCCCGTTTACGGCGGCGCCGGCCACATAGTCAAAGTGGGGCGTGCCGCCCCGGATCACCGCGCCTAGGGCGATCAGGGCGTCGTACTTGCCAGTGGCGGCCATCCGGTCCAAGGCCACCGGGATTTCAAATGCCCCCGGCACCTTCACCAAGCATAGGTCTGAATCCTGGGCGCCATGGCGGCGCAGGGTGTCCAGGGCTCCGCTTACCAGGCTATCCACCACAAAACTGTTGAAACGGGACACCACCAGGCCGAAACGGGCCCCTTGCACCTGCAAGTGGCCCTCGAGGGTTCTGATCATCATGGTCGCGGTCTCTCGGTACGGACCCACACCGGGTCCGGCAGGGGGGCGGGCAAAGCCTGATTTTAGCTGAACCCGCTCCCCGCCGACAGCCGTCATCCGGTTGCCGGGCGCGTTTGGGTACTGAAGGCACTGCTGCCGGGTTGGATGGGCCTGGGCTGCGGGGTTCCCACGAACCGGTCCCGGCTCCAAAATTCAATCCAAACGAGGCCCCACCCAATAGAACCGGCTTGAGTGTGGGTCAAAACTCCCCCAGTGCTTGC
>CAZIHO010000142.1:0-7680 GCA_964538875.1 uncultured Chromatiaceae bacterium
ACCCGGGGATCATTCTGCACCTCATCCATGCTGCCTTCGGCGAGCACGCTGCCCTGGTGCAGGACCGTGACCTTGCGGGCGATGGAGCGCACAAAGTCCATGTCGTGCTCCACCACCACCACCGAGCGCTCGCCTGCCAGGGAAGTCAAGAGTTGGGCGGTGTGGTCCATTTCCTGGTGGGTCATGCCGGCCACCGGCTCGTCCACCAACAGCAGCTTGGGCTCCTGCATCAGCAGCATGCCGATCTCCAGCCATTGCTTTTGGCCGTGGGACAGGGCGCCGGCCCGCCGCCGGGCCAGGTCCTGCAGGCCGATGGTCTCCAGAACCGCGTCGATCCGGTCCCGCTGGGCGCCGCTGAGGCGGGCGGTCAGGCTGGCCCACACGCCCTTATCGCCGCGCATGGCCAGTTCCAGGTTCTCGAATACCGAGTGCTGCTCGAACACCGTGGGCTTCTGGAATTTGCGGCCGATGCCGGCGTTGGCGATTTCCGGCTCGCTCAGGCGCAGCAGGTCGATGGTCTGGCCGAAATAGACGGTGCCAGTATCGGGTCGCGTCTTGCCGGTGACGATGTCCATCAGGGTGGTCTTTCCCGCCCCGTTGGGACCGATGATGCAGCGCAGTTCCCCGGCATCGATGTAGAGATTGAGATTTTGAATTGCTTGGAAGCCGTCGAAGTTCACCGATACCCCCTCCAGGTAGAGGATGGTCTGGTGGCTGATGTCCAGCACCTCGGCCAAGGTCTTGCCGGGATGCAGATACTCCCAACGCTCATGCTTGGCGCCCATCAGGAACGGTCCTCCCGTCTTAGGAGCCCTACCACGCCGCGCGGCAGGAATAGGGTTACACCCACGAACAGGGCGCCTAGGGCGTAGAGCCAGACCTCGGGCAGGGCGGCGGTGAAATAGGTTTTGCCGTAGTTGACCAGCAGGGCGCCCACCACCGCGCCGTATAGGGTTCCCCGGCCCCCTACCGCCACCCAGATGACGATCTCGATGGAGAACAGGGGCGACAATTCGCCAGGGTTGATGATGCCCACCTGGGGCACGTACAGGGCGCCGGCGACGCCGGCCAGCACCGCCGAAAAGGTGAAGATGGCCAGCTTGACCTGCTCAACCCGGTAACCCAGGAAGCGCAACCGGCTCTCGCCGTCCCGCACCGCCAGCGCCACCCGGCCCAGCTTGGAGATGACCAGGGCGCGGCTGGCCAGATAGCCGCCGGCCAACGCCAGGGCGGACACCATGAATAGGGCGCTGCGGGTTTCGTCCAGATGTAGGGGGAAACCCAGGATGTCCTTGAAGTCCGTGAGGCCGTTATTGCCGCCGAAGCCCATTTCGTTGCGGAAAAAGGCCAGCATCAGGGCATAGGTCAGGGCCTGGGTGATGATCGACAGATAAACCCCGGTGACCCGGGAGCGGAATGCCAGCCAGCCAAACAGGAACGCCAGGGCGCCAGGCACCAGCAGAACCATGAGGGCCGCGAACCAGAATTGGTCGAAGCCCTGCCAGAACCAGGGCAGTTCCCGCCAGTTGAGGAACACCATGAAGTCCGGCAGTTCCGGATGGCCGTACACGCCCCGGTCGCCGATCTGGCGCATCAGGTACATCCCCATGGCGTAGCCGCCCAGGGCGAAGAAGGCTCCGTGACCCAGGGACAGAATACCCAGGTAGCCCCACACCAGGTCCACCGCCAGGGCCAACAGGGCATAGGTGAAATACTTGCCCAGCAGGGTGACGGTATAGGTGGAAATATGCAATGGACTGTCCGCCGGCACCAGCAAATGCAGGGGCGGCACCAGCAGGATCAACAGGCCTACCAGGACCAGCAGCACCTGGCCGCCCCGGTCGCCCTTCACCAAGTCACAGAAACACATGGCCGCCACCTTAGGAATCCGCCGCCCGGCCTTTTTGGGGGAATAGGCCCCGGGGACGTTTTTGAATGAACAGAATAATCAGCACCAGCACCAGGATCTTGGCCAGCACCGCCCCGGACCAGGGTTCCAGCAGCTTGCTGACCACCCCCAGGCCGAGACCGCCCACCAGGGTGCCCCACAGATTGCCCACGCCGCCGAACACCACCACCATGAAGCTGTCGATGATGTAGGCCTGGCCCAGATTGGGACCCACGTTGGTGAGCTGGCTTAAGGCCACTCCCGCTACGCCGGCGATGCCGGAGCCCAGGCCAAAGGTCATGGCATCCACCCAGGCGGACCGTACCCCCATGGCCTGGGCCATGGCCCGGTTCTGGGCCACGGCCCGCACCTGGAGCCCCAGCCGGGTGCGCTTGAGGACCAGATATAGGGCGGCGAACACCGCCAGGCAGAACACCAGGATGTACAGCCGGTTGAGGGTGAGCGACAGGACCTCGTTCAGTTGCCAGGAGCCGCTCATCCAGGCGGGGGTCTCCACGCTGCGGTTGAGGGGCGAGAACACCGAGCGCACTAACTGCTGCAACACCAGGCTCAGGCCGAAGGTGGCCAGCAAGGTCTCCAGGGGGCGGCCGTAGAGGAAGCGGATCAGGCCCCGCTCAATCAGCACGCCGGTCAACCCGGACACCAGGAACGCTGCCGGGACGGCCAGCAGCAGGGAATAGGTGATCTGGTCCGGCAGGGCGAGCTGGATCACATAGGTGGTATAGGCGCCGAGCATGATGAGTTCACCGTGGGCCATGTTAATCACGCCCATGACGCCGAAGGTGATGGCCAGTCCGATGGCGGCCAGCACCAGCACCGAGCCCAGACTCAAGCCGAAGAACAGGGTCTCGGCGGCGCTGTAGACCTTGACCCGCAGTTCGATGCCCTGAAGCGCCCGTTGGGCCGCCTTTTTCACCGCCGGGTCCGGTTCCTGGCCCAGCAGGCGGGTCAGGCCGGCGCGCACCACCGGCGTCAGGCTGGCCTCCAGGTGATGCACCGCCGCCAGCCGGGTGCCGGCTTCCGGGTGGTCCAGGTCCAGCAAGGCCAGGGCTTGCGCCAGGGCTTCCGCCACCGGGGGACTGGTGTCCTTGGCGGCCAGCTTTTCCAATAAGGGGCGCTGTTCCGGCGTCAGGTTGGTTTGCAATTCCCGCACCGCCGCCAGCCGCCGCGCCGGGTCCGGATGGGCCAGACTCAGTTCCGCCAGGGCGCCCTTGAGGCGGGTGCGCATATTGTTATTGATGGTGACCCGGCTCAACTCGGCCTTGTCGATGGGTCCCAGGTCCGCGCTACTGCGCACCGCCTGGAAGCGGCTGCCGTCACCAGGCACCGCCAGCACCGGTTCCCCGTCCGCCTTGCGGGTATAAAACTCACCGATCAGCAGGGCGCGCAGCAGGGGTTCGGCCCGCGGGTCGCCGCTGTCCAGAAAGCGCTCGATGGCCTGCTCCTTCTTGGGGAAACTCCGGTCGAGAATCAGGCTCAAGGCCTCGTCAAAGGCCCCGGTATCCGACTGGGCGCCTAGGGGCGTTGCGACCCACAGCAGCAGCCCCAGCAGCGGGATGAGCAAACCGCGCGAGGTTGGGAAATGGCGCATGGGTCGTCCTCGGATGGGCCATGGACCGGGAAAAAACCGGGCGGGGCCGGATCGCCCCGGCCCCGCCCGGTGCTGGATCAGTAGTTCTGACCCGAGCATTTCTTGGTGACGCGGTTGTAGTTACCGCACTTCAGGGTCACCCAGTCCGCGTCGATGTCCTTGCTGCCGGGCAGAAAGTCGGACCAGGCGTCGCCCGGTACTTCCTTGTCAGTCTGCCAGACGGTGGCAAACTGGCCGTCAGCCTGGATCTCGCCGATCAGCACTGGCTTGGTGATGTGGTGGTTAGGCAGCATCTTGGCGGTGCCGCCGGTGAGGTTGGGCACTTCCAGGCCGATGATCGCCTCCGCCACCTTGTCCGTGTCGGTGCTGCCCGCCTTTTCCACTGCCTTCACCCACAGGTTGAAGCCGATGTAATGGGCTTCCATGGGATCATTGCTGACCCGCTTCGGGCTCTTGATGAACTCATGCCACTGCTTGATGAAGGCGGCATTGGTCGGGTTGTCGATGCTCATAAAGTAGTTCCAGGCGGCCAGATGGCCCACCAGGGGCTTGGTGTCGATGCCGGACAACTCTTCCTCGCCCACCGAGAAGGCCACCACCGGAATATCCGCCGCAGCCACGCCCTGGTTGCCCAGTTCCTTATAGAAGGGCACGTTGGCGTCGCCGTTGATGGTGGACACCACGGCAGTTTTCTTGCCGGTGGAGCCAAACTTCTTGATATCCGCCACGATGGACTGCCAGTCGGAATGACCGAACGGCGTATAGTTCACCATGATGTCTTCCGCCGCCACGCCCTTGCCCTTCAGATAGGCTTCCAGAACCTTGTTGGTGGTGCGCGGATACACGTAGTCGGTGCCCGCCAACACCCAACGCTTCACCCCCAGGTCCTTCATCAGGTAATCCACCGCCGGGATGGCCTGCTGATTCGGCGCGGCACCGGTATAGAACACATTCTTGGACGACTCCTCGCCCTCATACTGGACCGGGTAGAACAGCAGCCCGTTCAGTTGCTCGAATACCGGCAAGACCGACTTGCGGGACACGGAGGTCCAGCAGCCAAACACCGCCGCCACCTTGTCTTGGGAAATCAGCCCGCGGGCTTTTTCCGCGAACAGGGGCCAGTTTGACGCCGGGTCCACCACCACGGCTTCCAGTTGCTTGCCGAGCAAGCCGCCCTTTTTGTTCTGCTGCTCGATCAGCATCAGCATGGTGTCCTTCAGGGTGGTCTCGCTGATGGCCATGGTGCCGGACAGGGAGTGCAGCACGCCCACCTTGATGGTGTCGGCGGCTTGAGCCAGGGACAGCATGCCCATTGCCAGGGCACCACCTAATAGGTGCAGCGAGGTCTTGCGTAGGCCTGTAGGTTTCATCGTCTTGTGTGCTCCAGGTAAAAACCAGATGGTCGGCTACCGCCGCTAGGGCCGGTTATCGCCGCTTCCCTGGACTCAATGCAGGCCTCGTGCCAGGTCTGTAAAACTTGTTAAATCAATGAATTAGGATGGTTTTCAGGGAACGCACCGGTGGTGGCCGCCCTGTTTCGGGGCGAGGGCGCGCCCATGCCCCAGGAGGGTGCATCCAATGCGGTGGGGCGGGCTCAGTCCAGCATGCCCTGGTGGAGCAGAAATTCAACGACCTGGGGCAGTCCCGCGCCGGTCTTGAGATTGGTAAAGACAAAGGGCCGCTCGCCGCGCATCCGCCGGGCATCCTGCTCCATGACCGCCAGGGAGGCGCCCACATAGGGGGCCAGGTCGATCTTGTTGATTACCAGCAGATCGGAACGGGTGATGCCTGGACCACCCTTGCGAGGGATTTTTTCCCCTTCCGCCACGTCGATCACGTACAGGGTCAGATCCGCCAGCTCGGGGCTGAAGGTGGCGGCCAGGTTGTCGCCGCCGGATTCCACGAAGATCAAGTCCAGGGTTGGAAAGGCCTGAATCAGTTCGTCCACCGCCGCCAGGTTCATGGAGGCATCTTCCCGAATGGCAGTATGGGGACAACCGCCGGTTTCCACGCCCCGGATCCGCTCCTTCGGCAGCGCCTGGCTGCGAATCAGGAACTCCGCATCTTCCTTGGTGTAGATATCGTTGGTCACCACCGCCAGTTCCAGCCGGTGGCGCAGGGCCTTGCAGAGGGCGTCCAGCAGGGCGGTCTTGCCGGAGCCCACCGGGCCGCCGACGCCGACACGCAGGGGATTAGGGTGGGTCATGGGGGTCTCCTGGGCGTTGCTAGGTTGGGGGCCGGGCGCGGCGCCGCTGCTCTAGGACCGGAACAGCCGGGTGTACTGCTGCTCATGGCGGCTGCTGGCAATGGCCAGGGCCGGGAGGGCGCCGCCCAGGTCCCCGTCCGTCACCGCCAAGCCTCGCGTCACCAGTCCCGGCAGCAGATGACCGAGCCGGTGTAGCAGTCGCTGGCCGGCGGTTTGTCCCAGGGGGATGAGCTTGACGCCGGCCAGCACCTGGCCTTCCAGCCAACCCCATGCGTAGCCCAGGGCGGTAGCTTGCAGGGGAATGGCCCAGGTGACGGCGGCCAGGGCCATGCCGGCCGCTTGGCAGGACTCGCAGCCCGGCCGCCATGGGTCTGGGAGCTGGATGCCCAGGGCCGGCAGCAGGGTGGCGAGCGCCTTGCCCCGGCCCCGTTCCTCGGCGCGCAGTTCCTGGGTTTCCCGGCAGGCCAGCAGGTAGGCGCTCCAGTGGCCAAACTCGCTGGGGTCGCCGCGCTGCACGGCGCCGTACAGGCGGGCAAGCAGGGGCACATCGGCGTGGGTCAAACCGAGGCTGAGTTGGCCTTCCAGCCAGTCCGCCAGGCTCACTGAGTCCCGCACCCAGCCGTTTTCCACCGCCCATTCCAGGCCCTGGGAGTAGGTGAAGGCGCCGATGGGCAGGGACGGGCTGACCAGATGCAGCAGCCGCGCCAGGGCCAGGGACTCGACCCCCAGCCTAGTCATGATCGTCGCCGTGGCCGTGGGGTCCGCCGTACACGCCGGGCTCCGGGTCAAAGGGGACCGACTCTGCCAGGGGCTCCAGACCCAGATGCCGGGCCAGGTGGTCCAGCAGGGGATCCTGGAGGTAGCGTAGCCAGCCGGGGCCGATTTGCAGGGGCACGTGGCGGTTGCCCAGGTGATAACAGGCCCTGGCCAGCGCCAGGGGATCGGCGCACCTCAGGGTGGACACGGGTTCCGGGGCAGCCCGCACCTGCACTACGGCTCCCCCGTCCGCCGCCAGCAGGTCTCCGTCCCGCAGGCAGCCGCCCCGGTCCAGGAATAGGCCGGCCTCGCGGCCGTCGTCCAGAATGACCCGCAGCCGGTGTTTGGCGCGGGCTTCCATACGCAGGGTCAGGGTGGTGTCGGCGGGTTGGCCCGGCGGCAGCCGGTGGGTCAAGCGCAGCATGGCGGCCTCAGAATAGAAAATAGCGTTGGGCGAGGGGCAGGATCCGGGCGGGTTCGCAGACCAGCAGTTCCCCGTCGGCCCGGACCTGGTAGGTCTGGGGATCCACCTCGATGTGGGGCAGGTAGTCATTGAGACGCATGTCTTGCTTGCGAATGGTGCGGCAGTTACGCACCGCTGCCACCCGTTTCGACAGGCCTAACTGGCCGCCGATATCCGCCTGCTGGGCCGCTTGGGACACGAAGGTCACGGAAGTCGCGGCGCGGGCGCCGCCCAGGGTGCCAAACATGGGCCGGTAGTGGACCGGCTGGGGGGTGGGAATGGACGCATTGGGGTCCCCCATCGGCGCGGCGGCGATCATGCCGCCCTTGAGAATCAGGGATGGCTTGACGCCAAAAAAGGCCGGGCGCCAGAGGACCAAGTCCGCCAGCTTGCCCACTTCCACCGAGCCCACCTCGTGGGCGATGCCGTGGGCGATGGCGGGGTTGATGCTGTACTTGGCCAGATAGCGTTTGACCCGGAAGTTGTCTTGGTGGGCCGGGTCCTGGGCCAGGGAGCCCCGCTGGACCCGCATTTTGTGGGCGGTTTGCCAGGTGCGGGTGATGACTTCACCGACGCGGCCCATGGCCTGGGAATCCGACGAGATCATGGAGAAGGCCCCCAGGTCGTGGAGGATGTCCTCGGCGGCGATGGTCTCCCGGCGGATGCGGCTTTCCGCGAACGCCAGGTCCTCGGCGATGGACGGGTCCAGGTGATGGCAGACCATCAGCATGTCCAGGTGCTCATCCACCGTGTTG
>CAZIHO010000143.1:0-7557 GCA_964538875.1 uncultured Chromatiaceae bacterium
ATCTTGCCAAAAGGCGACCGGCCGCAGGGGCTGGTCGGATGCATCAAACTCGGCCCACAAGGTCCCATAGCTGGTGCCCAGGAGCGGATGGCATTCGTCGCCGGCCACATCCGCCAGTGGCCGTAGCACGAAGGCGTAGCGAGTGATTTCTTCCCGGGGCAGACGCACCGGACCCCTATCCACCACCTGGTCGCCGTAGGTCAGTAGATCCAGGTCCAGGGTGCGGGGGGAGAACTTGGGTCCCTGGCGCTCCCGGCCGAACTCGTCCTCCAGGGTGCGCAGCAGGGCGAGCAGGTCCGAAAGTTCCCAGTCGCAGGCAAACCCGGCTACCAGGTTGTAGAAGGGTTGGCCCTGAAAACCCACCGGGTCGCTTTCATAGACCGGAGACAAGCGCAGGGGACCAAACCGTGCTTGCAGTTGCGCGACGCTACCTCGAATGCAGCGGTCCCGGTCCTGGTTGCTGCCGATGCTGATCCACACCCAGGGCATGGCCTAGCCTCGGCTGCCCCGCTCGATCCGCACGCCCACATCCCGGGCGCCCCGTAAGGCGCCGATCTTGTTGATGCTGAGCCGTACCCATGGGACGCCGAACTCTTCCAGGACGATGCGGGCGCACTGTTCCGCCAGCGTCTCGACCAGTTGAAAGTGGCTGTCGGAGACAAACTGGATCAGGCGCTTGGCCACCGACTTGTAATCCAGGGTGTCTTTAATTTGGTCGGTGCGGGCCGCCTTGGCGATGTCCGCCCCCATGTCCAGGTCCAGGATGACGGTTTGCTTGACGTTGCGTTCCCAATCGTAGATGCCGATCAGGGTTTCGATGCGCAGATCGCGGATGAAGATGATGTCCATGGCGGTTCTCCGGGTGCTGGCCGGCAATGGTAAAGGAGGCTCCCACATTTACAACCCTGGGCGAGGGCCGCCGTCCGCCTTGCCGGCATCCGGTTCCGCTCCGGGAAATCGATTGGATTCCCCGGCCTGGTAAAATCCCTAGTACCGCGAGTTGCCTGGAGCCATGCCCATGGGGTCGGACATTCTTCTCGTGCTGGGGGCCTACCTGTTGGGTTCGGTGTCCAGCGCCATCATCGTCTGTCGCCTGATGGGGCTGCCGGACCCCCGCACCCAGGGCTCCCAGAATCCAGGCGCCACCAATGTGCTGCGCATCGGCGGCAAAAAGGCGGCAGCAGTCACCCTGGTGGGGGATAGCGTCAAAGGACTGATTCCCATGCTGGTGGGGCATCTGCTGGGAGCCTCCCCCCTGGTGCTGGCGGGGATCGCCCTGGCCGCGTTCCTGGGGCACCTGTATCCGCTGTTTTTCGGCTTCAAGGGTGGCAAGGGCGTAGCTACTGCGCTCGGCGTTCAGTTTGGCCTGTATTGGCCCATCGGCGCCTCGGTGGCGGCCATCTGGTTGCTCATGGCCTATGGCCTCAGGATTTCGTCCCTGTCGGCGCTGGTGTCCATGGCGCTGGCGCCGCTGATCGTCTGGTGGTGGTGGCCGGCCCCTGAGTTGATTCTGATGCAAACCCTCATGAGCCTGCTGCTGCTGTGGCGCCACCGGAGCAACATCCGGGCGCTGGTGGCCGGCACTGAAGGCAAGATTCAGGACGAGGCAGGGCCGGAGTAGCCCGGTCTACCTAAAGGGACGGCAAGCCCTCCATGGGCCAGCGGGCCCGGACCTCGATGGCCAGGGGTTCCCGCTGACCGGCCTGCAGGCGCTGCCAGCCGGCGTAGGCGATCATGGCCCCGTTGTCGGTGCAGAGATCCAGGCGTGGATAGTAGGTGCGCCCGCCTTCCTGGGCCGCCATGTCATCCATGCGCTGGCGCAGGCGCCGGTTGGCCGCCACGCCACCGGCCAGCACCAGGGTTTGACTCCCGGCCGCCCTGAGCGCCCGCCGGCATTTGATGACTAAGGTTTCCACCACTGCTTCTTCGAACGCCAAGGCGATGTCGGCACGGGTTTGCTGGTCCGCGTCACCCTGGTTCCGGAGACAGTTGAGGGCAAAGGTCTTGAGTCCACTGAAGCTGAAATCCAGCCCTGGCCGGTCGGTCATGGGACGGGGAAACACAAAACGGCCCGGCAAGCCGGTTTCCGCCAGACGCGCCAACTGGGGGCCGCCGGGGTAGGGCAGTCCCAACAACTTGGCGGTCTTGTCGAAGGCTTCCCCAGCGGCGTCGTCCAGGGATTCCCCCAGCACCCGATACTGGCCCACGCCCGCCACTTCCACCAGTTGGGTGTGTCCCCCGGATACCAGCAGGGCCACAAAGGGGAATTCCGGCCGCTCGGGTTCCAGCATGGGCGCCAATAAATGGCCTTCCATGTGATGCACGGCGATGGCCGGTATGCCCCAGGCCCAGGCCAGGCTACGTCCGATGGCGGCGCCGACTAGCAGGGCGCCCACTAGGCCGGGTCCGGCGGTGTAGGCGATGCCGTCGATTTGACCGGTCTCCAAGCCGGCCTGATCCATTACCTGGCGAATCAGGGGCAAGGTTTTGCGTACATGATCCCGGGACGCCAGTTCCGGCACCACGCCACCGTATGCTGCGTGCAGTGCGATTTGACTATGGACCGCGTGGGCCAGTAACCCGCCCGGTTCCCCATGGATGGCGATGCCCGTCTCGTCGCAGGACGTTTCGATCCCCAATACCCGCATGGAACCTCCCAAGACTAAGGACCTACCGGGCCATGCCAGGCGTAGAATTCCGAATGAATGCTTCCAATACCTGATATGACCGCCCCGGATTGCCCGGGCGCCACAGTATATCCACCTGTGGATTTGCATCTTCCCCCATATTACCGATAAAATCCTCGCCTTTATTTTTGCCGGTCCTCCAGACCGTTGTTAAATCCCGAGGAAAGATCTAGATGCCCAATGTTCGCGTGAAAGAGAACGAGCCCTTTGAGGTTGCCATGCGTCGTTTCAAACGCTCCTGCGAAAAGGCGGGGGTGCTGGCGGAAGTCCGCCGCCGGGAGTTTTATGAAAAGCCCACCACGGAACGCAAGCGCAAGGCCGCCGCCGCCGTCAAGCGGCACCTCAAGAAGCTCGCACGCGAAGGCCGGCGCTGGGAGCGCCAATATTAGTCAGCGGCCCGGATATCCCCGCCATGCTCAAGCAACAACTCCAGGATGACATGAAGGCCGCCCTCAAGGGGGGCGACAAGCCGCGTCTGGCCGTGGTGCGGCTGATCCTGGCGGCGATCAAGCAGCGGGAGGTGGACGAGCGGCTGGAGCTGACCGACGAGCAGATCCTGGCGGTACTGGACAAGATGGTCAAGCAGCGCCGGGAATCCATCAGCCACTTCGAGCGCGCCGGTCGCGCCGATCTGGTGGAGCAGGAAGCCTTCGAGATCCAGGTCTGCCAGTCCTATTTGCCAGAAGCCCTGAGCCCGGAAGAATTGGCCGGGCTCATCGAACAAGCCGTTAGCACGGTCGGTGCCCAGGCGATCCAGGACATGGGCAAGGTCATGGGTTGGCTGAAGCCCAAAATCCAAGGGCGGGCGGACATGGGAGCAGTGAGCGCCCGGGTCCGCCAGCGGCTCGGCGCCTAAGCCGCCGTGGGCACCTAGCAGGGCCTGACCTCTGCTAGGCTAGGGTGTATGCCTGGCAAGATCCCGTCCGAGTTCATCGACCAACTGCTGAGCCGGATCGACATCCGCGATCTGGTGGAGCGGCGCCTGTCCCTGCGCAAGTCAGGGCGCAGCTATCTGGGCCTATGCCCCTTCCATCACGAAAAGACTCCATCTTTCACCGTTAATCCGGAACGTCAGACCTACCACTGTTTCGGCTGTGGCGTGCATGGCACTGCCATCAGTTTCCTGATGGAACTGGACCGGCTCAGCTTTCCCGAGGCAATCGAGGAGTTGGCCCATCAGGCCGGCATGGAGATGCCGAATCGGGACCTCGCCAGTCCAGGCGTGCCGGATATGGAACCCCTGCGGCGCATCCTAGAGGCGGCGGACGCCTATTTCCGGCGCCAATTGCGCCAGCACCCCGGATCGCAGCAAGCGGTGGACTACCTCAAGGGACGGGGCCTATCCGGCGAAATCGCCGCCGAATACGGCGTCGGCTACGCACCACCAGGCTGGGATGGTCTATGCCGCGAACTGGGAGGGCAGGGCAGCGACGGATTGCGCCTATCGGTGCAAGCGGGTCTGGTGGTGGAACAGGACGGTCGTCAATATGACCGCTTCCGGAATCGAATCATGTTCCCGATCCGGGACCGGCGCGGGCGTCCCATCGGCTTCGGCGGCCGGGTGTTGGGGGATGACAAGCCCAAATATCTGAACTCGCCGGAAACGCCCCTGTTCCACAAGGGCCGGGAACTGTATGGCCTTTACGAAGCAAGCCGGGCCCTGCGCCATATCGACCGGTTGTTGATCGTGGAAGGCTACCTGGATGTCATCGCCCTGGCCCAGTTCGGGATTCGCCAAGCCGTGGCGACCCTGGGTACTGCCACCACCAGCGACCATTTCGAACGACTGTTCCGGGCCACCCAGGAGTTGGTGTTTTGCTTTGACGGCGACCAAGCGGGCCGGGAAGCGGGTTGGAAAGCCCTGCTGTTGGCGCTGCCCCAAGCCCGGGAAGGACGGGAAATTCGCTTTCTGTTTCTGCCCGACCAAGAAGACCCGGATACCCTGATTCGCAAGGAAGGGAACGCCGCCTTTGCCCAGCGCCTGACCAGCGCCAAACCCCTATCCGAATACTTCTTCGAACGGCTGGAATCCGAGGTGGATTTGGCCAGCCCGGAGGGGAGGGCGCGCCTAGCGGAGCGGGCCCGACCCCTACTGGAACAACTACCGGCGGGGACTTTCCGGGAAATCATGGTCGCCCGGCTGGCGGAGCGGGTGGGCCTTGGCCGCCGGCAACTCGGACTGGCGGCGAACGCAATCAGAGCCCGTCCAACTCAGCCGCGCGGACCCGCCACATTGCCCAGCATGACCCAGGTGCGACGAGCGGTTGCCCTGCTGCTGCAATATCCCCATCTGGCCCCAGAAGCCGCCTCTCTGTCCGGGCACTGGCGGCAACTGGCCCAGCCTGGCATCTCCTTGCTGGCAGAACTCCTTGATTTACTTGTAGCTCAACCTACCCTTAACACAGCGCAGATGTTAGAACGTTGGCGCGATACGGAATCAGGTCGCCATATGGAACGCCTGGCGTCATATCCCTTTCAGGGCGATGCCGAGGGGCTCAAGGATGAGTTGCTGGGCGCTATCCGGCGGTTAAATCAGGAAACGCGGGGCCAAGAAGCCAACCAATTGATTCAAAAGGAAAGGCCGAGTCAAATGACGGCGGAGGAAAAAGCTCGATTGCTGGATCTCCTCAAGCCCAGTTGATGGGCGGATCACCCTATCCGGGTGCGAGCAGACCCAGCGTGTGACCTTTTCATCAAACGCCAACCCAAACCTGACCGTCTGAGAATGCCATGACATGCGAAATTAGCGCCAACCTCGGTTGTCATGGAATCCCGCGCTGCGACGACGACACCCCCTAACTAGGTCCCATCGAGACCCTGTTCGGGAAGTTTGCCACTTAATTCGCGCGCGACTATGTTAAACTGGGCGGTTTGATTCCGTGCCGTTGAATAGCAGCTCATCCTAGGTGCCGTATGGATCAAGAACACCAGCAGTCCCAGCTCAAGCAACTCATTGCCAAAGGGAAAGAGCAGGGTTTTCTGACCTATTCCGAAGTGAATGATCACTTGCCGCCCGGCTTGGTCGAACCCGACCAAATAGAAGATATTATCCGGATGATTAACGACATGGGCATCATGGTCCATGAAACGGCGCCGGATGTGGACGACCAAAGCCTCAGTGACATGGTCACTGCGGATGACGATGCAGCAGAGGCCGCCGCTGCCGCGTTAGCGTCGGTGGATAGTGAATTTGGCCGCACCACGGACCCGGTGCGCATGTACATGCGCGAAATGGGCACGGTGGAATTGCTCACCCGGGAGGGGGAGCTCAAAATCGCCAAACGCATTGAGGACGGACTCTTTCAAGTCCTGAGCGCCCTGTCCCAGTTCCCGCGCACCATTGGTGGATTGCTGGGGCTATTCGAAAAGGTGGATCGGCAGGAAACTCGGCTGACGGATATCTTCAGCGGCTTCACCGATTCTGAGGGAGAAGAAGTCCCGGAAGAAAAGCCAGAACTCATTAGCGAAGAGTTCATCGGCGAAGAAGTCGAGTTGGCTGGCGAGGTGGATGAGGATGAGGACATGGAAGTGGCCGCCATCGTCGCGGATACCGGTCCAGATCCGGAGGAAACGGCAACCTACGTGGCCAGCTTGCGGGAACACTACGCCAATCTAGTCGCCATTTCGTCCGAAGACGATATCGGGGACGCCAAGATCCAGGAGGCCATGCAGGCGGCGTCCGAAATCTTCCTAAAGTTCAAGCTGATGCCGGGGGTATTCACGGAACTCGCGGAAAACCTGCGGCACACCATTGAGCGGATTCGCGCCCAGGAAAAGACCATCATGGCCTTGTGCGTGGATACCTCCGGCATGCCGCGCAAGGATTTCATCGCCTCGTTCCCAGACAATGAAACCAATCTGGACTGGCTTGTGCGCCATCTTGGCGAGACCAAACCCTATGGCGCTGCGCTGGAAGAACACAAACGCGACATCCTGCGCGCCCAACGGAAACTCATTGACATCGAGCGGGAGAATTTCCTAAGCATCGGCGAAATCAAGGAAATTAATCGCCGCATGTCCATCGGAGAAGCCAAGGCCCGGCGCGCCAAGAAGGAAATGGTGGAAGCTAATTTGCGCCTGGTGATCTCGATTGCCAAGAAGTACACCAACCGGGGCCTTCAGTTCCTGGATCTCATTCAGGAAGGCAATATCGGCCTCATGAAAGCGGTGGATAAGTTCGAGTACCGTCGTGGCTATAAGTTTTCCACCTATGCAACCTGGTGGATTCGGCAAGCCATCACTCGCTCCATCGCCGATCAAGCGCGGACCATCCGTATTCCCGTACATATGATTGAGACCATCAACAAACTCAATCGCATTTCACGTCAGATGGTCCAGGAAATGGGCCGCGAAGCCACCCCGGAAGAACTGGCTGAGCGCATGGAAATGCCCGAGGACAAGGTCCGCAAAGTCCTCAAGATCGCCAAAGAACCCATCTCCATGGAAACCCCGATCGGCGATGATGAAGACTCCCACCTGGGCGACTTCCTGGAAGACTCCGGCATGTTGTCCCCGGTGGAAAGCGCCACCTCCCAAGGCCTGCGGGAAGCCACCCAAATGCTGTTGGGCGGCTTGACCTCACGGGAGGCCAAGGTATTACGGATGCGTTTCGGCATCGACATGAATACCGACCACACCCTGGAAGAAGTGGGCAAGCAGTTTGACGTAACCCGGGAGCGGATACGTCAAATTGAAGCCAAAGCCCTCCGCAAGTTGCGCCATCCATCAAGATCTGAAAAACTGCGTAGCTTCCTGGAGGACTGATGAGGTCGACGCCCAGGTTCCAAGTATCAGGGCCGTTAGCTCAGCGGTTAGAGCAGGGGACTCATAATCCCTTGGTCCGGGGTTCAAATCCCTGACGGCCCACCAA
>CAZIHO010000144.1:0-7439 GCA_964538875.1 uncultured Chromatiaceae bacterium
TGTAACCCATTAATTTATGGTGGGGTGGCTGCGCCATATTGCGGCAATTTCCATACCCTGCGCCAGTTCGCCCCAAATCCGCTGCGCCGTGAATCTTCCACCCTCAGCCTCAAGCGCAAGCGGTTCAAGGCGGCCCTCGACGACCCCTTTCCCGCCAAGGTCGTGTTTGGTCAGTGATTATCATTCGGGAGAACTGTGCAACAAAGTTGCATGTGTGAACCTGCTCGGCTAATATGCAACTGACTTGCACGATGCGGACACCCCGATGACCCTGACTAACATTCTGCTTGCGACCCTGGCTGGCGGCGTTTTGGCCGTATTGGCGGCGGCAATGTTGTCACTGACCGTCCTGAAGGACATGGCCCACAGACTGGTCGGGTTTTCCGTTGGCCTCCTGCTCGCGGTGTCTTTCCTCGATCTTTTGCCGGAGGCGATGGAGATGCTGGACGCCCATAGGGTCGGCGCCACGGTTCTGGCTGGCATCCTGATCTTGTTCGCTTTGGAAAAGGCGGCTCTCTGGCGCCACGATCACCATGAAGACGCGGGCCACGTCTGCCACGCCCAGCACGCCGCCGGCTCCATCATCCTGCTGGGCGACGGGCTGCACAACTTCGTCGACGGCGTCCTCATCGCCGCTGCCTTCCTGCAGGGTGACGCCTTGGGCTGGGCAACCACCATCGCCGTTATCTCCCACGAAGTGCCTCAGGAAGTGGGTGATTTCATGGTCCTGCTGGCCTCCGGTTACAGCCGCGCCAAGGCGCTATGGCTGAATCTTCTGTCCAGCCTCACCGCGATTGTGGGGGGCGTTCTCGGCTGGCTGGCCCTGAGCAGCACCCAGGGCGTCATCCCCTATGTCCTGGCCTTGGCCGCGGCCAGTTTCATTTACATCGCCGTGGCCGATTTGGTGCCGACGCTACACAAACAGCGCAAGCCGGTCGATTTCGTCATTCAGTTCGTGTTGATTGCCATCGGCATCGGCCTAGTGTTACTGAATGCTCACGGACACTGACCCCGGAGATCACTATGACCCACTATCTGTTCACCATCATCCTCCTCGCCATGACGCCCGTGGCCTTGGCCGCCGAGGCCCATGTACATGGCCAGGCCCATCTGGAAGTGGCCGTCGATGGGGGCACCCTGACCCTGAGGCTGGAATCGCCCGCGGATAGCCTGGTCGGCTTCGAACATTCCCCACGAACAGACAAGGAGCGGCAGGCGGTTGCGGCCATGAAGCAACGCCTGGATGCGCCGGACAAGCTGTTCCAACCGACACCGGCCGCGCAATGTCAGGTCACCGGGGTGAAACTTGAATCGACCCTGTTCGAGGCCGGCCAAGAAGATGCCGTCCACGGGGACCTGGACGCGGAATTTGTCTTCCACTGCGCCCAGCCCGCACGACTGCAGAACATCGAGGTGAAGCTCTTTGCGCCTTTTCCGGGCATCAAGCAGCTATCCGCCGAACTGGCAGGGCCCAAAGGACAGAAAACCATGCAACTGACGCCGACCCAGCGCAACCTGAGTTGGTAGGCCATGGCCGATCCGGTGGTTCGTATCGCCGATCTGCGTTTCAACTGGGGCACTGCGCCCTGTTTGGCCATCGCGGAATTCGAATTGGCGGTCGGCGAGCAGGTCTCCCTCCAGGGTCCGTCGGGTTCCGGCAAGAGCACCTTGCTCAACCTGTTAGCCGGCGTGCTGGTGCCTGATTCCGGTGAACTCGATCTGCTCGGCCAGTCCGTGTCCCGGCTATCCCGTTCGGCCCGGGACCGCTTCCGGGCGGACCACATCGGCCTGATTTTCCAGCAGTTCAACCTGATCCCCTACCTTTCGGTGATGGATAACGTGCTCTTGCCCTGCCGGTTTTCCCGCCGTCGCCGGGAACGGGCCGGCGCCGTCCAAGCGACTGCTGCCCGGCTCCTGCGGGATCTGGATCTGGGTACCGAGCTGTCGGAGCGTCCGGCGTCCAGCCTGTCGGTGGGCCAGCAGCAGCGCGTCGCGGCGGCCCGGGCTTTGATCGGGAGACCTGAATTAGTGATCGCCGACGAACCTACCTCGGCGCTCGACGCAGAACGCCAGTCTGCCTTTCTGGACCTGTTGGCCCGCGAATGCACTGAAAGCGGTGCCGCGCTGATGTTCGTCAGCCATGACCAACGCCTGGCAGAAAGGTTTGCGCGGCGCCTGGCCCTGTCCGAGATCAATCGGATATGACCCACCTCATCGTCCTTGCGGCCCGCAGCGCGTGGAACCGGCGCGCCACGCTGGCGTTGACGGTGCTCGCCATCGCCCTCTCGGTCTGTCTCCTGCTCGGTGTCGAGCGCCTGCGCAAAAGCGTGCGCGAAGGTTTTGAACAATCGGTCTCCGGCGCCGATCTGATCGTCGGCGCCCGCGGCAGCCCCTTGCAGCTCATCCTATACACCCTGTTCCATCTCGGAGACGCTGCCCACAACATGGATTGGGCCAGCGCTCAGGCCATCGCCAACCATCCGGCGGTGGCCTGGAGCATCCCCGTGTCTTTAGGTGATTCGTTTCACGGGTATCCGGTACTCGGAACCACGAACGACTACTTCGCTCACTTCCGCTACGGCGACGCTCGTCCCCTGCAACTCGCCCAAGGCCGCCCATTTGGGGACGTTTTCGAGGCTGTGTTCGGCGTCGAAGTCGCCGAGGCACTCGACTTGCGGCTCGGCAGCGCTTTGACCCTCAGCCACGGCAGCGGCGAGACCGACCTGGCCCAGCATGCTGACAAGCCTTTTGTCCTGGTCGGCATCCTGGCGCGCACCGGGACCCCGGTCGACCGTACGGTGCACATCGGACTCGACGCCATGGAGGCGATCCACCTGGACTGGCAGGGCGGCACCCATCTCCCCGGCATGAGCATTCCCGCCGAGCAGGTGAAAAAATTCGACCTCACGCCCAAGACCGTCACCGGCGTCATCCTTGGCCTCAAATCCCGCGCGGCGGTATTTGCCACCAAACGTTGGATCGATCAATTCCGGGATGAACCCCTCATGGCGGTAATGCCGGGTGTCGCCTTGTCCCAGCTCTGGCAGGTGGTCGGCGTCGGCGAACGGGCCTTGCTGGGAGTGTCCGCTCTGGTGGTCGTGGTCAGCTTGGCGGGCTTGATCGCGGTGATCCTGGCCGGCCTCAACGAACGCCGCCGCGAACTCGCCCTGTTGCGCGCGGTCGGCGCCCACCCGCGCGATATCCTGATGTTGCTGACCCTGGAAGGGCTGGGCCTGACCCTGGTGGGTACCGGGCTCGGTTTCCTGCTGCTCACCGGCGTCTCCTTCGGCCTTGGGCCGCTGATCGAGGCGCGGTTCGGTTTAAGTATCGCCGCCGGTGCGCCGACGCTGGAGGAGCTGTATCTGCTCGCCGGTACGGTCGCGGTCGGCCTGGCCGCCGGCCTAGTGCCGGGCTGGCGCGCCTATCGCTTGTCCCTGGCCGACGGGCTGACTCCCCGGCTATGAACCTGGCTTGGGTCCGGCGTCTGCTGCTCAGCCTGTTCCTGGTCCTGGGTCAGGCCGGGGCGGCGGCCCACGCTGTTGGACACCTATTCGAGGATCTTCAGGACCAGGCGCCCCATAGCCACCAGGTTTGCGGGCAATGCATCGCCTACGCCCACCTGGGCGCCGTGCTGCCCTCGCTCGGCCTCGCGGTGGCCGGATCGGCGCCGGCTATGGCGCCGCCCCCGCCCGTCGGCCTGGTCGTGGCAATCAGTCGTCGGACGCCGGTCTACCGCAGCCGCGCGCCACCCTCTCGCTCCCGAACCACTTGAAACCAGCCCCAGTACGCGCCCGCCGCCCTCCCGGTTTCACGCCGGAGGACGAAGGTTGGGTGCGGCCCTCTAGATCGGGAGTGACACCATGCAACGCTCATTACTCGCGCTCGCCGTCGCGGGCGCCGCCACCCTTCCTTGGCCGGCTGCGGCGGCCGACGATGCCGAAGTCGCCCGCCTGCGGGCCGATTTCGAGCAACAACTGCACAGTCTGCGCAGCAGCTACGAAGACCGGTTGAAGGCACTGGAGAGCAGACTAGATTCTGCCGCAGGCAAGGCCAATGCCTCGCCCACCGCCGTCGACCGGGTAGAACGCCCGCCGGTAAACGCCAACAGCTTCAATCCGGAGCTGTCCCTCATCCTGCAAGGCACTTACGTCTCCCGCAAGTCCGGCGAACGCCGTCCGACCGGCTATTTGCAGGACGAGGAAATCGGCGCCTCTCAACGCGGCTTTTCCCTGAATGACACGGAATTGGTCATCGGGGCGAATATCGACCCCTATTTTCGCGGTTCCGCAACCATCATCCTCGCCGACGATCAGGCCGAGCTCGAGGAGGCCTGGTTTCAGACCCTGAACCTGGATAAGGGCTTTGTCCTGAAGGGCGGCCGATTTATCTCGGGCATCGGCTACCAAAATGCGCAGCACCCGCATTCTTGGGATTTTTCTGATAACAACCTGATGTACCAGGTTTTGTTCGGTGAGCACCTGGTTCAGGACGGTCTGCAGCTCAAGTGGCTGGCCCCCATCGATACCTTCCTAGAATTGGGTGCGGAAATCGGCAGCGGCGCCGCCTTTCCCGGCAGCGACGGTGACCACAACGATCCGGGCGCCTGGGCGGTCTACGGCCATATCGGCGGCGACGTCGGCGATACCTCATCCTGGCGGGCGGGGCTGTCTTACCTGTCGGCGGAACCCCGCGATCGCGCTAGCACCCTGATCGACAGTAGCGGCACGGAGGCGGAGACCAGTTTCACCGGCCGGTCGAAGACCTGGATCGCCGATTTCGTCTGGAAGATGGCGCCGGATGGCAATCCGAAGGATCGCAATTTCAAATTGCAGGCCGAATTCTTCCAGCGTGACGAGAGCGGTGATCTGACCTGTCTGGACAACTCGGCGGAGGGTGGTGCCTGCCTGGCCGATACCACGGCGGCCTATCGGGCTGATCAAACCGGCTGGTATGCCCAGGGCATCTGGCAATTCATGCCGCGTTGGCGTGTCGGTCTGCGCTACGACCGCTTGAACCAGGGCAGCCTGGATTACGGCATCAACGATGCGGCCCTGTCGTCCGGCTCCTACGACCCCAATAAGTGGACTTTGATGACCGATTACGCGCCCAGCGAATTCTCGCTGATTCGTCTGCAACTGGCGCGCAACCATGCCATGGCTGACAACCCCGACAATAGCGAAATCAGCCTTCAATACATCTACAGCATGGGTGCCCACAGCGCGCACTCCTTCTGACCCTTGACTGGGACTCAATCCAAGGAATCGACCTCATGACACGCACACTGCTGCTCCTGAGCTTGTTGCTCCCGACCCTGACGGCCCAGGCCACCCTCAACGTCCTCGCCTGCGAACCGGAATGGGCGGCATTGACCGAAGAACTGGCCGGTGACAAGGCCCAGGTCACTTCCGCCACTACCGCCCGGCAGGACCCCCACCACGTTCAGGCGCGGCCATCCCTGATCGCTCGCGCCCGCAATGCCGACTTGTTAGTCTGCACCGGCGCGGAGCTGGAGATCGGCTGGCTGCCGCTACTACAACGGGAAGCGGGCAATGCCCGCATCCAACCAGGCCAGTCCGGTGCCTTCGAGGCAGCGCGCTATGTCCGCCTGTTGGAACAACCCGCACGCATCGACCGCGCCCAGGGCGACATCCATCCGGACGGGAATCCGCACCTGGTCAGCGATCCGAGGAATCTGCTCAAGGTCGCCGACGTCTTGGCGCTGCGCCTGGCGGAACTGGACCCCGGCAATGCCGCCGTCTATGTCGCGCGCAACCGGGATTTCCAGCAACGCATGGGCGCGGCCATCGCCCGGTGGCAGCAGCAGGGCGCCCCGCTGCGTGGCCTGCCGGTCGTAGTGCATCATACGAACTGGGTTTACCTGGCCGACTGGCTGGGCCTGGAAGTAGTCGCCGACCTGGAGCCCAAGCCCGGCATCGACCCCTCCGCTGCCTATCTGTCCGAGTTGCTGGCGCGGCTGCAGCAACGGCCAGCGCGGCTGATCCTGCGATCTGCCTACCAGTCGGCCAAACCAGGCGATTGGTTGGCAGAACGCGCCGGCATCCCGGTGCTGGAGTTGCCCTACACCGTAGGCGGCACGCCGGAGGCTAAGGATCTATTCAGCCTCTACGACGAAACGCTGGCGCGTCTGATTGCCGGGGCGAAATGAACATCACCGGCCTCGACCCCGGTATCCTCCTGCCCGCCTTCGCAGCGGGCCTGTTGGTGCTCGCCACCCATGTGCCTTTTGGCATGGCTGTCCTCAAGCGAGGCATCGTCTTTCTGGACCTGGCCATCGCCCAGATCGCTGGGCTAGGCGTGGTGGTGGTGCATGCCTGGGCCGGTGACGAGGCGTCCACCTGGCTGACCCAAGCTGGCGCGGTCACGGCGGCACTTGTCGGTGCTTTGTTCCTCCATTGGATGGAGAAGAAGGCGCCGCAGCGGCAAGAGGCCATCATCGGTGTGGTTTTTGCCGCCGCCGCCTGCGCCTCGCTGGTACTGATGAGCCGGGACCCCCAGGGCGCCGAGCAGTTGCAGGACCTGTTGATAGGCCAGATTCTTTGGACCACCTGGCCCAGCCTGCAGCCCCTCGTGGCTATCACCGGCGTCGTCCTGGTGGCCTGGTTTGGCTCGCGCGGACAAGAATCGTCTCTAGTATTCTACCTGCTGTTCGCAGTTACCATCACCGCCTCGGTGCAGCTGGTCGGTATCTACCTGGTTTTCGCCAGCCTGATCGTGCCGGCCCTAACGGCGGAAGGACGCCTGGGCCGGGGCTATCTACTTGGCGCCGCAGGTTATGGGTTAGGCTTGGCAGCGTCTGGGATGCTGGATTTGCCCGCTGGCGCCGCCATCGTTTTGGCGATGGCAGTTATCGCGGCAACCGCCGCCTACCTTGGCACCAAACCCTGATCAAACCACACCACCGTGGGAGATATTCATGAAATCCTGCCTTTGCCTACTGGCTGCATTGTTCGCCGCCTCGCCCCTGTTTGCCGCTGATTACCAGGAGATTAGCTGGGACGACTTAATGCCCTCGGGCTGGAACCCCATGAAAGCCATCAGCGACTTGAAGCTAAACAAGCTGAAGGACTCCGACCCCAAGGCTATGGAGGTAATGGACAAGATCAAGGCCATGTGGAGCGAAGCCCCCACCAATCCGGAGATCGCCGGCAAGGCGGTTCGGCTCCAAGGCTTCATGGTGCCGCTGGAGTTTGGCAAGAAGGAAATCAAAGAATTCCTCCTGGTGCCTTATTTTGGCGCCTGTATCCATGTACCACCCCCGCCTGCCAACCAAATCGTTCATGTCGTGCCGGACAAGCCGGTGCCGGTCACTACCGGCATGGACGTGGTCTGGGTGGAGGGAGTGATAGAAACGGTTGATTCGCACACCGGCCTGGGCGATTCCGGTTACCACCTGCAGGCTACCAAGGTCGAACCCGACC